>JANXWZ010000014.1 GCA_025350865.1 Rhodanobacteraceae bacterium
CCCCACTCTGCCCGGCGCGTACACCTGCACGATCACCGCGACTGACGGCTTCCTGGTGCATTCGACGACGTACGCGCTGACGGTGAAGTAACAGGGGAAGTTCGCTCTTTCGCTGTTCGGGCGACTCTCCGTGGCAGCGTCTGAAGCCGTTCTAGCGTATCCGGGAAGCGAGCCACCAGTTCAACGAAGGTCGCGGCCAGGGGGCTCGCCTGACCGCCCTGCTCCCACTTTTCGACCGTGCGCGGACTGACGCGCAGCATGTTTGCCCACACTGTGCGTGAGACGTTGAATCGCTCTCGCGTAGCCACGAAGAACTCGGCACCAGGTGTCTCCTTGACCTGCGCCAACGGCAGCTTGTGGGTCCGTAACGTGGTCTTTCCTTCGCGATGCGATTTCATCGCGGCGACGGATTCCATCAATTCCGCGCCTATGTCTCTTCGGGCTGTGTTCGATTCCCTCATCTTCATGTGCCGCCTCCAGTTTTCCTCGCCGCCCGTTCCGCCTCGAGTGCGCGGCGCAACGAATCCTTCACATCTTTGCTGAGATCGTCCGCTTCGTTCTTGTCATAAAGAGTCAGGAGCCAGATCTCCTCGTCGGTCAGGAAGCAGTAGTAGACAATCCTCAGACCGCCGCGTCGTCCCTTGCGCCCCTCCGTGGGTCCTTCCAACGCAGTTTCCGAATGCCGCCCGCTCCGGGAATCATGTCGCCAGCTTCGGGATTCGCCGCGAGGCTTCGCTGGAGCTGATAGAAGGCCTCGTCATCGAGATAGGTCTCGCGGTGGCGGCTGAAGGCCGGAGATTCGACAAACTGAAAGAACTTCAAAGGGCTTTGACTCATGGGGGGAAGCCATCACGACTATACCCAAAATGGGTATGGGGCGGCAACTGACATTCCGCTGCTTGTTACAATCTCAGTTTGGGCTGAGAGATAAGAATGCTTCGATTTTCGACGGCTGGAGAGAGTCACGGGGAGGCGCTGGTCGCCCTCGTAAGCGGTTTGCCGGCCGGAATTCCGGTAGATCAGGTGCGTCTGGACCGCGAACTGTGGCGTCGGCAACAGGGCTATGGACGCGGCGGGCGCATGCGCATCGAGCGCGACACGGCCCATATCCTCAGCGGTGTCCGGCACGGCAAGACCATCGGTTCGCCCGTCGCGATGACCCTCGCCAACAACGACTGGAAAAACTGGGAAGAGATTCTGCCGGTCGAGGCGGGGGACGCCGAAAAGCATAAGGCGGTCAAAAGCCCGCGTCCCGGACACGCAGACCTCGCCGGTTCTTTGAAGTACGATTTCCCCGACGCCCGTTATGTGCTCGAACGCGCCAGCGCCCGCGAGAGCGCCGCCCGTGTCGCCTGCGGTGCCCTCGCCAAAATGCTGCTTACAGAGTTTGGCGTCGGAGTAGGGAGCCACGTCATTCGCGTCGGCTCGTCCGAGCTTGGCCGCGACGCTGCCTGGGCTGAGATCGCCGCCTCCAACGCACGGGAAGAGATTCTGCTGAACTGCGTTGACCCTGAAGCCGAGGCGCGCATGAAGGCCGAGGTCGACAAGGCCCTGCGAACCGGCGATACCATCGGCGGAGTCTTCGAGGTAGTCGTCCATGGCCTCCCCCCCGGCGTCGGAACCCACGTCAATTGGGACGAGCGCATGGATGGCCTGCTCGCACAAGCCGTCATGAGCCTGCAGGCCGTAAAGGCTGTTGAACTAGGTCGCGGAGTCACTGCGGCTGCCGCGATGGGATCGACTGTCCATGACGCAATCAGCTATGAGCAGGGCGACGCGGAGCCCGAGGATGGCGGCCCCAAATTCACCAAATTCACCCGCGAAACCAACAACGCCGGCGGCATTGAAGGCGGCATCTCAAACGGCGAGGACGTTGTCGTCCGCGGGTACCTGAAGCCTATTTCAACCTTGCGCAGGCCTCTGGCCAGCGTAAGCTTCGAAGGCCGCGAAGTAGTCAAGGCAGCCTACGAACGCAGTGACGTCTGCGTCGTTCCCGCCGCCGGTGTAGCGGCCGAAGCGATGGTAGCGCTGACGATCGCACGCCTGATGATCGACAAGTTCGGCGGCGATTCGCTGGGGGAGATGAAACGCAATTTTGAAGCATATCGCGAGCAGATTCGCAGGTTCTAAGCTTTCAGAAAGAGGACGAGAGATTTGGCAAAGAAGGCAGATAAGCCGTACACGGGACAAATCCACCAGGTGGTAAAGTGGCCCGAACCCGTGCTCGCCCAACGCGGCGACGAGGTCACCGTCTTCGACGACGCGCTGAAACAGCTCGTCGAGGAGATGTTCGAAAGCATGTACATTGCGCAGGGAATTGGACTCGCCGCTCCACAGATCGCCATGTCGAAACGCATCACCGTAATCGACGTGAGCTTCAAGAAGAATCCGTCGGACAAGCTCGCGCTGATCAACCCGGAGATCATCCATGCCGAGGGCAGGCAGGTAGAGGAAGAGGGCTGCCTCAGCCTGCCTGAGATTCGCGAGAAGGTCGTTCGCGCCGCGAAAGTACGGGTAAAGGCGCAGGACGTGACCGGCAAATGGTTCGAGGTGGAAGGTGAGGAACTGCTGTCGAGAGCGTTGCAGCACGAAATCGACCACCTCGACGGCGTACTCTTCATCGACCGCATCAGCCGCCTCAAGCGCGAGCTTGTGCTACGCAAGATTCGCAAGATGCAAAAGAACGGCGAATGGTAGGCACTTCGTGCCATTCTGGACCGCTTCGCGGTGGCTTCGCTCCGCTTGTCCAACGGGATTGGGTTACGTTGAGAGTGTGGGGTAGGGAATGAAGCTCGTATTTTGCGGAACGCCGGAATTTGCCGTCGGTACTTTGGAGGCTGTGATCGCCGCCGGGCATGATGTGCGCCTCGTGGTCTGCCAACCGGATCGCGCCGCCGGACGAGGCATGGAGCTTCAGCTCGGCGCTGTCAAAGCGGCGGCGCTGCGCCATGGATTGCCGGTGGTCCAACCCGAAAAGATCAAGAAGAATGTCGAGTTTCGTGAGCAACTTGAGGCGATCGCCCCGGATGCGATTCTCGTCGTCGCCTATGGCCGCATCATCCCCGACTGGATGCTCGCGCTCCCTCGCCATGGCTGCATCAATCTCCACGGCTCGCTGCTGCCCAAATATCGAGGTGCCGCGCCCATCCAGTGGGCGGTCGCGAATGGCGAGACGAAGACTGGCGTAACGACGATGCTGCTTGACGCCGGCCTTGATACCGGCCCGATGCTGCTGGCGGAAGTTGTACACATTGCACCGGAAGAGACAGCCGCGGACCTGTTCGAGAGCCTCGCCGACGTCGGCTCCAGGCTGATGGTGAAAACGCTGAACCACCTGGAATGCGGAACCATTTCGCCGATCGAACAGGATCACACTGCGGCAACCCTAGGTCCGATCCTGACTCGGGACGACGCCCGCATGGACTTTTCGCGGACAGCCACCGAGCTGCTGAATCGGTGGCGTGGTTTTCAGCCCTGGCCGGGTGCGTTCACATCGTTACGCGGCAAAAAGTTGATTGTGCATCGTATGAAAGTGGTGGCTGGGCACGGTCCCCAGGGCGAGTTGCAGGTTGAAGGTGATCGCCTGCTGGTTGGCTGCCGCGAATCACTCCTGGAACTGGTTGAGATTCAGATGGAAGGGAAGAAACGGATGGCTGCGGGAGAATTTTTGCGAGGATTTCAAGTGAAGAGCGGCGAACGGGTGGGGCAGTGAAGAAACGAGTTGATGATCAGGGCCTGGAAGCCGCAGCGCGCGTTCTCGCTGCTGGTGGCCGGGTTCCCAAGAAGTTCGCCAAGGCTCGTCCGGTGAGTGCCGGGCCGACGATGGCGGCGGCGACCGCAACCGCCAAGATCACGGCAGCACGACGCGTTGCATTTGAGGTGCTGACCTTGGTCGCCGATGGTAAGGGCCACAGCGACGAGCTGCTCCACGGCCCTCGCATCGATGACCTCTCCGAGGCCGACAAGCATCTCGCCACCGCGCTCGTCATGGGCGTCCTGCGTTGGGAAATCGCCCTAGACGCCGCCTGGAGAAAGTTTCTGCAGCGTCCGGACCAGCGTGTAGCCGCGCCAATTGCCCTCGTGCTGCGGCTCGGGGCATTCCAACTCCTGCACATGGATCGAATTCCCGCCCATGCCGCGATCAGCGAGAGCGTCGAGATGTGCCGCGCTGCCGGTGAGCCTCACGCCTCCGGAATGGTGAACGCGATCCTGCGCAAGGTCGCGACGGCTCCGAAACCCAAAGAGCCAATCTTCGAAACGACGGCAACCTTTGCTACTCGACTGGGGCATCCGTTATGGATGGTCGAGCGCTGGGTCGCCAACTATGGCCGAGAGGCCGCCCTGAAGATTTGCGAAGCGGGGCAGCAGGAGCCGGCGGCTGGAGCACTGTTCGTGGCTGATCCCGCCCTGCCCCAAATCGACGATGGCTCGCGGCTGGTCGCGGAGATTGCCGCAGCGGCGTTACCAGTGGTTCAAGGACGGGCGCCGAAGGTCTGGGACTGCTGTGCGGCGCCAGGCGGCAAGACATTGGTCCTTGCCGCGCGGACTGCCGGGGCGGAGGTCCTTGCTACCGACGTCAGCGCGAAGCGGATGGCGCAGATGCAGGCTCGGCTCCGTCGGTTCAAGTTTGCGGGCGGCGTCAAGACTGAGGTCGCCGACGCGGGCAAGCTGCCGGCTGAGGTTGGGGAGTTCGACCTCATCCTGTGCGATGTGCCGTGCAGTGGAACGGGAACGCTCGGGCGGAATCCAGAGATTCGGGCGCGGCTCCGGCCCGAGGAATTGACTCGGCAGGCGGCGCGACAGAGGGAGATTCTAACGGCCGCACTAGGCCGGCTGTCTCCCGGCGGGCGGCTCGTCTATTCCACCTGCTCGCTGGAGCCCGAGGAGAATGAGCTGGTCGTTGCGGCCGTGGCAGACGGATTTACCCGCGTAAGCGTGGCGGGCCTGCTGGGTGAGCTGCCGGGGCTGTCGGTTGACGGCACCGGAATGGTTCGCGATGGTGCTCTGCGGACGCTGCCCGGTGTGGATGGATGCGATGGATTCTTTGCTGTCGTGCTTGAGCGAACGAAAACCGCACCCTAGTGCGAAAGGGTGATGCGGATCGTGTCGGCGCGGGTGACACGGTGGCCGGCGGGCGGGGTCTGGCTGATGATGGTTGCGGCGCTGGCCAGTACGGGTGCCACCGGCATCGCTGCCGGATCGGGAGTTGATGCGACCTCGGACTGATCGGGCGATTGCGCGGTAGCAATGTGGAGGCCACCCCCGGCCAGCTTCAGCGATGCTGATCCAATCGTCATCCCGATAAGGGATGGCATCACGTAGACAGCGAGGTTTGACGCAGTTTCATCATCCGATACTAGAAGAGCCACGCGTGGGCCGTTCAATCCTTTGGAGTTAGGTGGCGGCGACTGGGCCAGGACTACGCCAGCGGGGGACGGTGCGGGAAGGTGAGCCACCGACGCGAGATCAAGTTGGAGACGTCGCAGAATGAGCGATGCCGGACGTTCGGTCTGCCCGGTGACGTCTGGAACGGAGACGCTTTGGGGGCCGAGCGACTCGGTGATGCGGACCTGCCAACCTCTCCTCACTCGTGAACCGGCGGTCGGGGCCTGCGATAAGACGTAGTTCTGGGGCACTGACGGAGCGTAAAAGCGGTTCTCGACAGAGAGGTTCAGTCCCAGGTCACGTGCCGCTGCGGCGGCGTCCGCGTCGGATAGTCCGGCCAGGTTGGGAACGGAAACTTCCCGGCCATGGATGGCGATGCGCAGCGCGAGAAACGCAAACAGCACGACCACCGCCAAAACTGTGACGGTGCCAAGGACGGTGGTGACGACACGCCGGATGGTGCGGAGCAGGCCGAACTTCATGGGTATCAGAATACAGCTACCGACGATTATCAGTTGCAGGTTCGGGGTGGATGAGAAGCCGGGAGACGTCGGGAGCAGCTAACTTGTAGGCATTTTCGAGCGACGTAATCACCTGGTGGACCTCCGCCATAGGGAGTTCGTCGGGCAGCGTACAGTGGCAGTTTACCTGGATGCGATCATGGTGGTTGGCGACCTGAATATCGTGAATATCTAGGATCTGCGGAAACTGGCTCGCGACATTGCGGAGCGTGTGCGACAGGTGGCGTGCCTGTGCGCGGTCCCGCTCCATCTGTTCCGGCTGCTCAATCGTGGCGGGTTCTGACTCGATGTGAGTGAGGATTGAGGCGATCGAGGGAACCTCAGCACGAATGTCGGCTTCCAGGCGCGTTACGATCTCGTGGGCTTCACGAAGTGGTAATTTTTCATCAAGTTCAAGATGAAGTTCCAGATGTAACGCATTGTCATATTGTTGGATAGCGACATCATGGATAGAGAGATTGGCGCGTGAAGCGACGGCCCGAACCCGGTCGTGGACCGACTCAGCCAGGGTGGCGGTAGGGACCGAGTGAACCACAACATCGGCGTCCGGCAGCACGCGCTGGATAGCTTCTTTGGCCTCGAAGGTGATCTGCTCGGCGCGCTGGAAGGTCAAGTTGCGGGGCATGGCCAGCGTCAAATCCGCAAAATACCCCGGCCCCGAGCGGCGGGTGCGGAGGCGGTCGACCGACAGCACACCGGGAATTTCGCCAAGCTCGTGGATAAGTTTCCGGCGAGTCTGGGCAGCGGTCTTCCCCTGTTCGGCAGGGGTTGCATCCAGCAGTGTATCGACAGTGCGACGGGCCAGCGACCACGAGACGCGCAATATGATCCCGGCCACGACCAATGCGGCGAGGGGGTCGGCGACTTCGAGGGCTGGGCGGTGCAGGAGTTCACCCAGTTTCGTGATGCAGAGGCCGAAAAGCACGGCTCCGGAGGCCCACAGGTCGGTGCTGAAGTGGGCGGCGTCAGCGGCCAGGGCATCGGAGTTATGCTCGGCGGCAACCTTGCGCAGGCTGCGGGCGCGGTTGTAGTCGACGACGATGGACAGGATGAGGACGGCGAAGGGCCAGATCGTGAGCGGAATCTCAAGCTGATGTCCGCGGCGAACCAGGCGTTCAGCTGCCTCGAAGATGATCCAGAACGACGAAGCCAGCATCAGGCCCGTTTCGACGAAGGCCGACAGTGACTCGATCTTGCCATGGCCGTAGGGGTGGTCTTCGTCGGCAGGCCGGTCCGAAACCTGAACGGAGTAGAGGGTGAGGCCGGAGGCGATGAGGTCTATGCCGGAGTGGGCGGACTCGGACAGGATGCCCAGCGACCCGGTGAGAATGCCGGTGAGCAGCTTGAGCATTGTGACGACAGCGGCAGCCAGCAGGGAGAAGAGTGCGGCGGTGCGCTTGCTGGAGTGATCGGCCGCAGAGCTCATCTGGAGATGGTACAGGGTTTGGGGTTACGGGTCAGCACGCGGCTATCGGGCGGGCTGCGCGGCTGAGGTAGAGCCATGTAAACCGCGCTTTGGCCCGACGCGATGAGCGGGATCAGGCGCATGGAGGCCACGCAATATAGCGCTGCTCGACGTTAGGGAGTGGCAAAGATCAAAGGCAGTCACGTACTCTGGATTTCGTGATGCGACTTCTGAACACAGTCATGGTGGTTCTGGCGGTGGTGCTTCCGGTAGAGCTGACGGGGCAGAGTTGGTCCCGGATTGCAGTTCCGGAACTGATCAGCCAGCATGAGGCGACGTACAAGGTAGAGCCTGACGGTTATCTGTATTCGATCGTACGATCGGGCACGAGGCCGAATCTGGTGAACTCGGTGCTGCGGACCCCGGCGAGCCAACCCGGCGAGTGGACAGATATCAGCGGGCGTGGACTTCCAACCGCTCCTTTGTTCTTAGGGGCCATGGGGATGATGCCCAACGGGACGCTGCTCGTTGTTGTTGCGAAGGGCGAGGGAGGGCTGGCGGATGTGATGTGGTGGAACGGATCGACCAAGAGTCCGGTGTGGGAGAAGGTGAAGGGTTGGGACGGCATTTCGTCGTCGTATATCTATAACTTCACCAACGATTCCGCTGGGTACACCTATTTCTCGCCGGCGTGGAGCGGCGATATCTGGAGAAACAATAGGCCGAACTCCATTCATTTCAGCAAGATTGCCAGTAACCTTTACAGTGTTACACGCGGAGGAGCGTCGGGCCATCCGACGACCGGTGGCATCTATGCGCTCAAAGTGTTCAACATTGGCGACGGCAAAGGCGACATGATGTGGGCATGTGGCGAGGGCGAGTTGGACAATATCTCGCTGAAGTTTACCCCGGCGAGCAACACAGCTTTCCTGACGACTGCGGATGGGTACAGCGGGAACTGCACGGCGATCGACCGCAGTCCGGCGACGATTCTGGCGCTGCGGACGTCGAAGTCCTTTTGGGATCGGACGCCGACGACGCTGAACAGTATCGATATTGCGACGCGAAAGGTGAAGACCCATCCGAGCCCATATCCGCAGACGGCAACGTCGTTTCCACCGAACATCCATATGGATGCGGTGGACACGCTGCACTGGATTACCGGCAAGACCTGGATGATTTCGACGCGGGACAGCAACGATTACAAGAAGATCGATCTCCTGATCTCGCGGGACGACGGCGAGACCTGGACCGATCTGACGGCCGAAGGCGGTTTGGACGAAAGCTGCAAGGGCAGCAACCTGGCGTTTGGCGCGGTGTCGAACGACAAGTATGTGTTTGCGCGGTGCCAGTCGGGACGGGTGTTGTGGCGGTACGGGCCGTTTTAGGGCTTGGTGGCCAGGTACAGCCCGGCAACGCCGAAGGTGTAGCTGGTCCACTGCGCATCGACGAAGCCGGCGTTGTGAATGAGTTCGAGCATACGGGGCGGACGCGGAAAGCGCGCGACAGACTCTGGCAGGTAGGTGTATGCTGACGCATCCGAAACGAGGGCCCCGATGCGGGGCAGAATCTGTTTGAAGTAGAGGTTATAGAGGGCACCGACCACGCCGTCGGGCTGGTTGCAGTCTAGAATTGCGATCTGTCCGCCGGGGCGAAGAACCCGAAAGAGTTCTGCCAGCCCGGCTTCGTAGCTGGAGAGATTCCGGAAGCCGAAAGCCGAGGATATCAAGTCCATCGAACTGGGGGGCAGGGGAAGATGTAATGCATCAGCTTCCAGCGGTAAGACATTCTTTCCTATGAACTTTACGTTTCCGAGCGAGAGCATGTTGTGGGAGAAATCCACAGCTACGATGGGTGCTGTGGACGATGTGGAAGGACGATGCTTGAGCAGAGCCAGCGTCATGTCACCGGTACCGCAGCACAGGTCGAGGACGTGGGCTTCCGGGCGGATGAGCGTGTCGCGAACGGCCATGGCGGTACGACGCCACCATAGGTGATCAATGCCCGCGGAGAGGACGTGATTCAAGAGGTCGTAGCGTCCTGCGATGGAGTCGAACATGGTGCGGACGTCATCAGCAGGCTGAATCGACCCTGTGGAAATTGTGGGTGGTTGTGTGGGAATCATGGTTGATTTGTTGACGCAACAGTTGAGGTTCGCATGTCGGCCAGCATGGCAGACGCGGCGGCGTGGAGCTCCTCGTCGCTGACGTCGAAGACGACCTGGGTCGAACCGACGCCGGTGGCGATGATGTAGGCGCGGCGCCCGGAGCGCGTCTTCTTGTCGGAGGCGGTGAGCTTGACGAGCTGGTCGGCGGTCGCCTTGAAGCAGGGCAGCGGGCCGTAGGCGAGGATGAGGTTCGCCATGCGGGCGAACTCTTCGGCCGTGATGGTTTTGCGGGCAAGCGAGATGTGGAGGGCGCAGATGGAGCCCCAGCCGACGGCCTCGCCGTGGAGCAGCTTCTTGTAGCCGGTGGCGGCCTCGATGGCGTGGCCGATCGTGTGGCCGAAGTTGAGGGTCATGCGCGGGCCGCCGGGCCGTTCCTTTTCGTCGACGGAGACGACGTCGGCTTTGACCCGGATGCTGGCGGCGATGACCTTCTGCAATGTCGCCGGGTCGCCAGCCTGAATCTTGTCGACGCCTTTTTCCAGCGAGCGGAAGAGTTCAGGCGACGCGATGATTCCGGCCTTCACCGATTCCTGAAGCCCGGCCCGTAGCTCGGTGGGCGGGAGGGTTGAGAGCAGATCGATATCGACCAGGACGGCGCGCGGGTGGTTGAAGCTGCCGACGAGGTTCTTGCCTGCGGCGAGGTTGACACCGGTCTTGCCGCCGACAGAGGAATCGACCTGTGCGAGGAGTGTGGTGGGGATCTGGACGAAGGGGATGCCACGCATGTAGATGGCGGCGAGGAAGCCGGTGATGTCGCCGATGACGCCACCGCCGAACGCGATGAGGAGCGAGTCGCGGTCGGCGCCGTGCTGGGCGAGCTGCTCGCAGAGGGTTTCAACGGCGGCGAAGCGTTTGTGCTTTTCGCCTGCCGGGTGGAAGATGACCGTCGGCGATTGGGCTTCGGGGAAGCTGGCACGGACCTTTTCGCTCCAGAGCTTCCATATGTGGGGGCTGGTGATGAGGAAAGGGCGAAAAGGTTTTCCGTCCGTCAGCTTGACGAGGCGCGGATGGAGGGTGCGGAGGAGGTCTCGGCCGATGGTGATGTCGTAGGAGGCGGAAGGGAGGGCGAGATGGATCGTTTTCGTGGACACGCTAGGTCTATGGTAGCGCAGCGAGTGTCAGGTGTAAGACGGTCGTTTGCTTCCGCAAACGATACCCCACCCTGATCGACGATGGGACTGTCGATAAGGATGGGGCACCGGGGTTTAGGCGGCTTCGGGGACTTCGGCCATTTCTATGATTGCAATGGGCTGGGAGAGGCACTGCTCGAGGAGGCCGAGGCCAGCGGGATGGTTCTTCCAGCCGCCGGTGCTGAGCCAGTTTTGATGCGTGCTCCAAACCGCGTGAACGGAGAAGACATCTGGATCGACCGAGAGACGGTACAAATCGCAGAACAGGCAGTCGGGGTCGCGGCGGGTGTCGCGGACCAATCTTTGCAGCTCATTTAGCAAGATCCGCTTATAGCCCGTTTTGGCGCGGAAGGTGGATACGAATAGAGCTGTCTCGGTTTCGCTTATCTTGATTGCCTGCTTGCGCATGGTAGCTCTCCAAAGGTTGGTCGTCATCGGTAAAGTCAGAGCCTTTTCTCACGCCATTCCCGTCGTTTGTACAAGGGGCCTGAACTGCAAGGGGCTTGGTTTGAGACACAATACTAATGACGCTATGTATAAGCCGTCCGTTGGCTCGGTTGAAAGGTCCTTGCGGTATTCCGTACCTTCTTATCAGGTAAAGAATGGCGCAAGTTGTTGATAGGAAGGGAGAATGTAGCGGGTGAAACGGGACTTCCTTTACGTGGTCCATGGCGGGGTATAATTCCCACCGGGAATGAACAATGCTGTCGGGAGATTCAAATGGGAATTCGACGGCGATCTCCGAGCCTGACAAGGCGGCGGTCGAGCAGCAACTCGAACGCATTTTGGAGAACCGCCACTTCAATCACAGTCGCCGGTTTCCGGCCTTCCTTCGGTTCGTGGTGCATAAGACTCTTTCGGGCAGTACGGACCTGCTGAAAGAGCGGACGCTGGGCGTTGAGATCTTTGGCCGGGCGGCAGACTACGACACATCGTCCGATCCGATTGTGCGGGTCACAGCAGCCGAGATTCGGAAGCGGATTGCCCTGTATTACCAGGAGCCGGGACACGAGACGGAGCTGCGCATCTCGGTCGATAGCGGTTCGTATGTGCCCCAATTCCACTGGCCCCATCTTCCCGCAGTAGCGGTGATCGAGCCGCAGCCTGAAGCAGACAGACGCCCAAGCGGCGAGATAGCCGTGATCACTGCGGGGGAAAGTTCCCCTCCGCGCCGGAGGTTCCGTGTGGCGCTTGCAATTTCACTGGCGGTGGCGGTGCTGACCGGTGTTTCATTGTCCGCCTGGCGTTGGACCCATGTGTCGCCGATTGATTTCTTCTGGGGTCCAGTGATTAGCTCGAGCGATTCGGTCGTATTCTGCATCGTGGAACAGCATGCTTTCTCTGGGTTGGCGGTGGACGCGGACGATCCATCACACCAGATCATCAATAAGACCGACATGTTTTCAGTGAATCTGGACGATGCGGTGGCGGTGGCGGAGATTGGCGGTGTGCTGCATGGCGGGGGCAAGAAATACACCTATCAGTCTGCTTCCACGACGACACTGTCGGACCTGCGTAACGGGCCGACCATCTTTGTGGGGGCGTTCGACAATCCCTGGACGATGCGGCTGACCAGGCCGCTTCGCTTCCGCTTTGGTAACGATGCGGCATTCACCCACGAGTGGATCTACGACAGTACGTCGTCGGAGCCGCCGCAGTGGTTCACGGAACGGCCGGCGCTGGAATCGAGCAATAACTATCGGGAGTATGCGCTAATTGCGCGGTATAAGGATCCGGACACAGGGCAGCTTTGCATCATTGTTGCGGGAATTGGGCAGGCAAGTACGCGCGCAGCCGGCGAGTTCCTGTCCGACTCCGGAAAGCTGGCGGCGTTGCAGCAACTTGCTCCACGGGACGGCAGAACGAACCTGGAGGCGGTGATCAGCACGCAGATTATCGACGGTCAGGCGGGCAGCCCGAAGATCGAAGCGACTTACTTCTGGTAGGGGATTGGAATCGCAGGGTCGCCGTGGTAGCGTTGCATCCATGAAGTTACGTGCGGGGATGATGGGTGTTGCGATTTGCTGCGCCCTGGTGAGCGGATGCAAGGAAAAGACGCCGGCTCAGAAGGCTACTGCGGTGGATGCGAAGGGCCGGGAACTGGTTCTGAAGGGTGAATACGGTCCGGCGATCACGCTGTATTCGCAAGCGATCCAAGACGACGGATCGAATGGTGCTGTGTATTTCCATCGCGGCACGGCTCGGATGCTGGATGCGTCGACTGGAGGTGCCAGCATTCTGGAGGACGCCATCACTGATTTCAACATGGCCATCCGGCTGGACCCGAATGTTCGACGGTCGGCGTATCGGGCGCGGGGCGATGTCAAGCATCTGAAGGGCGATGATGTGGGTGCGAAGGAAGACTGGGATATTGGGGAAAAGCTGAAGCAGTAGGGCATACAGACCCACTCATCGCGAGAAGCAAAAACGAGATGAATGGGGCACGGATTCTTTGGAGCCCAGCTCTTAGAAGGGCAGCAACACCAGCGGCAGGACGGTGCCGGCGATCAGGAGCGCGACGATCACAATCTTGCGGCGGGTGTACTTCCAGGCCATGAAGAGGCCGGTAAGCGTCGAGGTGAAGAGCCCTATGGCGACGATGCCGAAGAAGATCTTCTCCGGCCAGTGGAACGAGGTCGGCGGCGGCGTGGCTTTCGGAGCGGCTGGTGGACCACCGGGCTTTGGCCCTTCAGCCTTGGGCGGTGGCGGACCTTGCGGCCTCGGGGGGCCGGGCAGGGTGGCCTTTTTGTGAATGTTGCCGAGCTTTTCGAAGATGGCGGGTGGCTTGTAGTCACGGCCGCGAAGCGTCTCGTGCAGCGAGAAAGTCTGCAGGAATCCTGTGAAGGAGAAGAACAGGATTGCGGGTGCGATGAACACGCCGAGGTAGTGGTGCGTCAGGCGGACGGCCTTGAGAATCGATGCAGTTGACATGGGTGCAATAAGTGTCGCACACGATGTGTGAAGTTATGAGGTATCACGGCTCAAGTGTGCGATTTTCGAACGTCGCGTTATGGAAAGAACAATGGTGATGGCGAGGATGCCGATGATCACAGTCAGCGAGGTGAGCGGGCCGATGTCGATCCAACGGGCAAAGAGCATGCGCAGGGAGGCGAAGGCAAGGATGGCCGCCAGCCCGAAGTGCAGCAGGTGGAGCTTACGCAGCATCTGGGCGAGCAGGAAGAAGAGCGAACGCAGACCCATCACGGCCAGGATGTTCGAGGTATAGGCGAGGAAGGGATCGCGTGTGATGGATAAGACCGCGGGGATCGAGTCGAGGGCGAAGACGATGTCGGCGGCTTCGATGGCCAGCAGCGCAAGGAAGAGCATGGTGACCATCGGCGTGCCGTTTTCGCGGGTGAAGAAGACGTCGTGGCGCTGGCTGACGGGGTGGATGCGGGAGATCCAGCGGACCCAGAACGGTGGTGTGGCGCCGAGGTTTCCGGGCGACTCCTTTTTTTCTCCGGGAACGACCAGGCGGATGGAAGCGACCAGCAGGATGACGGCGAAGAGGTAGCTGACCCACTCAAAGCGGCTGAGGAGTTCGACCCCGGCGGCGATGAAAGTGCCGCGCAGCAGGATGGCGCCGAGGACTCCCCAGAAGAGGACGCGGGGCTGGGACGGGGGCTGGATGCTGAAGACGCGGAACAGCAGAAGGAAGACAAAGAGGTTGTCGATCGAGAGGGATTCCTCAATAGCGTAACCGGCGAGGAATTGGGTGGCGGGGGTGCTGCCCTGCATGATAAAGACGTAGACGGCGAAGGCCAGGGCGGCGGCAACCCACATGACCGTCGCGATGATGGCGGTGCGGTGCTGGCGGGCCGCGCGGGCCTCGGGAGCCAGCTTCGATAAACCCCAGCGGGCGAAGACCAACTCGGCGACGAGGAGGACCAGAAGGGCGAGATGGAAGGCGATCCAGTGGCTGGTCGGAGTGGGCATCTGGCTTTGATGCTAAACGGTTAGAAAAGCGAAATACTGAGATTCTTCGCTTTGCTCAGAATGACCTCGGTCGATTTTGGAGTTAGGATGGCGTGGTTCTTGTTATTACGAATCGAGGAGGATAAACCATGAAGACGACGAATTTTATTTTTGCTGGATTGCTGATGGTCGGCGCCGCGAGTGCCGTGGCACAGGCACCGGCAGGGGCGCCCGCTGGGGCGACTGGGATTTGCAAGGATGGTACGTACTCGATGGCTCCGAGCAAATCTGGCGCGTGCTCGGGGCATAAGGGCGTTCAGACGTGGTATGCGGCTGCTGTGGCTAAACCCGCTGCTCCGGCTGCTGCGGTTGCGGCTAAACCTGCGGCTGCACCGACGCCGGCACCGGCACCTAAGTCGGCGGCTGCTCCGGCTCCGGCTCCTGCCCCCAAGCCTGCTCCGGCACCAGCTCCGGCCACAGCTGTAGCGCCGGCTGGGAAGGCTGGTCCGGCTGCGGCTGTGGCTGCGAAGCCGATGGCTCCGGGTGGCGGACCGGGGATGGTCTGGGTGAATACGGACAGCAAGGTGTACCACTGCGTCGGGACCGCGTTTTACGGCAAGACGAAGGAAGGAAAGTACATGTCGGAGGCCGATGCTAAGGCCTCAGGCGCTCGTGCGTCGAATAACAAGCCCTGCTCGAAATAGGGTAGCGGTGTGCGGGAAGAGCCTCCGGAGACGGGGGCTCTTTTTGTTGGGTTTGAGCCTGGTCGATCCCAACTCAAACGATAGGACTGTTTGAGATGGGGCACCCGGCGGTGTGTGCGGGTTAGTGCAGGTTGACAAGATTGATGAGTTCGAGGAAGAGGTCGGCGGCGGTTTGCAGGGATTGCGCGCTGATCTTGTCGATCGTGTCCTCGGCGGTGTGGTGGTAGCCGTCAGAGTGTTTCGCGTCGTGGGGGCCGTAGTTGTAGTCGATGATGTCGAGGACCGGGACGCCGCGCTTGTGGAAGGGGACGGTGTCGTCCTCGATGGGGGTGGTGTCCTTGGAGAGGGCAGCCATGTGGTTGGTGTTGCGGGCGGCTTCCTTCAGGAGGTCGACCATGTGGGGGTCGGAGTTGCCGTCGAGGTCGATGTCGAGGTTTTTGTCGCCGATCATGTCGGCAAGCAGAAAGGCCTTGATCTTACCGATGGTGCCGTCCTGCGACCATTTGGCGGCGAGGTGGCGGGAGCCGTATAGCGAGTCTGATGGGCCCCATTCCTTGACGGCCTCTTCGCCATCGAAGAAGACGAGGACCACGCTGTAACCCTGCGGGGGATGGGCGCGGAAGTACTCGCCGAACGCGATCAGCAGGGCGGAAGTGCAGGCTCCGTCGTTGGCTCCGACGAAGGGAATGTCTCTGAGCGGGTAGTTGGTCTCGTAGTGGGAGCCGAGGACGATGATGCCGTCTTTCTTGCCGGGCCCAACACTGGGAAAGCGGACGACGATATTGCGCAGCGACTGGAGGCCGGCCGGCGTGGTGGCGGTGAAGCTGTCGATCTCGACGCGATGGTCTTTCTGCTCAGGGGCGAAGCGGGAGAGGATGTATTTCTCGGCGGCGGCGTGGCCAGGGGAGCCGTAAAAGCGCTTGGGTGCGGCGGCTAGGAGCTCTTTGGTGATGGTGTAGGTGGTGGCGCCAGGGATTTTGCCGTTGGATTTCTGGGCGTGGAGTGGAGTGAGCGAGAACAGGGCCAGGATGAGTCCGAGGATTCCCACCTTAGCGACAATGGAGCCGTCGCGAAGATGGGGCACCCGATTGATTGCCAGGTTGAGACTCATGCGGGGGTCGGCTCCTTATTGGCTTTGCGTGCGGGGTTAACGAGGTAAGCAGCAAGGACTCCGACGAAGTAGAGCAGCAACATGGGGCTGGCGAAGAGGGTCATGCCGACCGGGTCAGGCAGCGGGCAGATGACGGCTGCGATAAGGAAGATGATGAGGATGGCGTAGCGCCACTGCTTGAGGAAGAACTTGTGATCGACCAGGCCGAAGAGGGCCAGGAAGAACATCAGCACAGGCAATTCAAAACAGATCCCGAGGCCGAGAATGACGGCCAGGAAAAAGCCCGTGTAGTCGTCGATAGTGATCATGTGGTTGAAGTCTTTGCCAAAGCCGAGGACGAGGACGCGGATAGCGTCGGGCAGAACCCAGCGGTAGCCGAACCACGCTCCGCCGAGGAAGAGGGCGACGGTGCTTCCCATGAAAGGGAAAACGTACTTGCGCTCGTGCGCGTACATACCGGGCGAGATGAAGAGCCAAAGCTGGTAGAGAATGAACGGGCTGGCGATGATCGCGCCGGCGACCAGCGAGGTCTTGATGATGAACTCAATGGCGTCGGTGGGGTGCGTCTGCGTCATTTTGAGGCCGGAGTCGAACAACGGCTTCTGGATGTAGTTGAGCAGGCGATCGTGGAAGATGGACGCGATGCCGACGCCGCCGAGCAGCCACAAGATCGCGCCGATGACGCGCTTGCGCAGTTCGTCGAGGTGCTCCATCAGCGTCATGCCGGGAAGTTCGGCGCGGTCGGTGACGGCGGCTCGGACGCGGTCTATGGGGTCGTCAACCATGGGCGGAGGTCTCAGTTTTGTGGTGCGTGGTTGCGGGGTCCGGGGTCTGCGGGATGGAGTCGAACATAGCATCGAGGCTACGGTTGCGGGGAATCGGCAGGCCGGTAGATGGTGGCATCATGGAGAGGTCGCCGTTGGTGGCAATGGGAAGTGGTTCTACGGAACTCACTTCAGTGGATCCCATCTCAAACGATGAATTCGTTTGAGATGTGGCACCCGGTTCTGACTTGGCGGCCTCAGCGGCTATGTCTTCGGGCGCGGTCGGCGCGATGTAGGGCTGGTCGGGGTCGTACTCGACATGCGGCGTGATCGGCTGGTCGAGGGGCGCTTCACTCGATTCGATGACGGGCGCGACCGGCGCAGCGGCTTCCATGGCTTCGATCTTCTTGCGGTGTTCGGTCTGTTCGATCTGGCGGAATTCGTCGTCCATCTGCATCCGGAATTCGGAGGAGGCGCGACGGAATTCGTTCATCAGCTTGCCGACGTAGCGGGCGAGCTCGGGTAGCTTCTTCGGACCGAAGAGGAGCAGGGCGATGAAGAAGATGACGGCGCTGTCTTGAAAGCTGGGCATGTGCTTCGATCATGATACGGCAAAGTGGAGCGGTTAGTGGTGAGTGCTCAGTGGTCAGGGAGGCGACCACAGATGTAACGTTGAGATGGGGGTTACGGATTGGCTAAGACGTTTACGCTGGAGGAGGCTCGGACGCTGTTGCCGGTGCTGGGTGCGCTGGTGCGGCGGGCTCGCGAGGCCGGGCTGCGGGCCGGGCGCTTCGAAAGTGAGATGCAGGAGCTCAGCCAACGGATCTTTCTGTCGGGCGGGATGCATGTGGACGTGCCGGCAGCGGCACGACGGCGGGCGGAGCGCGACAAGGCAATCCAGGAGGCGCGGTCGTCGATCGAAGAGATTGAAGAGATTGGGGCGCGGGTGGGGGATATGGAGGAGGGACGTCTGGAGTTTCCGTACTTGCTCGATGGCCGGGAAGTGTTGCTGTGCTGGTCGCTGGGTGAGGAAGATGAAATTCGGCAGTGGCGGGAGGATGAAGACGATTCGCCCCTGAAGAGCGTGAACGACGGGGTGTTCCGGCAGGATCGGCTGAACTAGGCGTCGGAAGGTAAGAACAAAGGCAGAAGCAGATCCCTTCGGGACGACAAACAAAAGGGCGAAGGATGACAAAGTCTTTTGGTAGGGGTGGGGATCGGTTATAGTTCAGACTTCAAGCGAAAAATTTCAGGTGGTCGGGAGCTTCTATGCAGTGGGTGGCAGCATTCAGCAGGAAGAACTGTTCTTTTTTTGTGGGCACCATTGCAGTTGGGGCGTTGCTGTTGGCTGGTTCGATGGCACAGGCCCAGGCTCCGGCGGCTGCGGGACGTGCGACGCCCGCAGCAGAGCCGGCAGCGGCGGCGGGTGGCGGGCCGAATTTCGAGACACAACTGCTGGAGAAGAGGATCGACGACCTGCTGTGGTATCAGAAGCTGGGCGACGTTGCGGACATCGACAAGAATGAGTACACGGGACCGCCGCAGGCTCATCCGCGCAAGCCGAAGGAGCCCGGCGCGACCAACCCGATCCTGCTGCATCTGTACACGTTTATTCCGAAGAAGCTGGACAAATCCAAGCCGCAGCCGCTGGTCGTGTTCGTCCACCAGGGCGTTCATGCGAGCCTGGACACTTCGATCGATGCGCATCTTGTGCGGGACCTTGTGGAACAGGGATATACGGTGGTCGCGACCGATTACCGCGGCAGCACAGGCTATGGCCGCGGGCTCTACGAGCAGTTCGATTACGGCGGGCTGGAGACGGACGACGTCTATCTCGGCATGAAGTGGGCGCTGGATCGCTACAAGTGGCTGGATGCGAAGCGCGTGGGGATCATCGGCTGGAGCCACGGCGGCATGATCACGCTGATGAACATCTTTGCGCATCCGCACGACTACGCGGTGGCTTACGCGGGCGTGCCGGTGAGCGATTTGATCCTGCGGCTGGGGTACCAGACCGAGGGCTATCGGACGCTGTATTCGGCACCTTATGCGATTGGCGAGGCGGTGCATGACGACATCGCCGAGTACAAAAAGCGGTCGCCGGTGAACCATGTGAAGGAACTGGATACGCCGTTGCTGATCCACACCAATACGAACGACGAAGACGTGAATTACATGGAGGTCGAACACCTGATCCAGGCGCTGAAGGCCGAGGGCAAGAAGTTCGACTACAAAGTGTATGAAAACGCGCCGGGGGGGCACTACTTCAATCGGATGGATACTCCGATGGCGATCGAATCGCGGCACGATATTTACGTGCATCTGGCGAAGTATCTGCATCCGGATGGAGCGGTGAAGTAAGAGGAAACAAACCGACCTGGGCGCGAGTTACTCTTCGTGCATCAGCGTTTCTCCGTTGGGGCCGACCTGGACTTCGCCCTTTTTTGCTCCTTTGAGGGTGGCGGCTTCGTAGACTACGAGTTTGCCTTTTTTGGTGAGGGACTCAACCTTGGTGATTTTGGCGGTGCCGGCCTTGGCGGCGAGGGCCTTTTGCACGGGGGCCGGGAGCGAGTCGAGGGCGACTTCTTCTTCGATCTCATTGAGCGTGCCGTCGGCGGCGATCTGGATGTCGCGCGTGTGGCCGTTGACGACGGTCTCTGCCTCAAACACCTTCTTGCCGCCTTCCATTTCGGTGGCGAAGCCCTTGATGGTTGCGCCCTGCGTATTGGCCTGGACGGTTTTCTCGACCGCAGCCGGCAGCGCGGTGCGCGCGATTTTGTGCTCCTGCGCATGGAGCGCGATGGGTGCGATGGCGAAGAGCGAGAGTGCGATGTGCTGGGACAACTTCATTTGATCCTCCGACCCGTTACTGCGGGGTACGAGGCAAAGTGTACGAAGCGAAACTGTGTTGATTCTTAAGACAGGCGGTAGGATTGGATGAAGTGCCGTTTTGTGCGGGGCGGCGTCGAACGGTAAGGTTCCGGCCAGCAGGTTGAGATGAGGGATGATGAGAGCGAAGGGACTTCGGGGGGCGTTGGCGCTGGGTTTGGCAGGAGCGGCGGTTGGCTGCGCGGGATTCTTTCCCGATAAGACCACGACCACCGGAACTCCCGGCACATCGAGTGGTAACTACGTATATGTCGTGAACCAGACGACCAATACGCTGAGCCAGTTTTCGCTCGCGTCGTCGGCCTTGACCGCGATTGCGGGTTCGCCGCTGTCGCTCTCGTCGGTGCTTGCTTCGTCGAGCGCCAGTTCGGTTGTCGTGACTCGTGCGAACTCGTATTTGTATGTGGGTGGACAGGGCGGGATCGCCTGTTTCGCAATCGGCTCGACCGGCGCGTTGACGGCGACGACGGCCTGCACCCTGACCAGCACGGGCGACTTCGTTTCGCTGGATACGTCTCCGGACGGCAAATGGCTGGTGGGGCTGGATTCGGTGAACCACTCGATCAATATCTATGGGATCGCCGCGTCGACGGGCGTGTTGTCGCTGAACGGGACGGCGGTCGCTTACCCGCTGGCGATGGGCGGCAACAGCAGCGTGGCGCAGACGATTCGCGTGGCTCCGACAGGCAACTATGTTGGGGTGGCGCTGGGGACGGCGGGCGACGTGGTCTATCCGTTTGCGACCGGTACGGGAGTTTTGAGCAATGGGCAGCAGATTCAGTTCACGGCGACCGGTACCAACACCAGCGACAATGCCCTGACGTTTGATTCGACCGGGGCGTACCTGTATATCGCGCGAGTGATCTCCGGCGCGGGAAACAGTAAAGTAGCCAGCTACAGCATCGGGGCAACGGGTGCGCTGACTGCGGTTCAGACGGCTGCCGCAGGCGATGCGCCGGTGGCGGTGATGATCGATAGCACAGGCAAGTACCTGTACACGGCGAATCATGGCAGCGGGAATGTGTCGGGGTATTCGATTTCGAGCGGCGTAATGACCGCGTTGTCGGGCTCGCCGTATTCGAGCGGGTTGGGGGCTGCGGCGCTGGTCGAGGATAACTCCAATAAGTACGTGATTGCTGCAGCGTCAAACGGCTCGTACGACTACACGCTGTACAGCTTCGACGCGCTGACGGCAGGCAAGCTCGATGCAGTTTCGGTGGGGGCGAGCGGGAGTGATCCGGCGGGTTCCATTGCGGTTGCGGCAACCCATTAGTGCCACAACCATTGACGAGGTCATTCTGAGCGCAGCGAAGAATTTCCGTATTTCGCTCGTCCAACCCCGATCGTCCGGGTGACTCATCTCAAACGGTTTCATCGTTCGGACTGGGTCGAGCAAAAGCTAGAGCAATTTGCCCTTAGGACTTCACTCAACCCACCACTCGCGTCATTCTGGCGTAGCCAGAATCTCCGTATTTGCATTGTGCCAAACGCCGCGAACCATTCTAAGCAAGCGCGATTCCGAAAGCCCGATGGTAACCTTCGGTTAGGGATGGGGAAACATTGAAAACGCGGATTCTCAGCTGTTTTTTGACGGGTTTGTTGTTGTTTGCGGCTGGATGCAGCCGCTTCAAGCCGGCACCGGTGGACCACTATGTCTATGTGACATCGAAGAGCCAGAAGCTGCGGGACCGGGTAGCGGCTGTGTCGAATCCGGCCGGAGTTGTGGCCAACGGCGACAAGCTGAAGGTGCTGGAGCGAGTGAAGCACTGGGTGAAGGTGCAGACCCCTAAGGCCGAAATCGGGTGGATTGAAGAGAAGGCCGTTGTCACGGAGGAGCAGGCGGGAGATTTCTCGAAGCTGAAAGCCGATCACGAGAGCGACCCGACGGTGGCCGGGGGCGTAATTCGTGACGAGGTCTACATGCACCTCAAGCCAGGGCGGGACGCGCCCCACTTCTTCCTGCTCCAGGAGGGCGCGAAGCTCCAGTTGCTGCGGAGGGCAACGCTGGAGAAGGCGGCTCCGGGGACCAGCGGCGCGAGAGCCCAGAAGGCGATTCCGCAGGCGGCTGGGACGAATGCAGCGAAGAAGCCTGCGGCGGGTGGCGTGAAAGCTCCTGAAGCGACGGTCGAATCGGCAATTGCGAAAGGCAAAGCAGCGGCGACTCCTGCGGTCGAACTTGCGCCGCCGGTGATGGAGGACTGGTGGCTGGCGCGGGACCCAGCCGGGCACACGGGCTGGTTGTATGCGCGAATGGTCGACGTGGACGCTCCAGATGCACTGACGCGGTACGCGGAGAATCAGAAGTTTATTGGGGCGTATGTGTTGACGACGGTCCACGACGAGGGCGCGCCGGGCGACCTGAAGGACATTCCGGTGTACGTGACTGTGCTGGCCCCATACAAGGCGGGCTTGCCTTACGACTTCGATCAGGTACGGGTCTTTACCTGGAGCGTGAAGATGCACCGGTACGAGACCGGTTTCCGCGAAAAGAATATCGAGGGCTATCTGCCGGTGACTGTGCAGAAGATGAAAGACCCGGGCGGCAAATCGGCGGTGGCGCAGGAGGAGTTGCCGGCCTTTACCTACAAGGTGCTGGCGGCGGATGCGGGGCCGGTCGCGCCCGATCCGGAGACCGGCGAGATCAAGCCGGGGAGGCTGATCGCGAAGACGTACCGGCTGGAAGGGAACTCGCTGCGTCGGATTGGGAGCGGGGTTGGTGCGCTGACTACGGACGCGGTGGCGCACCCGGTGGTTGAGGTGAAGAAGGATAAGAAGGGTGGTAAGGGGAAGAAGAAGTAAAGGGTTTCCGAAGTGTCAGATTAGGGAGTCGCGCGTTTAGTTGAGGCTTCAACACGTTCCTTGAGACCGGCGGCCAGTCGATCTGCGGAGTTTACGCTCTCCTTTTCACGATTCCTTTCGAGTCGCGCTAGCCTTTTATGATCGGTCACGGACCACAACAGATCCTTAGTCTTTGCATCATAGATATTCAGCTGCAACTGAGGGTCTATCATCTCGCGGCTGTAGACTTGCGTCTTTCCCGTATAGGTATTTGCCGAAGTTGAAATTCTTGTGCCCTCGTCCACGACGAAGTGCTTCACTTCAAGTATTACTTGGGCCTCGGAGGGTGACCCGACGAGTTGGTATCTGCCCCAAATTTTGGGTTGCGAGTAAAACTCATCGAATGCAAGGGGATTGCCGCCTCCATTCGTAACAAACACCTTTTGAGCATTCACAATGAAATCGGGGATCAGTGCCTGAGGTACTACCTTTTTCTTGCTCGCTCCAGCGGTGAGACAAGCTAGGCAGACCAAAGCTATCGACATTTATCTCTTCATGGACTTACTCCTGTTCGGTCCAGTTGTATCACGGAGACTGAGATTGAATACGGCCGCAGTCCTCACGGGCAGGTTGTTAGACGATAAACGATATGCTCTTTACAGCATTATGGGTTGTAGCGCATGATTGAGACATGAGCTGGAACGCCTACTTCCACCCGAAGTTCAAGGCTAAGCTTGACGAACTTTCGGCTGAGGTGCAGGACGAACTTCTGTCTATGCTGACTCCTTTGCGTCGGCATGGTCCGGTATTAGGGCGTCCTGACGTCTTTCACCTTGAAAGATTCGAAGTACGCGAATATGAAAGAACTTCGGTTCAACGCGGATGGCGGCGTATGGCGGGTTGCGTTTGCGTTTGATCCGAAACGTGACGCCATTATCTTGATTGCTGGAGACAAGTCGGGAGGCAGTGAGAAATCGTTCTATCGCCGCCTCATCGAAAAAGCAGACAAGCGCTTCAAGGAACATCTGGAATTGATCTTAGGAGGACGGGAATGAAAGGGATGGTATCGGTTGATGAGGTGATCGCTGCGCTGCCTAAGGCCCGGCAACTGGCTATTGAAAAGCGGGGCGCGGAGCTGCTGGCAAAGGTAGAGCGCCGGATGACGCTCGCCGAGCTGCGCAAACAACGTCACCTAAGCCAGACGAAAATGGCAGAAGTTCTAGGCATCGGCCAGATGCAGATTTCCCGGCTCGAGAAGAGGAAGGATCCAAGACTGTCGACGATCGAACGCACGGTTGCGGCCATGGGTGGGAGCTTGACTGTGATCGTGACGTTCCCGGATCAAGAGCCGGTAATCCTGACGGCCCATCGCTCGCCAGAAACTAAGATTGCCCCCGCAAGAAGTCCAAAGCGGAAGCGTCAAGCGTAGAAGTTGCGGATGGCTTCGACCACCGTCTGCTGCTCGTCATCCCGCATCTCGGGATAGATGGGCAGCGCAAGGACCTCGGCGGCGGCGCGCTCGGCATGCGGAAAGTCGCCGGTCCGGTAGCCAAGTGGGAGCAGCGCTTTCTGCTGGTGGAGGCAGAGCGGGTAGTAGATCTCGCTGCCGATGCCCCGTGCGGTGAGGTGGGCGCGGAGGTCGTCGCGGCGTGGCACTCGGATGACGTACTGGTGGAAGATGTGCTGGGCGCGGGGGTGCGTGTAGGGCAGGACGATGCCGTCGGCGACGGTTTTGGGTGAGTCGGGTGACGTAAGGACGCCGATGCCGGAGGCCAGGAAGAGCTCGTTGTAGCGTGCGGCCAGCTCGCGGCGGCGTTGGTTCCAGCTCGCTATATAGCGGAGTTTGACTTCGAGAACAGCGGCCTGGATCGAGTCCAGCCGCGAGTTCCAGCCAACCTCGTCGTGGTAATAGCGGACGGTCATGCCGTGCGCTCGGAGCGAGTTGGCGTGGGAGGCTAACTCCGACGAGCGCGTGGTCAGGAGGCCGGCGTCGCCGAATGCAGAGAGATTTTTTGTGGGGTAGAAGCTGAACGCGGCGGCGTCGCCGAGCGATCCGGCAGGGCGGCCGTCCCATGTAGCGCCGAAGGCCTGGGCAGCGTCTTCGATGAGCAGCAGGCCGGGGTTTTCCTGCTGGATCGCCGTGAAGGCGTCCCAGTCGGCGCACTGGCCGTAGAGGTGGACGGGCAGGATCGCTTTCACGTTCCGGTGTTGGCTCAAGGTCTCGCGGATGGATTCCGCGGAGAGGTTGAAGGTGATGGGGTCGATGTCGGCAAAGACGGGGCGAGCCCCCGCGCGGAGGATCGAAGAGGCGGAGGCGAAGAAGCTGAACGGGGTGGTGATGACCTTGTGGGATTCGTGGCTGTCCCACTCATCCCGGTAAGACTGTGAGGAATGGGGCACGGAGTTGTCGAGCGGGCAGAGGTGAGAGGTGCCGATGTTGGCGGCGGCGAGGGCCAGCCAGAGGGCGTCGGTTCCGCTGGCGCAGCCGACGGCGTAGGGTGTGGCGCATGCCTGGGCGGCGGCTTTCTCGAAAGAGGCGACTTGCGGGCCGAGAATAAAGCGTTGCGACGTGCAAGCGTCTTCAATGGCCTGCATCACCTCCTCGCGCAAAATTGCGAACTGGCGGGCGAAGTCGAGCATGGGAACGGGTTGGGCGGGGCGGATTTCGGTCACTTGGACATCCTACAACCCCACCCCGTGGACGACGGCGCCGTTGCTGAGATCGGGCACCCATGCAGGAAAAACTTGATAATGATGGGCGTTCCTCGTATTGTGGTGGGGTTTGGTTTGAATTGTTTCCCACGCACCGTTTCTGATGCACTCGCGGTGTAGTCTGAAGTGAAAGCTCAGTTCCCGGCGGGTTGACCCACCGGCGAACGCAATAAGGAGATCGGCACTATGGAATCGAAGCCGGCGCAGAACATTCAGGACACCTTCCTGAACACAGTCCGCAAGGACAAGAGCCCCATCACCATTTACCTGGTAAGCGGCGTCAAGCTGACGGGCAAGATTCGCTCATTCGACAAATACTCGGTGCTGCTGGAGAACAATAGCCAGGAGCAGTTGATCTTCAAGCACGCCATCTCGACCGTTGTCAGCGGCCGACCGGGTGGGCACAGCGATGGGCGCATGGATAGCAAGTCGCACTCGATTGCGGGGTCGCACCTGCAGAATGATTCGGGCGCGAACTCGGGCGAGTAGGTAATACGGGACAATCTGGCGGGAAACCGCAGCGACGGCATCGAAGCGGGCCGCGCACTGCTCTTGCGTTTGTGCGCGGGCAGGGACTGTTTCGGGGTTGCGGCTCGGTGATCGATTATCGTTTACTGCGTTCGGTAATCGCCAGCACGGTTTGACACTCAACTGCCCGCTTTGCTAAAACTTAGAGGTATCCGAACGAGTTAAGGATCGAAATCCAGCAGCCGGTTTTTGTGTGCCCGGCAGATGAGTCAAGAGGTTTAGAGACTGCTGATTCCAAGCGGTCTCCAATTCATGGACGCGATACTGAATCAATTAGGTGGACTGTTCCTCGGCTCGGTGCCGACAATCGTCTTATTTCTGCTGCTGTTGGCGGCTTATGGCGTTCTGGTGCGGCGTCCTCTGGATGCGGTCCTAACTGAGCGGCGCAAGCGGACTTCGGGTGCGGTGGAACAGGCGAAGGCCGCAATCGGTCAGGCGGAGAACGAGACCGCAGTGTTTGAAGAGAAGCTGCGCGCGGCGCGGACGGAGTTGTTCAACGCCCGGGCGGAGCGCTCGAAGGCGCTGGCTGCGGAGCGCGATGCAGCGCTGAATGAGGCGCGTTCGGCGACCCAGGCGAAGGTCTTGGAGGCTCGGTTGGTTCTGGAGCAGAGTGCGGCCACTGGACGGCAGCAGATTGAAAGCATGAGTGGTGAGTTGAGCGCGCAGATTTTGAAGGCGGTGCTTCCCGCAGGCGCGGCTGGAACAGGAGCTGCGCAATGAAGATTGTCGCGAATATGAAAAAGTTGATGCCACTGATGCTATTGGCGATGCTTCTGACCGGCGCAGGGCGGACGATGCTGGCACAGGAGAGCGGAGCAGCGGCGACGCACGAGCCGGCTTCGGCGGCCGAGCCCAAAAGTGAAGATGAACAGAATGAGGCGCTGAAGCACTCGCCCATGGTGACCAAGCTTGGTTCCATGATGGGCATGAGCACCGAGGCTGCGGCAACTACTTTCGAGGTTCTGAATTTTGCTGTGCTGGCTTTAGCGCTTGGCTTCTTCGCGCTGAAGGCGCTGCCGAAGATCTTCCGGGACCGGACTTCGTCCATCCAGAAGGAACTTGTGGATGCTCGCACAGCTACCGAAGAGGCGAGTCTGCGGCTGAGCAGCGTTGAAGAACGGCTGTCGAACCTTGACGGCCAGATCGCAGAGATGCGCGCCCAGGCGGAGAAGGATGCAGTCGCCGAAGAGCGTCGCATGCGGGCGGCGGTTGAAGATGAAAAGGTCAAGATTCTTGCGGCTGCTGATCAGGAGATTGCTTCGGCGTCTCTGACGGCGCAACGCAGCCTGCAGAAGTATGCGGCTGAGTTGGCGATCGAGCAGGCGGCACGTAAGTTGGTGGTGTCGGCTGAGACTGACCGTTTGCTGGTGCAGGGCTTTGCGCGGCGGCTTGCGGGCGACGATACGACGGGCGGGCAAAACTGATGGCGGCCACCGGAGTAGTAGTGCTGCGTTACGCTCACGCCTTTGCGTCGGCGGCGGGCAAGTCAGGATTGGATGTTGCTGCGGCTCAGCAGCAGATGGGCGATTTCGCGACGACGTTGAATGGCAGCCGCGAACTGCGGGAGATTCTGGAGAACCCCTCGATTCCTGCCGATCAGAAGCTCGCCGTACTGGACGGACTAGCGGCAAAGCTTGGCCTGATGCGCGAGGTGCGGAACTTTATCGCGGTCATGATGGATCATCAGCGGCTGTGTGACCTGAATGAAATCATCGCCGCATATGATGCGATAGCGGAGGCCGGACAGGGTCTGGCCGAGGCGGAGATCACGACGGCTTTCGACCTGAATGAGGATGATCGCAAGGAGCTTGAGGCCCAGGTGGCTAAGCTTGCGGGCGGTAAGGTCCGAGTTTCGTATAAGTTGGACAATGCGCTGCTCGGCGGCGCGGTGGTAAGGATTGGTTCGACGATTTACGACGGCTCCGTGCGCGGTTCGCTGGAGCAGTTGAGGCAGACGTTGGTAAGCGCCTAGGATTTCGCATGCTGTGTAGTAGAACGAAAGACAAATACTGAGTTTCTGGCTTCGCCAGAATGACGACGAGTTCGGACGGGATTGGATAGATATGGCAACGATTAGCGCTGGTGAAATTACCGCTTTGCTCGCAGAGAAGATTGCGAATTACGAGCAGCGGGTGCAGGTGGACGAGGTCGGAACGATTATGTCGCTGGGCGACGGAATCGCTCGCGTGCATGGGCTCGACAAGGTTATGGCCGGCGAACTGATTGAGTTCCCGCATGGTGTGTCCGGTCTCGCGATGAACCTGGATGAAGACCAGGTCGGCGCGGTGCTGCTGGGTGACTTCGCGGAGCTTCGCGAGGGCGATCAGGTAAAGCGCACCGGCAAGATCATGTCGGTGCCAGTGGGCGAAGCGATGATTGGCCGCGTGGTCAATGCGCTGGGTCAGCCCATTGACGACAAGGGGCCAATTGCCACTACGGAGACGCTGCCGGTTGAGCGGCTTGCGCCGGGCGTTATCGCGCGGCAGGGCGTTAAGGAGCCGATGGCGACGGGCATCAAGGCCATCGACACCATGATTCCGATCGGCCGTGGCCAGCGCGAGTTGCTGATTGGCGACCGCCAGACGGGTAAGACCGCCATTGCGCTCGACACGATTATCAACTCGGCGAAGAACGACCTGATCTGCATTTATTGTGCGATCGGCCAGAAGCGATCGTCGGTAGCCCAGGTTGTGCAGACGCTCGAAGAGTACGGCGCGATGGCTTACACCATCGTCGTTGCAGCAACTGCTTCCGAGCCGGCTCCGATGCAGTATCTCGCACCGTTTGCGGCGACCGCGATGGGCGAGTACTTCCGCGATAACGGCAAGCACGCGCTGATCATCTACGACGATCTTTCCAAGCACGCCGCCAGCTATCGCGAGATTTCGCTGCTGCTGCGCCGTCCGCCAGGGCGTGAGGCGTACCCCGGCGACGTGTTCTATCTCCACTCGCGCCTGCTGGAGCGTTCCGCGAAGATGTCGAAGGAGCTGGGCGGCGGTTCGCTGACGGCTCTGCCGATCATCGAGACGCAGGCTGGCGACGTCTCGGCCTACATTCCGACCAACGTGATTTCGATCACCGACGGCCAGATCTTCGTCGAAACCGACCTGTTCAACTCGGGCGTTCGTCCCGCGGTCAACGTCGGTCTTTCGGTTTCGCGCGTAGGATTCTCGGCTGCGCTGAAGGCGACCAAGCAGGTTGGCGCAACGCTCAAGCTGGATCTTGCACAATACCGGGAATTAGCTGCGTTCTCGCAGTTCGGATCGGATCTCGACAAGGTGACGCAGAACCAGTTGAATAAGGGTTCGCGACTGGTGGAACTGCTGAAGCAGCCTCAGTTCCAGCCGCTCTCGGCGGAGAAGCAGGTTGCGATCATCTTTGCTGGCGTCAACGGCTTGCTGGATGATGTTCAGGTTTCCGATCTGCGCGCGTTCGAGGATGGCTATTATCCTTACCTCGAGTCGTCGCAGCCGACGATTTTGACGGACATCGCGACGAAGAAAGCGCTGGACGACGATCTGAAGGCTCGTTTGACGAATGCGATCAACGACTACAAAGCTGGGTTCCTGGCAGGGTTGAAGGACAAGAAGTAGACCTATGGCGAACGTACTCGATCTACGGCGGCGCATCCGCAGTGTGAAGAACACGCGGCAGATCACGAAGGCCATGAAGATGGTCTCGGCGGCGAAGTTGCGGCGCGCGCAGGAGCGGGCGATGGCCGCTCGTCCGTACGCGCAGATGCTGCTGAACGTGCTGGAATCACTTGTGCGTCGGACCGATCTCTATAACGAAGAGACGGGCGAGGTATTGCATCCGCTGCTCGTTGAACGCGAAGAGAAGAACATTCTTGTCGTCGTGATTGCTGGCGATAAGGGCTTTGCGGGCGGGTTCAACGCGAACGTCGGCAAGGCAGCGCAAAAGTTCATCAACGCACGAACTGCAAAGGGTCAAAACATCGATCTGGAACCGGTTGGGAAGAAGGCGATTGGCTTCTACAAGCGGAAGTTCGATGCGGCGTTTTACGAGAAGACGGAAGAGCATTACGACAACGATCTCTCGACGCATTACGAGTCGATCCGGCAACGCAAAGGCCAGATCGAAGTCGCGGCGGAGCATCTTGAGCTTCTGCTGCGGACCAACTTCGAAGACGTGACCGCGATGGCGCGGGACATCATCAAGCGGTATGAGCGGGCTGAAATCGACTCGGTTTACATTGTGTACAACGAGTTCAAGAGCGTGCTGCAGCAGCGCATTGTGGTTGAAAAGCTGCTGCCGATCCGCAAGCTTGGTGAGCATACGATTGAGTCGGCTGAGGAGCGTACCGACGAGGAGCGCGACGCGGCAATTCGTGCGGCCGAGTCTGAGGGTATCAGCGTTCGTGAGCCGGATATGACGGAGTTCGAGGCCGAGGCGAAGAAGTTTGGGACGGCGGATGTGGACTACATCTTCGACCAGGCACCGGAAGATTTGTTCGCCCACCTGTTGCCGCGCTATGTGGCGACGCAACTGTTCCACGCGCTGCTGGAGTCGACGGCGGCCGAACATGCGGCGCGTATGACGGCGACAGATGCGGCGACGAAGAATGCTGGAGATTTGATTGATTCGCTTTCGCTGACCATGAACCGGGTTCGGCAGGCGGCGATTACGAAGGAAATTATCGAGATTGTGAGTGGAGCGGCTGCGCTGTAACGGCAGCCTGAAAGAGACTATGGCAGAGAATATTGGAAAAGTGATTTCGGTTAGCGGCCCGGCCGTTGACGTGCAGTTTGCAGAGTCGGCGATGCCGCCGATCTACCAGGCGCTTAGGATTACGAGCGAGGGCTTTACCGTACCGACGCCGCTCGACGTGGTCGTCGAGGTGCAGCAGCACCTGGGCGAAGGGCGCGTGCGTTGCATCGCGATGGTTGCGACCGAGGGCATGGTTCGCGGCATGAACGCGCATGACACCGGCAACGGCATCATGGTGCCGGTGGGCCGCGAGACTCTCGGGCGCGTCCTGAATGTGCTCGGCGAACCTGTGGACGAGATGGGGCCGGTCAACGCCAAGAAATACATGCCGATTCACCGGCAGGCTCCGGCGTTTGACGAGCAGGCAACGTCCGAAGAGATGTTCGAGACGGGCATCAAGGTCATCGACCTGATCCAGCCGTTCTTGAAGGGCGGCAAGATCGGCCTGTTCGGCGGCGCGGGCGTCGGCAAGACGGTCGTCATCCAGGAACTGATCAATAACGTGGCCTCGCAGCACGGCGGCTTCTCGGTGTTTGCCGGAGTCGGTGAGCGTACGCGCGAAGGAAACGACCTGTGGCATGAGTTCCAGGAGTCGGGAGTTATTGATATTCACGACTTCAACAAGAGCAAAGCTTCTCTGATTTACGGCCAGATGACCGAGCCGCCGGGGGCGCGTCTTCGCGTTGCGCTGACCGGCCTGACTGTCGCTGAGTACTTCCGCGACGAAGAAGGTGCGGACACGCTATTGTTCATCGACAACATTTTCCGGTTTACGCAGGCTGGTTCCGAGGTTTCGACGCTGCTCGGCCGTATGCCGTCCGCCGTCGGATACCAGCCAAATTTGGCGACGGAAATGGGCGAACTTCAGGAGCGGATTACGTCGACCAAGAAGGGCTCGATCACTTCTGTGCAGGCCGTGTACGTGCCCGCCGACGACTTGACCGACCCGGCTCCGGCGACGACGTTTGCCCACCTGGATGCGACGACCGTGCTTTCGCGTCCGTTGTCCGAGCTTGGTATTTACCCGGCTGTCGACCCGCTGGCTTCGACCTCGCGCATTCTTTCGCCGCGTGTCGTTGGGCAGGAGCACTATGACGTGGCGCAGGGCGTGAAGCGTATTCTGCAGCGTTACAAGGATCTGCAGGACATCATCGCGATTCTCGGTATCGACGAGCTTTCCGAAGAGGACAAGATCACCGTCGCCCGGGCCCGCAAAGTCCAGCGCTTCCTGTCGCAACCGTTCCATGTCGCGGAAATTTTTACCGGCATTCCGGGCGCGTACGTGAAGGTTGAAGATACGGTTCGCAGCTTCAAGGAGATCATCGAAGGCAAGCATGATGACATCCCGGAGCAGGCCTTCTACCTGAAGGGCGGCATCGAAGACGTGAAGGCAGCGGCCGAGAAGATGAAGGCAATGGCTTAACGATGGCTGAAGGTATACAGAACGGATTGTTGGCGGTACGGCTGGTGACGCCGGATCGCGTGTTGCTGGACGCGACGGCGGAGGCGGTAGAGTTACCGTCGGCCGCCGGCTATCTGGAGGCGCTGTATGGTGCGGCTCCGCTGCTCGCCGAACTGGGCGCGGGTGAGGTTCGTCTGCATGGCGGAACCTCGGGCGACCAGAAGTTCTTTGTGGCGTGGGGCTTCGTCGAGGTGCTGCCGGAACGGGTGACCATTCTGGCGGAGACAGCGATGCATCCGGACGAGATCGACCGCGCGGGAGCTGTCGCTGATCTGGCTCTCGGACACAAGATGTGGGCTGAGGCCGGGGACGATGGAGCGAAGTACGACGAGGCCAACGAGATCACTCGGAAGGCCGAGGAAGAGATCGCCAGCGCGGACGGCAAGAGCTAAGAAGAGGGAAGAGGGAAGGGTGCTTCGGCACTCTTCCGTCTTTTGTTTTGAGTGGTGACAATCGTGTGACGATAGCCTTTGGGTCGCGCCTTGTTAGGCGCAAAGGTCAACGTCCAGGTTTTCCGGCCACTTATTTCGAATCTTTTCTAGCTTGTCCCAATGGTCCTGCATTCTAGAAGTAGAGACCACCATTTTGTCTCCGTCCCATACTCTTCCGAAATATCCGAGCGGAACAAGCGGCACGACGGGACTATGGACACCGCTAATCAATATTATGTCGAATATGGCTCGGCATGTTCGGATGATTGCCATCTGAATCGATTCGACTTCTGAGAATGCCAGTCCCGTCAATTTGATATTCTTGCGCGAACTCGGATCTGCAGCGTGGGCCAAGTATTTGTGGCTCAGTTTGATTAGGCGTTGCGCGCCGCTATTGTCGAGCCAGGCGTCCAGCTTAGAAAATATGTCGAGGTGAACACGATCAAATCGAGATCGCGTGGCTGACGAAACTTTGGCAAGCAAGTCGAATCTCTCGTGTCTTTGCTTTGAACGCCGATGGAGCGAAAATGGCGAACCCACAGGTTGAAGCTCGCGGATGATGGCGGCAGGCCGGGGCTGTTCGTATGGCGTTCCGTCGAATGAGACGAATATTTCACGAGTGAGCAAATGGCGGTGAGCCTTCACGTCATTCAGAACACGTCGAAGCGAAATGACGTCGTCTGCGTGGTCAAATAAGCGCCGAATTGCCAAGATTTGAGATGAGAAATAACCGCTGACGACAAGGTGTGCAAGAAGCGGGATTGCAGTCGAGTCCTTGTCCGTGGCATGCTTTTGCTCTTCAAGCATTACGCGATAGGACATCTCTGACAAAACCATGAGGTGAATCTGGTTCAATATCGAGTTGGGTTCATCGGGGTGAACGTCATACCAAGAGAACCATGCGGTTCGCTTCTGTAGGAAGCTCTTCAGAGCGCCGGTGTCTTGTACTTGATTCATTCGCTTGGACCATTCTTCACTGAGACAGCTTCAGATAGATGTCCTTCGAATTCTAATTAATCGTAGCCAAAGGAAGGCGTCCCGCCAGGGTTGAAGCCCGGATTCTCTCGCCCTCGGAGTTGCCAAGCCCGAAGGCTGGCCTATCTAGGAGCGAGGCAACCGCAGATTCCTCCCCATTGCGGCGGGATGACAAACAAAAGGCTAATACGGAGATTCTGGCTGCGCCAGAATGACGGCGTTCTGTTGGTGGAAGCGTTAGTCTGGTTGCATGGCGACTGCGGCGGTAATTGGGTCGGGACCGAATGGGCTGGCGGCGGCGATTACGGTTGCCGGCGCTGGCGTTGAGACGACCGTCTTTGAGCGGAATCGTTGGATTGGCGGGGCCTGCTCGACGGCGGAGGTCACGCTGCCGGGGTTCCGGCATGATCTGGGTGCGTCGGTGTTTCCGATGGGGGTGGTTAGCCCGTTTCTGCGGTCGCTTGAGTTGGATCTGCCCTGGATTCAGCCGGATGCGCCTTGCGCACACCCGTTGGCTGACGGAACTGCGGTGATGTTGGAGCGCGGGGTCGCGGCTACGGCCGACGGCTTGGATGCGGCGGATCGCGAGCGGTACAAACGGACGTTTGGGTATTTGGCGGAGGGCTTTGCGGAACTGGCGGAGGAGATACTTGGGCCGGTCCTTCATTTTCCGCGGCATCCCTGGCTGATGGCTCGGTTTGGAGTTGGGGCGATGCTGCCTGCGGCGACCGAGGCTCGTCGGTACGAGGGGCCGAGGGCGCGGGCTTTGTTTGCGGGGATGGCGGCGCACTCGGTGCTGTCGCTGGAGGCACCGGCGTCGGCGGCGGTGGGGCTGGTGCTGGCGGCGGCTGGACACGGCGTTGGGTGGCCGATCCTGCGGGGTGGTGGGCAGACGCTCAGCGATGCGTTGGCGGAGCATCTGATGGCGATTGGTGGGCGGATTGAGGCTGGGGTCGAGGTGCAGGGGCTTGATGCCGCGGATATCACGCTGGCCGATGTGACGCCGCGTCAGTTGTTGCGGATTGCGGGTGGGGCGTTGCCGGAGGGGTATCGGCGGCAGCTTGAGGGGTTTCAGTATGGGGCGGGGGCCTTCAAGGTGGACTATGCGCTGAGCGAGCCGATTCCTTGGACGGCGAAGGAGTGCCTGCGGACCGCGACGGTGCATGTGTGCGGGTCGTTTGAAGAGGTGGTGGCTTCGGAGCGGAGTTTTGATAGTGCCAAGCCGTTTGTACTCCTGGTGCAGCCTTCGCTGTTCGATGACACGCGGGCTCCGGCGGGGAAGCATACGGCGTGGGCTTACTGCCATGTCCCGAACGGCAGCGCAGCGGATCGACTAGGGGATATCGAGCGGCAGATCGAGCGGTTTGCACCGGGCTTCGCGGAGTGTGTGCTGGCCCGGACTGTTCGCACACCAGCGGGATTGGAGGCCTGGAATCCGAACTTGGTGGGGGGAGATTTTTCGGGGGGCGGGATGCAGTTGAAGCAGCTAGTGTTCAGGCCGACGCCGTCGCTGTATCGGACGCCGGTGAAGGGGCTTTATCTCTGTGGGGCGAGTACTCCGCCGGGGGGCGGGGTGCATGGGATGGCTGGGTTTCATGCGGGGCGGATGGCTTTGCGGGATTTGGGGCTTGGGTAGGGCAGAGGGAGAACGCAAAGCTCGCAGGTAGGACGTGAGGGTGAGTTCCCACTCATCGCGGTACGGCTGCGAGGAATGGGGCACATAGGAATTTGGGGTGGGCGTAAGAGTGCGGTCGGCTCCGCCGATACCCCACCCTTTGACGGTGAGACTGACAAAGAATGGGGCACCCAGTTAGGTGGCGATGCGTATGGGTTGGCGCTTCCAGTAGGTGAGCGAGCGCCAGACCCATTCGGCGGGGCCGAACTGAAAGTGGGATGTCGCGGTTTCAGATGAGGTAGCAGTGCAGGATCCCGAAGGCCATGAGTCACATGTTGCGGCGGGTGAAGATATCGGCGGTGCGGTCAGCGGCTCCGCGCTCCTCGGCGCGGGCGGTCAGCAGGATGACACCGGCGCCGAAGAGCATGGAGAAGAGCGCGCGCATCTTGACTTGGGCGAGGATCCAGCGGAGGAACCAGGCGATGGTCTTCGCCTTCCAGTGCGGGCCGGAGAAGACCGGATGCACGGTGGTGAGCGGGATGGAATAGTCCCACGCAGGGAGCCCGAAGTCGGTGATGTTCATGGCGAGGATGCCGAGCAGGGTCATGCCGCGGAGAGTGTCAACGGAGCTCAGACGCTCCTGACGAGAGCTACGGGAGCGGACGTGTGGGCGGGACCGGCTCTTCCGGCTGGCCGGACGGCACGGGGGCCTGATCGAGCGCGATAGTTGCGGTGCTCATGGTGGGAACTCCAGACATGGGTTAGGCCAGCTACAGGGGTTGGGTAAGTGTAGCGGAGGGGATAGGGGTGGGGGAGACTTATTTTCAGCAGCGCAAGTCGGATAGAATCGGGGGACTGCAATGATGGAATCTCTTCGATTGAAACTGCCGGCCACGTCGGCGAACCTTGGGCCGGGCTTCGATGCCCTGGGCCTTGCGATGCGGCTGTATCTGGAGATTGAGGCGGTGGCAGCGGCCGAGATGCACATCGTAGCTGCGGGACGGGATGCGGCACTCGTGGGTTCGCTCGAGCGCAACCTGATGCTGGAGACTTACCGCGATCTGGCACCGCATGCACCGGCGCTGCACCTTTCCATACGCAACGGAATTCCTCTCGGGATGGGTTGTGGGTCAAGCGCGGCGGCCCTGCTGGCTGGGGTAACGCTGGCCAATCATTTCGGCGAACTTGGGATGTCGTCGACAGAAGTGTTGGCAGAGGCCTGCCGCCGGGAAGGGCATCCGGATAATGTGGCGGCGTGCTTCTACGGAGGGCTGACAGCGTCGGCGATGGAAGACGGGAAGGTGACTGCGGCGAGCTTCGGCGCGGAGCTTGACTGGCGGCTGCTGCTGGTGCTGCCGGGCGAGGGGCTTGCGACCTCAAAAGCTCGTGCGCTGCTGCCCGAGAGCTACTCCCGGGCCGACGCTGTGGCGAATATCCAGGCGACGGCGCTGCTGGTGTCTGCGTTCGCGCTGGATCGTCCGGAGTTGCTGGCGGCCGGGACGCAGGACCGCATTCATCAGCCGTATCGGAGCGGCGCGTGTCCTCTGTTGCCGCTTCTGCTGCCGCTGACGGGGCAGGAGGGTATCTTTTCCGTGACCTTGAGCGGTGCAGGGCCTTCGGTTTTGCTGATTGTGGAAAACGGAACTTGCGTTGATCTAATGACGGTGAAAATCCGAAAAGCGGCTGTTGGCGCAGAGATTTCAATCGTTGAGACAGGAATCTCTCCTGGCGCAACCAGCGTTTATTGACTTCGGTAACTTCGAACTTATTACTAATGAATTCAAAAGATACCCTTTACAGAGTTGGTTCGCACTCATAAATTTATTGGGTGGGCAGTTCTGGGGAGGGCTGCATCACCGCCCGTTGACCTCGCTGTATGCGCGAGGTCCGGGCGTTTACCTTTTGATGACAGTTGATAGTGAGTAGTTGGTAGTTGGTAGCGTGAATCGCGCAGAGCGCGGTTGCATCTATTATGGGTATGGCCGTGATGAAACCGGCGGGAGGAAGCTACATGGCAGGACAGTTTGTGACTGAGGTCAACGATTCCAATTTCGAGCAGGATGTGCTGAAGTCCAGCGAGCCAGTGCTGGTGGATTTTTGGGCGGCCTGGTGTGGCCCGTGCCGTGCGTTGGCCCCGGTGGTCGATGAAGTTGCGACCCAGTATCAGGGCCAGATCAAGGTGATGAAGATGGACGTCGACAAGAACTCGGCGACGCCTTCGCGCTACGGGATCCGCGGCATTCCCGCGCTGCTGCTGTTCAAGGACGGCAAGGTAGCGGACCAGATCGTGGGCTTCGTGCCGAAGGATACGATAGACAAGTCGGTGGCCAAGGTGTTGGCTGCGGCTCCAATCGCTGTCGCATAGGCTGCTGAAGAGAAAAGACAAGGCGTTGCGCGGATAAGACGGAAAGATCGGAGAAGTACGGATAAGCCATAGATGCACGCTTGATCCGCTCTTATCCCCTTTTTCTGTCTTCTCCGCGCAACGCCTTTGTGTTTGCGAGGCTGGAATCGGCTAGCATCGTTGAATGATGGAGTGGATGCTTATTCGGGGAATCATGGTGGCCTTTTTCATTCTGGCCAACAGCTTCTTCGTGGCGGCTGAGTTTGCGCTGGTGAGCATTCGCGAGACGCGGGTGCAGCAGTTGATTGCGCTGGGCAGGCCGGGGGCGCGGACGGTGTTGCAGTTGAAGCGCTCCATGGATGACTTTTTGCCGGCTGTGCAGCTGGGGGTGACGCTGGCTGCGCTGGCACTGGGCTGGATCGGCGAGCCTGCGGTGGCAGAGGTGCTGGAGCGGTTTGCGGATCATGTGCTGCCCGCCACGCCCCACGTAGTGCTGTACTCGAACGCGGCCGCAGTCGCGATTGCCTTTGGGTTGATTACGTATTTCGAAGTCCTGCTGGGTGAACTGGTGCCGAAGTCGCTCGCACTGCAGCGGGCAGAGCGGATTGCGCTGGCGGTGGCGGGGCCGATGGATGTGTTTATCCGCATGACGCGACCCGGGGTGAAGCTGATGAACGCGTCGGCGACCGTTGTGTTGCGGCTGTTTCGGGCTCCGCTGCAGGGCGAGGGCGCGGTGCACTCGCCGGAAGAGCTGAAGCTGATTGCGACGGCGACGCGGCGCATGGGGTTGCTGCCGGCATTTCAGGAAGACATTATCCACAGGGCGATCGAGCTAAGCCACGTCGTGGTGCGGGAGATTATGACGCCGCGGGGGAATATCTTCGCGCTGGCGGCGAACCTGCCGCTGGAGCAGGGCAGCGGGCGCATTGTCGACGAGCAGCATACGCGCGTGCCGGTGTACGACCCGGACAGGGGGCCGGAGCACATTATCGGGATCGTCCACTCGAAGGATATTTCACGGCTGATGCACTTCAGGGCGACGGCTCTGGGTCTTGGAGCGCGCGGCGGAAGCGGGATGACGCTGAAGGATGTCATGCGCGAGGTGATGTTCGTTCCCGAGACCAAACTTGCGGTGGATCTGCTGCAGGAGTTCCAGGCGCGGCGGCGGCATATCGCAATTGTGGTGGATGAGTTTGGGACGACGGTGGGCCTAGTGACGGCGGAGGATGCGCTGGAGCAGGTGGTTGGGGAGCTGGACGACGAGTTCGATGTGAGTCCGCGGCAGTCGATGCTGAGTGCCACTGGCGGCGTCGTGGTGCTGGAAGGGAGCACAACGCTGCGGGATCTGACTACGCAGCTGGACTGGCCGTTCCCGCGGCAGGCGGGTGTGGAGACGCTCGCTGGATTTTTGCTGGGGGAGTTGGGGCATCTGCCGCATGTTGGGGAGAGCGTTGTCCACGGGGGGCGTGTGTTTCGAGTGGCCGAGATGGCCGGGCGACGGATCGCGAAGGTGAAGGTCGCGGATCGGGTGGCGAACGTGGGGGATTTGGCGACCGAGGATGATGGGTTGGAGGGTGCGGGGTGAGAACCGCAGGGGAGAGGGAAAAGGGAAGAGCAAAGAGAGTTTGGCTTTCCGCAGGGCGGAGGTTGGCGGTTACGCTGCCGGTGCTTTGGCTGGTGGTGACGGTGGTCTTTTTGCTGATTCACCTGGTGCCGGGCGATCCGATTGTGCAGATGCTTGGGGAAGGGGCTACGGCGGCGGATGTGTCGACGCTGCGCCACGCGTACGGTCTGGATTTGCCCCTGCATGTGCAGTATGGGCACTACCTTGCGGGCGTGGTGCACGGGGATTTTGGGCAGTCTTTGCGGCTGCGGGATTCGGTCTGGCATCTGGTGGCACAGCGATATCCGTTTACGCTGTCGTTGTCGTTTGCGGCTCTGGGTTTGGGGATTTTGCTGGCGGTACCGGCGGGCGTCTGGGCAGCGACGCATCGGGATCAGTGGCAGGATCGGGCGGTGGGTGTGGTGTCGCTGGTGGGGCTTTCGTTTCCGAACTTTGCGCTAGGGCCGCTGCTGATTCTGGGGTTTTCGATTGGGTTGGGCTGGTTGCCGGTGTCGGGCTCGGGGACGGGCTGGAGCTTCGTGACGCACCTGATTCTGCCGGCGTTGACGCTGGGTCTGGGGATGGCGGCGATCCTGACCCGCATGGTGCGCACCGCGATGCTGGAGGAGTTGGGGCAGGACTACATTCGGACGGCTCGGGCGAAGGGTTTGAGCGAGCGTGTAGTGGTGTATCGTCATGCGCTGCGGAATGCGCTGATCCCGGTGTTGACGGTGGTTGGTTTGCAGTTTGGGAGCTTGCTGGCGGGGGCGATTGTTACTGAGACGATCTTCAGCCTGCCGGGCATTGGGAGGCTGACATTGTCGGCGATTTCGAACCGGGACTATGCGCTGGTGCAGGGGTGTATTTTGGCGATTGGATTGACGTACGTCGCGGTGAATTTGCTGACGGATTTGGCGTATGTGGCAGTGAACCCTCGGATGAGGGCGTAGGACGAAACACGACCACAGAGGGACACGGAGGAGCGCGGGTGAAGTGGATTGGGTGGGTATTGTTGATGGCTGGGCTGGCCGGGGCGCAGGAGAAGAAGGTGCCGAAGGTGGTGCCGGTTCCTCCGCTGCCGCCGATTTCGCGGGAAGCTCCAAAGCCACCGCCGGAGCCTACGAGTCCTCCGGCGCAGACGGTGCAGGATGAGCGGACGCATGTCCTGTTTCATCTGCCGACCGGGTGGAATGTCTCGCGCAGGGATGGGGAACTGAGTACGTTTCGGCTGGATGCGCGGTCGGCTCCGGCAAGGTCGGATTTGCGGGTTGCCGCCAGCTTGAACTTCAATCCGTTTCCGAGGTCGACGTTCAGTGGGGCGATGCTGTATCTGAGCGTGGTGTCGAAGAGTTCGGCTGCTGCTTGTACCGCAGAGACTACCGCCAAACCGGAGAAGCCGCTGCCGGCGGCCGTTGTGGGGGACGTGAAGTTCTCCCGCGGTAAGGACGAGCATGGGCACATCTGCACCGTGTCGCGCGATGTGGCTTACACGGCGATGCGGGGTGGGAGTTGCGTACGGTTCGACATGGCAGTGAACTCGTTTTGCGGTGCCGAGGTGAGCGGGGCGGAAGATCTGACCGAAGCCCAGCTTGGAAGCCTGTTCAAGCGGATGGAAGGGATTCTGGGAACGGTGGAGTTTCGGGGGAAGTAAGGGCTAGTTACTGGTTGCTGGTTTCTAGTTGCTAGAGCAGCGCGATGATCCGGGGAATCAGACCGCTTTCTTTGATTTCAACGGTCGCCAATGTGACGGGAAGATTGAAGCGGCGGGGGCCGGCGCTGCCGGGGTTGAGATAGATCACTCCATTGCGAGTTTCTATGCCGGGCTGGTGGGAGTGGCCGCTGATAACCATTGCGATGCCAGCAGCTTCGGGGTTGATGTCGAGCCAGTCGACGGAGTGGACGAGGTAGAAGAGGCGCCCGGCGAGTTCGACGACTTCGATTTCGGGGAGTTGGGCGCAGTCGCCGTTGATGTCCGTGTTCCCGCGAATGGCGGCGACGGGGGCGATCTTTCGAAGGGCATCGAGAATGTCGGGGTTACCGACGTCGCCTGCGTGAAGGATGTGGTCGGCACCAGCAAGGGCGGCTAGGGCTTCGGGGCGGAGGAGGCCGTGGGTGTCGGAGATTATGCCGATGAGCATGAGGGCAGTTGGTGGTTGATAGTTGGTAGTAGATGCAAGACTACCAACTACCAACTATCAACTACCAACTGTAATTCTCGGGTCGAGGTAGTCGCGCAGGGCGTCGCCGATGAAGTTGAAGGAGAGCACGGCGAGCATGACGGCGAGGGCGGGGAAGACGACCATGTGGGGGGAGTCGAACAGGTGGCCGCGCGCGTCGTTGAGCATCGACCCCCAGGATGCGGCGGGAGCTGGGATGCCGAGGCCGAGGAAGCTGAGGGTGGCCTCGGCCAGGACGGCTCCGGCCATGCCGATGGCGGCCTGTACGATGAGCGGCTGGACGATATTCGGGAGGATGTGACGCGACAGGATTCGCAGGTCGGAGGCTCCCAGGGCACGGGCGGCTTCGACGAACTCGCGCTCCCGGACGGCCATCACCTGGGCTCGGACCAGGCGGGCGTAGCCGACCCATCCTGAGAGCGAGAGGGCGAGGATGAGGTTGACCAGACCGGGTCCGAGGAAGGCTACGAAGGCGATGGCGACCAGAATTCCGGGCAGCGCGAGGAAGGCGTTGGAGACGTAGACATTGAGGATGATGTCGGCGACGCCGCCATAAAAGCCTGCCAGGCATCCCGCGATTAGACCTGCCGCGAGGGAAATTCCGACAACCGACACGGCAACGATGAGCGAGATGCGCGCGCCGTAGAGCGTGCGGGAAAGGATGTCGCGGCCAAGCTCGTCGGTGCCGAATAGGTGAATTGGGGCCGGCGAAGCCATGCGGTCGTTCAGGTTGAGGGCGGCTGGGTCCTGCGGGGCAAGGAGAGGCGCAAAGATTGCGCAGAAGATGAACCCGAGCAACAGGACGACGCCCGCAGCGGCGAGGGGTTGGCGTCTGGCGAGATGGGAAATCCGGGTCATAGTGAAAAGGTTTCAGCCGATGATACAGCGTATGGAGCGGCGACCGCATCTTTTATAGAACACGTGCTTTAGCTGTGACTACCTTGACAACAGTGAGGTCCGGACTGGAAACTAGGGATGGTGACCTTGACGACAAACAGAGTCTCACTCACCTTCTAATCCTTCCCACCCACCCTTTACTGTTCGACTAACCGGATCGCGTTAGCCAGGAGTTATCTCAACATGAGTTTCAAAGGTCAAAAAGCTGTTGTTTGCGGTGCCGGCGGGTTTATCGGTGGACACCTCGTCAAGAACCTCATCGCTAATGGGGTCGAAGTGATCCGCGCCGTAGACATCAAGCCGCTGGACCACTGGTACCAGGAGACGGACGGCGTCGACAACCTGTCGCTGGATCTGAAGGACAAGAGCAACTGCATGATCGCGGCCACCGGCGCGGATGTGGTTTTCCAGCTTGCCGCCGATATGGGCGGTATGGGCTTTATCGAGAATAACAAGGCTCTGTGCATGCTATCTGTGCTGACCAACACGCACATGTTGATGGCGGCGCAGGAGAAGGGTGTAGGTCGGTTCTTCTACTCTTCCTCCGCGTGCGTTTACAACGCCGAGAAGCAGACCAACCCCGACGTGGTTGCGTTGAAGGAAGAAGATGCTTACCCCGCCCTGCCGGAAGATGGCTACGGTTGGGAGAAACTGTTTTCGGAGCGGATGTGCCGCCATTTCCGTGAGGATTACGGCCTTGAAACTCGCGTGGCGCGCTACCACAACGTTTATGGCCCGCTGGGAACCTGGACCGGGGGTCGCGAGAAGGCTCCTGCAGCAGTGTGCCGCAAGGTGATCCAGGCCAAGATGGCCGGGACGAACGAGATCGAAATCTGGGGCGATGGCAAGCAGACGCGTTCCTTCATGTATGTCGACGACTGCACGAAGGGTTCGCAGATGATCGCCGAGAGCGACATTTTGGATCCGCTGAATCTGGGTTCGGACGAGCTGGTGACGATCAACCAGCTGGTCGACATTGCAGAAGAAATTGCCGGTGTGCAGTTGAAGCGGAACTACAAGCTGGATGCTCCGAAGGGCGTGAACGGTCGTAACAGCGACAACACGATGATTTTGGAGAAGCTGAAGTGGGAGCCGTCGATCCGACTGCGCGACGGGCTTGAAAAGACGTACCACTGGATCGAAGAAGAGATGCGCTCGGGGACGAAATCATACGCATGAGCACACTGACCGCAGAGACGACTACCAACGTGCCGGAGTTTCGGCGGATTCTGGGCGTAGAGTTTTTTGGCGGCTCCGCTCAGGAAGCGATTGCCCGGATGCGCCATGGCGGACTGCTGGTGGTACCGGCGGCACCTGCCCTGAAGGATCTGGCGACCAACGCAGACTACCGCGAGTCGCTGCTAAATGCCGATCTCGCCATCACGGATTCAGCCTATATGGTCCTGATCTGGAACTTGATCGCCGGGGACCGCCTGCGGCGCTTATCGGGGCTTGAATATCTACGTGAGCTTTTGCTGGAACGCGACATCCGGACGCCGGGGAATACGCTTTGGATTATGGCGAGTCCGAAGAGCGCGAAGCTGAATCTGGCGTGGCTGGCGTCGCAGGGAATCGAAGTTCCGGAAGAGAACATCTACATGGCGCCGATGTACGGCAAACAGATCGACGACCCGGTGCTGATTGGGAAGCTGACCAGGCTGAGACCGCACCATGTGGTGGTGACGGTCGGCGGCGGAACGCAGGAACGGCTGGGGCTATACATGAAGCGAAACCTGGATTATCTTCCGGCGATCCACTGCATTGGGGCGGCGATTGCATTTTTGAGCGGGGACCAGGTTCATATTCCGGTGTTCGCGGATAAGTTCTACCTGGGCTGGCTCTACCGGTGTATTTCGGAGCCGAAGCGCTATGCGCCGCGGTACTGGGAGGCTCGCAAGCTGTTTGGTTTGATGATCAAATATCGCAGTGAGCTGCCGCCGTTGAAGGCGTAGCACTGGGATTCGGCAACCTTCATAATCGGCCGGGGTTTCAACCGGTTGAGGTGCTGTGGTGATCCGGCGAAAGCTAGCGATTTCAATCCTGATGAGCGTGTGCAGTGTGGGGATGTCGGCGCAAAATGTGTCGGAGCAGTACCTGCTGGCGGCGGCGAATCAGGAGCGGGCCGCACATGGACTGCGGCCAGTGAGGCTGGATGAACACTTGTCGCTTGCAGCTCGGCTGCACGCATACCAGATGGCTGATCGAGGGACGATCTCGCATCAATTCGATGGTGAACATGACCTGGCGGCGAGGGCGAGCGACGCGGGGGCGAAGTTCTCGTTGATCACGGAGAATGTCGCGGAAGCTTCCAATTCAGCGCGGATTCACGATATGTGGATGGCGTCGGAAGGGCATCGCGCGAACCTGCTGGATGCAGGCGTGGACTCAGTGGGGATTGCGGTGGTGCAGAAGGGGCGGCAATTGTATGCGGTGGAGGATTTTTCCCACGCAGTGACTCAGCTATCGGTTACGCAGCAGGAAGGGCAGGTTGGGCGCCTGCTTACTGCAACGGGCGTGCAGCTAGTTGGCGAGACGGCGGACGCAAGGCAGACCTGCAGCATGTCGAGCGGTTTTGTTGGGAGTCGGACGCCGATGTTCGTGATGCGGTATTCGTCGAGCAGTCTGGATCGACTGCCGGACCAACTGACGTTGAAGTTGAAGTCAGGCAAGTATCGCGAGGCTGCTGTGGGAGCGTGCATTACAGGCAAGCAGACGTCGTTCATGGTGTATAACGTGGCGGTGTTGCTGTATCCGTAGCCGGTTCAAACGACAATGCCGAGATTCTTCGCTTCGCTCAGAATGACCTCACGGAGGCCTAGGCCGGGACGGCGTGGGCTTCGGCTACCTGGGCGAGCTCCTCGGCGCTTGCGGGCTTAGTGGGCTCCATCTGGAGAAGATCGTTGAAGCGGTTGAAGTAGTTGAAGAGGCCGATGGCGCCCATCAGTTCCACGACCTCGCCCTCCGTGTAGAAGCTGCGCAGGCGGGCGAAGTCTTCGTCGGAATAGCGGTGCGCATCTTTGGTCATCACCTCGGCGAGATGGATCGCCGCCTTCTCGGCTTCGGAGAAGAGGTCGCTGGAGGCGGCGGTGGGGAGTGCGGCGATCTGGTCGTCAGTCCAGCCCAGGCGTTTTGCCAACATTGTGTGCGAGGCGAGACAGTACTCGGTGCAGTTGATTTGGGAGGTGCGGACGATGCAGAGTTCCTTGAGCGCGGTGGATATGGTTCCTGTCTTGAGCACGGCATCCATGTGGGCGATGATGGTCTGGAAAAGCTCGGGTCGGTGGGCCATAGTCCGGAACATGTTGGGGACGTTACCGCGGTCGCGGAGAACGCGGTCGTAGATGGCGAGAGACTTACCGGACACTTCGTTACGGTTCAATCTTGAGATGCGCGGCATGGCGAATTCCTTGGCGTGGAGTGATGGGGCTGACCTCAGATGATAGATCGAAGCGCCTGATTCTGCACAGGGGATGCGGTTCGAACTTTGACCCAAGGGCTGCAATTTGTTATAACTACATTGGCACATCGCGCTGGCGACAGTGCCTTCATGAAACACTCCTGAGTAGCTCAATGGCAGAGCATTCGGCTGTTAACCGAAGGGTTGTAGGTTCGAGTCCTACCTCAGGAGCCATAAACATAACAAAATGAGTGAGTTACAGAGGCCACCCGAGAGGTGGCCATCTTAGTTTTGTGCCAGTGGCTGTTTTGGTGGCTGTTGTGTTTACGAACGCCTGTTTTCCATTGCAAGATAACTTCACCTACGCCACGCGAAATCGCCGCCCGGTATTGGCGGCGGCGAGGAAAGTCTAGCGGACGGGGAAGACTTGACGCGGGGTGGCTGGAACTCAACTGGTCGCCTTCTCAGGCATCTTATCCGGCGAGGCGTTCGGGGTGATCTGCGCGAGCAAACCGTCGCAGGTCTGATACTGCAATCAGGACGCGCGTTCCTATACGCCTGGCAGCCAACTCCTTATTCGCGACAAGATAGTCCAAAGCCCGACAGCTGATCGACAGCATACCCGCTGCCTCCTCACGACCAACGAGCAGCTTCTCTTCGGGGGCAAGCCTAACTTTGGCTGGCGGCTTTCGTGCGCTTGGGTTTACGAGGTCCATGTCGCCTCCCATTGTTCAGCCATCTTCGGGTAAGGTCTGCCAGAAGCGCGAAAACTGACTTGCATGTGCTTTCCGGTTCGGTCATTCCTGATGGGCATGTGCCAGACCCCTGATCGATAAATCTTTCCACTTTCGACATTGAAGCCGTGAAACCGCATATTGCTTCCCCCGAAGATAAAGGGCAAGTCAAAATCTCTGACGAATAAAGAAATGCCCACGAACAGCGGTCCGGCTCATGCGCATCATCAATGACCGGACCGGAAAGCACATGCAAGTCAGTGTTCGAACTCCTGGAACACCTTACCCAAAG
>JANXWZ010000085.1 GCA_025350865.1 Rhodanobacteraceae bacterium
TCTCCACGAAGCCGCCATGCCGATCGGGACCACGATGGCTGACAGCAGAAGCATGAGCAGGCCCAGGCCGTCGATGCCCACGTGGTATTCGATATTGAGCGCAGGAACCCATGCGAGCCGCTCCTCGAATTGCAATGTGCCTGAGGACGAATCAAAGCTGTGCCACAGGACCAGGACGAGCAGAAGCGATGCAAACGCGAAGACCAACCCGATTGCGCGGGTCACGGGCTTGCTACGGTCGCCGAGCATAAGAAGCACGCTTGCGCCGATGACCGGGAGTGCCGTAAGAATCGTAAGCATCATTTCTTCGCACCCCACAGCATCAGGATGACGATGACGATAAGCGCAATACCGATGGTGCGCAGGTAGCCCTGGACGCGCCCGCGCTGGAGCATCGACAACGTGCGACCGCCGAACGAGACAGTGTCGCAACCTGCGTCAAAGCCCGCGTTGACCACAAATTTGTCGAAGAAATTGTCCAGCCATCCGAGGCCCAGCACACCGTAGGAGAAGGCCCGCACAAAGCCGTTCCAGACAAAGCGGTCGGCGACGTCGGACAGGGTGGCGAACCATGCGTTCAGCCGCAGGATTGTCGCACCATAAAGCGCGTCAACATAGAAGGCATGGCCGAGCGTGGACATCGCAAAGGGCTGCGCCGTCTCCAGCGGGTCGGTCGCGGCGATCGGCTTGCGTCCGTAAATCGACCAGCCTGCGAAGAGTCCGGCGAAGACAATCAGCGATGACGCCAGCATCAGCGGAACGGTATTGGCAGCGGCAAATCCGCTCAAGCTGAACGCCGCATGTTCGCCTTCGAGGAAGGACTGGAACCACGGCCAGGCGGGAGTTCCAAGCAAGCCGAGCAGGACGGCGAAGACCGCGAGGATCGCAAGCGGCGCGGTCATTACGAGCGGGCTCTCGTGCGGGTCGTGGCCGTGTCCGGCATGGTGATCGTGCGCGTGGTGTGAGTCGGAGCCGCGATACGCACCGATGAAGACGTAGCACATCTGCCGCATCATGTAGAAGGCGGTCAGCAACGCGCCAAATGCGGCCATGTAGAACGGGATGCGCGAGATGCTCCACGCGAAGGCAGAATGAAGTATGTCGTCCTTGCTCCAGAAGCCGGCGAACAGCGGGAAGCCGCACAGCGCGAGCATGCCGCAGGCATAAGCTGCGAATGTGATGGGCATGAACTTGCGGATGCCGCCCATGTGCCGGATGTCCTGCTCGCCGGAGCAGCCGTGAATCACGGACCCGGCTCCCAGGAACAGCAGCGCCTTGAAGAACGCATGGGTGATGAGGTGGAACATCCCGACCGCAGGACCGCCCACGCCCAGGCCAATCATCATGTAGCCAAGCTGCGAGACGGTGGAGTACGCGAGGATGCGCTTGATGTCGTACTGCGCAACGGCGACCAGCGACCCAAAGAGCGCGGTGATCGCACCGATCCAGGTGACAACTTGCAACGCCACCGTCGGGCTAAGCGCGGGCACCGTTGAAACGTTGGCGCTCATTAGCGGATAGATTCTGGCAATTAAGAAGACGCCCGCAGCGACCATGGTGGCTGCATGGATCAGCGCGCTGACTGGCGTCGGGCCCTCCATCGCATCGGGCAGCCAGACGTGCAGCGGCACCTGCCCCGATTTGCCCGCCGCGCCGCAGAAGATGAGCAGTCCGATCCCAGTCGAGGCGGTGAGACCGAAGACCGTCGCATGCGACACCAGAGTCGTCAGGGCCGAGTGATCCAGGCATCCCGCGCCGCCATCGTAGAACAGCAGCGAGCCCGTCTGGAAGTAGAGCCACGCCATACCCAGGAAGAAGCCAAGATCGCCAATGCGTGTGACGATGAAGGCTTTCTTGGCGGCCGCGGCGGCGCTGGGCTTATGAAACCAGAAACCGATCAGCAGATACGATGTAAGGCCGACAAGCTCCCAACACATGAACAGAAGCAGCAGGCTGTTGGCGATCACCACGCCCAGCATCGCTCCGGCAAAGAGCGCGAGGAAGCAGAAGAAGCGCGTGAAGTTTTTGTCGTCGGACATATACCCGACGCTGAAGATGAAGATCAGCAGGCCGACGAATGTGACCATCACGATCATCACGGCGGTAAGCGGATCGAGTATCCAACCCAGCTTCAACCACTCCGTGCCAAACTGAAGCCACGGGAAGTTGAAGACCTCTTTCGCTTCGCCGCTATTGGGCGCCAGCACATGAGCGAAGGCGCATAGGGCGAGCAAAAACGAGACGGCCATGGACCCGATGGCAAGCGACGCAGCGACGGCGCGATGCCGCTGCTTCAGCACAGCAATCAGCCCACCCGCCAGGATAGGCAATGCGGGCACCAGCCAAAGATTTTGTACGATCCACGCCATGGTCAGCAGGTCAGCCCT
>JANXWZ010000090.1 GCA_025350865.1 Rhodanobacteraceae bacterium
GTAAAGCTGCGAGGACTCGCCAAGGTCGACTGGGTCTTCGTCTTCAGCTGCGCCGCCCACAACCTGCTCCGGCTGCCAAGGCTCATCGCAAGCCAAAATCAGCAGGGCCCGCAGCAGCACTGCGCCTGAAACCCGGTTGAAGTGTCCAACCGCCAACAAAAAGGGCTCCAGCAGAGCTCAGTGACCCAGGACTCTTCCAACTCCACCGACCAGCTCACGAAAATACAGACAGAAGCGACGTACCCTGCGGCTATTTCAACAAGCTCCTAGGCCCATGGCATGCCCTAATTCATGTACGAAGATTGTTGTCCCCGTACTGTTGCTCCTCGCAGCCTGCAGAAAAGTCTGGCCGAAATTTATGGTCCCTGTTGCAAACTGATAAGCTGCGCAACCACCTGACTTCCCTTGGGCATCGTCGACTAGTCTTACGAGAATGTCAGGAGCAGTACCCGCTGGAGGAGGGTCGAACTTGACTCCAGAGGTCGGGGATAACTTATTCCATTCTTTGACGGCCCCGTCTATTGAAGCTTGCACGTCCGAGGACAGACCACCGTAGCCGACAGTGACATGGATTAATCCATCCGGCCCAGGCGCGCCGAAGTTGGCTACATTCTTCGCCATTTTGTCAGTTGAGAGGCAAGTTTGAGGCAAGAGCTGTGAGGGGAGGATGAGTGAGCAAACGCACCAAAAAGTGAAGTGTCGCCGTGCATTCGAACTTTGAATCATTTTTGGAGGCCGCCTGAGTAAGTGATCGTGTTATTGCGAACGGTATATGCAATGGTCAATTCGTGGATGAAAAAGCGTTCATAAGGAACAAAACATCGAACCCTTGTCCCAAAACGGGAATGTAAAATTGCGAGGCACAAGTTTATCCGGTGACCGAGGAAGTAACCGAGGCTGCAGACAGCTTCGAGTCCCACCACGCGGGCGGAAGCTTTCGTGTATGTACGGCTCAATTCCATGGGTACCGTGTATGACATGAATAGGAATTCGGCACACGACAGCGGTAAAGGAGAAATAATGCGGAAGTTGATTGCGGTGGCGTTGGGGCTGGGTTTGGCAGGGGCTGCGTCAGGTCAGTCCGCGCCGGTAAGGCAGATGTACGTCTTCGGTGATAGTTACTCTGACACCGGGCGGGGATTCATTGACGGCAACGGGCCCACAGCCGTGGCGTATCTCGCCAAGCGGCTGGGTTTGGAGATGGTTCCGTCAAACGCTCCGGATGCCGCAGGCAAGAGCCTTAACTTTGCCGTGAGCGGCGCGCCGACCGGCTCCGGCGCGGGACGAGCGCTGCCCAATGGCGGCTGGATCGGACTCGGCATGAAGGAAGAGGTGCTGGAGTTCGCTGCGATGCTGAAGAGCGGCAAGGTGAAGTTCGACCCGGCAACGACGCTGTTCTTCATCGCCGGAGGGCTGAACGACGGCCGCATTACGACGGCAGAGACTGTCGCCAATGAAGAAGATGAGATGCAGAGTCTTTACGCCCTGGGTGCGCGGCGGTTTGCCGTGGCTATTCTTCCGGAGAAGATTCCAGGGTTCGACAAGACCGCTATCCGGCTAAACCCTGGGCTGGCTGAGATCCCGAAGGAGATGCAGCCGAAGCTGGCCGGTGCGAGCATCCACACCAGCCATTGGGGAGCGTTCTTCGATGAGGTGATGTTGCACCCGGAAAAGTACGGGATTGCGGACACGACACATCCCTGCGCGACGGGAAGGGCGATCCTCAACCAGGATGCGACGCCCTGCGCGAACCCGGCGGACCACTTCTATTACAACCCTGCACATCCGTCCACAGCGACGCACAAGGCGGTGGGGGACATGTTGTACGACGAAGTTAAGGGGTGGTAGCTGGCTTCGCCTCAGGCTTTGGCTCGGGCTTGGGAGCTGGCGGTGGCGGCATCTTGCCGAGGATGTACTGGTCGTACCAGGAAAACCACCGGGTGTAGCGATCCTTGATGAAGCTGGGCCGCGTAAAGCCGTGGAACTGGCCGGGGTAGACGATCAGTTCGGCGGTGGTGCCGACGGAGCGCAACGCCTGGTACATCTGCTCACCGCCCTGGACGGGGACGTTGAAGTCCTTGTCGCCGCCCATGAAGAGCGTGGGGGTTTTGATGCGGTCGGCGTGGAGAAATGGGTAGGAGAGCTTGAGGTAGGGCTCGAGGTTCTTCCACGGCGGCTGCAGTTCATTCTCGTATTGCAGGATGTACTGGTCAATCCCGTAGAAGCCGAGCAGGTTGCCCATGCCGGCTCCGCTGGACGCGGCCTTGAAGCGGGTGGTGGTGGCGATGGTGTAGTCGGTGAGGATGCCGCCGTAGCTCCAGCCGCCGATGCCCAGCTTGTCGGCGTCGATCTTCCCGGTGGCGATCGCGGCATCGACGCAGGCGAGCAGGTCGAGTACTTCCTTGTGGCCCCAGTCCGCGTTGATGGCCTCGGAGTAGGCGTGGCCGCGGCCGGTGCTGCCGCGATAGTTTACGTTCAGGACGGCGTAGCCGTGGGCGGCCAATAGCTGGCGATCTGCGGCAAAGGCGTGGGCATCCTGCGAGGTTGGTCCGCCGTGGATCCAGAGCAGCATCGGGACCTTGGTGCCGGGGGTGTCGCCGACGGGGAGCGTCAGGAGGCCGTGGACGTCGTTGCCGTCGGAGGTTTTGGCGGAGATGTCTTGCGTAGGTGCGAGGGTCAGAGTTGCGAGCAGCGCGTCGTTGTGGTGGGTAAGCTGACGCGGTGTTGTGCCTTCAAGCGCGTAGATTTCCGCCGGGGCGGCGTCCGTGGACCACAGCATGGCGAGGTGGCTGGCAGCCTCGTCGAAGTCGGACGCGCTGCCGGTGCCGAGGGTGAGGCGGCGGGGCGCGGCCTTGCCGGTGGGGTCGAAGGATTCGAGGTAGTTGAGGCGATCGTCCTGAACGTCGGCGACAAGCTCCTTACCGCCGGTGAGCAGGTGCGGTGCACCGACCGTTTTGTCGAGCTTGGGCGCGATCTGCGTCGGTGTTCCGCCGGCGACGGGGATCGACATCAGCTGCGGCATGTCGTAGATGCTGTACTTCGCCGAAACTCCCTGGCGATACAGGATGGTGCCGCCGTCGGGCGTGAAGGCGACCGGTGCTTGGCTGCGGCCTTCAAACGCGGTGAGTTTGCGCGGGGTGGAGCCGGGCGTGGCGGCGACAACGAAGACGTCGGAGTGGGCCACGCGGTCGGGATCGGGCGTGGCCTGGTTGCTTACGAAGGCGACGAGCTTGCCGTCGGGGCTGAACTCGGGTGCGTCTTCGGCGTAGGCGGACGGTCCGTCGAGCGGCGCGTTGGTCAGCTTGGCGAGCTTTTTGGTGGCGATGTCGAAGAGGAAAAGATGGGCGCGCTTGGTGCCGAGGTAGCCCTGGATGTCCTGCTTGAAGTGGAAGCGGTCGATGACGACGGGTTGGGGCGGTTTGGGTTTGCCGCCGGGCTCGGGGGTGGTGTCGTCCTTGGGTGAGATGCTCAGGATCAGCTGTTTGGAGTCAGGCGACCACTTGAAGCCGCCGAGGTCGTCTTTGACGTTAGTGAGTTGGTGAGCTTCACCGCCGCGCCGGTCAAACGCCCAGACCTGCGAGCCTTTGGTCTCGCCGCCATCGCGGCCGGAGGAGAAGGCGAGGAAGCGGCCGTCGGGCGACCAGCGCGGGTTGCCGGCGGCTTCCTTGCCGTAGGTCAGCTGGATATCCTGCGTGCCGTCCCAGCTGATCATCCACAAATTGTTAACGGACTTGTCATCTTCGGTGTCGACGTGGGAGACGGTGTAGGCGATCCATGCGCCGTCAGGCGAGACTGCGGGTGCGCCGACGCGCTGGAGCTTGGCGAGGTCGTCGAGGACCATGCCATGGCGGGCGGTTGCAGCGGTTTGGGCGGAGAGCGTGAGGGCGCAGGAGGTCAGAAAGGCGGCTGCTAGCAGAGTGCGGAGCATGGTGGGAGTTTAGCAGGGCATTGCCTCAAGAGGTCTACAATGAACGCAAGAGGTGCGGCATGGCAGCTTTATCGAAGGTTGTTGTGGTCGACGAGGAGCTGGAACGCGAAGCGTCGAAGGTGCTGGCTGGGATCGGCCTGACTGTCGATGACGCAATTCGCCGAATGCTGTTGCAGGTGGTTCACGATCAGTGTCTTCCCTTTGCGATGCATGTGCCGAACGCGGAGACGGTTGCAGCGATGGAGGAGTCGGAACGCGGCGAAGGGGTTCGATACGACTCAATCGAGGCGATGTTTCGCGAAATGCGGAACTAGAGCTTGTTGATACCCGTTCCCACCCATAGATTTCTCAAGGATTCCAAGCTGGCTGATCGGCGCGGTTTGGATATGACGAAGCTCGAGGCCGTCATTCTGCTACTGCTGCGCGAAGAGCCATTGCCGGTACGGCTGCGGGACCACCCGTTAACTGGAAACTGGGCAGGTTTTCGGGATTTCCATATTCGGCCGGATTGGTTGCTGATCTACAAGGTGGACGGCGAGCGGCTGCAATTGGCTCGAACCGGGACTCATGCTGATCTGTTTGATCGATAGCTAATTTGTCAGGATACGACGGTGGCCATGCGCTGAAGCTCGAGTAGATCGAGATTCAGGCGCGCGGGTTGCAGGATCATCTGATGGCAGTGGATGCGCTTGGCCAGGTAGGTGGGAGATCTCCCTTCGAGCCCGCAGGTGTCGACGGTGACTGGTCCGGGGATTGGGTGCTGCTCCACGGTGACGCAGTTCTGATGATTAGCATCGCAATGGACCATGTTGAGGATGTGGTCGTCTTTCCAAGTGTCGCGGCTATGGATTCGGATCACTTGGTCGTCGGTTCTTTCCCAAGTTCCGGCCCGGTAGAGTTGGCCGTCACCAGCGCTGAAGTTGACGGAAGTATTTTTGTCGTACTTGATGAGGTGGCCCCGGATTTCAAGGTATTCGCCTTCTGGGTAGAGGACTACGACCTGCACGGAAGCCCAGCTTTCATCGATTCCTCGTGGCGCATGTTTCCAACGGAGGGGCGTGGTGTAGGTCCAGGTGGGATCGATAGTGGGGGCAGGTTGAGTAAAACGGTCGAGCCGTAGGCTCGATACCCCTGACGGATACCGCAGAGCGGAATGATACGCTTCCCCATGCTGTCTCACCCCACCCTGCGCGGTAATGCCGCGCGAGGATGGGGCACCCGAATGTGTGACGAGCATAACGGCGAGGAGAAGCCGGGTGGTCATTGCGCGCTGGCGAGGATGGCTTTCTTGCGGGCGTAGGCGATGGATTGCTCGGCGGTCACGGCAGCCCCGAGCACGCGGGTCCGGCTGCTGTCTTCGATGATCTCGACTGTGTAGGCCTGCAGCGGGCTCATCTTGATCATCTGGTGCAGATATTCCTTCAACACGCTGATCTCGAGGAAGCGAGCGTTGAAGCCAGTGAGGTAAAACTTGCCAGCCCCGGACATGTGAATGGAGTTGGCGATGCCGGCGGCGAGCGCCTTGTGCCACAGGTGGACGAACTTCATGCAGCGGTCGGTTTCTGGGCCTGCCGGGCGTTGGCGGGCGGCGGCGAAGACCTCTTCGGGCTCCATGTCCAGGAAGCGGAGGCGCATGGCGCGATGGCCCATGATGCCTTCGATGTGGCCTCGCCCGCCGCAGCCGCAGTAGGTTTCCTTGTCGTCGAGCGTGACGCAGGTGTGGCCGCCCTCCCAGACTCCCTGTGCGAAGGGGTAGCGGCCGAAGCCGATGCCGACTCCAAGGGTGAAGACGCGGATCATGCTGTCGAGCTTGCCGTGAGTCGCTGCAAGTCCGGCAGCCATGCCGTCGGCGTCGTTGACAATGTTGACCGGAGCGTCGAGGCCTTCGCGGCGCAATTCGGCGGTAACGAGTTCCGCGATACGCGCACCCTTCAGCTGGGGCAAATTGGGGGAGTCTTCGACGACGCCGTTGCGCACGATGCCGGGGAGCGCGACGCCGATGGCGGAGATGTCGTGCTGGTCGCGGCGCGCGCAGATCACCTGCTCACAGATGACTTTGACCAGGCCGTCGGTGTGGAGCTCGATGAGCGCGGATTCGTCGTCCGCGTTGGGGGGAAAGGTGCAGAGGTCTCCGTCGATGGTGTTGTCGATGACGAGTCCTGCGATAACGCGTTCCGATAAGACGACGCCGATGGTCTTTGCCATTCTGTGTACCAGCCCTTTTTCGAAGTGCAAAAACTGCTAAAAGTCATAAGAAAACGATAATTTCAGCATGTTGCAGCGTGTCGAAAGTTAGCCGTTTGCGGTAGGGTTGTCAACCCGGCGCGCGAAAGACAGAAGCAGATCCCTGCGGGATGACAGACAAAGGGACGGTTGGTCGGTTACTCGAATTTCGAGACGCGGTTCAACCCGTTGAAGGCGGCGACTTTATAGCACTCGGCGAGCGTGGGGTAGTTGAAGACGGTGTCGATGAAGTAGTCGAGCTTGCCGCCGAGCGCCATGACGGCCTGGCCGATGTGGAGCAGCTCGCTGGCGCCTTCCCCGATGATGTGCACGCCGAGGATGGCGTGGCTCATGCGATGGAAGATCAGCTTCAGGCGGCCGGTGGTGTCGCCGCGAATCTGGCCGCGGGCGATCTCGCGGTAATAGGCGACGCCAACCTCGTAGGGAACGTCTTCCTCGGTCAGCTGCTCTTCGGTCTTGCCGATGAAGCTGATCTCGGGGATCGTATAAATGCCATACGGGTAGAAGCTGGGGTTAGAGAGGATGGTGTCATCGCCAAAGGCGCGAGCGGCGGCGATGCGGCCCTGCTCCATCGAGACCGAGGCCAGCGACGGGAAGCCAATGACGTCGCCCACGGCGAAGATCGTCGGGACCTTGGTGCGGAAATCTTTGTCGACCGGGATGCGGCCGCGGTTGTCGGCTTCGACGCCGACGTTATGCAGGTTCAGTTCGTCCACATTGCCCTGGCGGCCGACGGCGTAGAGCAGCGCATCGCCCTGGAGCTTTTTCTTCGATTCGAGGTTCGCGACGACGGTGCCGTCCGGCATCTCTTCGACGCTCTCGACTTCCTCGTTCATGCGCATGGTCACGCGGGAGTCACGCAGATGATAGCTGAGGGCCTCGACGATCTCCTGATCGGCAAATTCGAGCAGGTGCGGACGGCGCTCGATCAGTGTGCAGCGGACGCCGAGTGCGGAGAACATGCAGGTGTACTCGACGCCGATGACGCCGCCGCCCACGACGATCAGGGTCTTGGGCAGGTTGACGAGGTCGAGCACCTGGTCGGAGTTGACGATTGACTTGCCGTTGATGGCGACCTTGGCGGAGTTGGCGGGCTTGGTGCCAGTGGCGATGAGGACGTTTTTGGCCTCATGGACGACCGCGCCTCGCGAATTCGAGACCTGCACCTGGGTCGCTTCGGGGCTGGTGGAGACGAAGCTGGCGACGCCGACGAGCATCTCAACGTTATTGCGGTGGAGTTGGGCTTCTGTGACGTCGATCTCGGTCTTGATGACGTGCTGAACGCGAAAGGCCAGATCGGCCATCGTGATGCGTTCCTTCACCCGGTAGTTCATGCCGTAGATGGACTTGTAGTTATAGCCGGAGAGGTGAAGGACGGCTTCGCGCATGGTCTTCGAGGGGATGGTACCGGTGTTGATGCAGGCACCGCCGACGACCTCGCGCATTTCCACCAGGGCGACTTTCTTGCCCAGCTTGGCGGCGAAGATGGCGGCACGTTGGCCTGCCGGGCCGGAGCCAATGACAATCAGATCGTAGACACTGCCCATGCGCGTTTCGACTCTTTCAGACGGCCCGACTCCGTTGAACGGCGTGCGTTCGGCAGATTCAGACCATGCAACTTGAAGCTACCACAAGTCATCGGCTCAGATCGTAAACTGATCAGGTGCTGCGCTATGCAATCACGGATGGACGGCTGTCGTTTTCGCGGGATCACGACCCGGCGGAAACGTTGGCCAAACGCTGCGCCGAGTTGGCGCGGCAGGGCGTGGAGTTTGTCCTGGTGAGGGAAAAGAAGCTCGGGGCCGGGGATTTAGCTCACGCGGTGAGAACGGTTTTGATGGCGGTGCGTGGTGTGGGTTCGGGAACCCGCGTGCTGGTGGCAGGGCGGATGGATGTGGCGGTCGCGGTGGGGACGGATGGGGTCCATCTGTCCGGGCAGCCGGGAGAGTTGACCGTTCCGCAGGTGCGGGTGCTGATCCCGGAGGGATTCGTCAGCGTCTCGTGCCATTCGCTGGAGGAGGTACGCAGGGCGCGGGAAGGGGGAGCGTCAGCGGTGCTGTTCGGGCCGGTGTTCGGAAAGCGGGTGGATGGGGTCGAGGTGACAGAGGGGGTTGGTCTGGAGACTCTGCGCGCGGCTTGTAAAGCGGCCGGGCAGATGCCGGTCTTTGCTCTGGGTGGGGTGGGCGAGCGGAATGCTGATTCTTGTGTCGAAGTTGGAGCAAAGGGCGTTGCGGCGATTCGGATGTTCTTTCCCTGCTAACCGACGAGGGCTGACGACCGCTTGCGAATTGCCGTGCGCGAGACGGAAACGCTGATCGCGTTTGCGGATTTTGGGATGGTGAGTCTCACTTGGGCACCAAGATTCAGTTCGTGCCATAAGCCGGGCGCTAACTCGGCAGCAGCGTCAGACTTTGCGGCGGCGCGGTAAGTAGCAGAAGATTCCTAAGGTGTAGATCACCGCACCAATCCATGCGGGAGCGAGGTGTGATCCGCTGAGGTAACCCATGGGATAGTGGATGCCGATGGCGCATCCAAATCCGGTGACGCCGCCAACGATCAGTGCCTGCCACAGGGCGATGGAAGGGCGAGCTTTCCAGAGGATCATCAGGATGGTCACTCCGCAGGAGGCGAGGCCACCGCCAAAGCCCGCGCGATCGTGGGCGATGAGGGGCACCAGGTGGGGGTTGATCGCGTTGAGTTGGTTCGCATCGAAGCCGAGGAAGACGATGTCCTGGGGGACGAAGACGATTGTTGAGCCGAGGATGATGATGACCGACCCGGCGAGCAGCATACCGGCGCCTATGAAGAGAAGGCAGGCGCGTCCAAAACCCTGTACCGTGCGCAGAGTAAGTGGCTCAACGGGATGCAGGATTTTCCCCGCACCCTGCTGCGGCAGCAGCGAGTGCGTCTTCCAAAGGCCGGCGACAAACAGCAGGAGCAAATTGGCCGAAGCGACTGCATGCCAGGAGTCGAGATAGCCATAAATGAGGTAGGCGAGAAAGCTGAGGAAGCCGATGGAGCCGGAGAGGAGCAGCGTCCACCACGCCCAGGCTTCGCCGAGTCGCATTGGGAAGGCAAGGAGCCAGAGATACAGCACGCCGATGGCAATGAGGGTGCCGCCGAAAGAGGTGCGATCGTGGAAGATGAAGTGGACGATACGGCACTGGTGAAAGGCGCAAAGCTCGCTGGGCTGCATGCCCAGGAAGGCGATATCGTGCGGAAGAAATGAGTTGGTCACGGTGAGAAAGATCGCAAAGAGGCCAGACAGGATAAGGCCCAGGGCAACCAGTGTAAGCAAGGGACGGCCGTCGCCGATCAGCGCCACCGGCAGGCTGACGGTATCTGCCGGATTATGTACCCCAGGGTTGTCCATGCTGAGATTGTAGGCGCGAGGAGAGTGTAGTTCTTAGCGGCGTTGATAAAGGGCGTCGGCGTTGCCGTGGAGGACCATTACGGCGATTTCGGCGGCTCTGGGGCGCGAGATTTCGCCGTCCCGCACCATGCCGGTCAGGGCAAGCCCAAGCGCCTGGCGTGCGTTGCGGCTCGCGATCCACGTGGCCTCCTCCCAGCCGAGCGCGTCGGAGTACGGGTAGCCATCGGTCGCGAAGAGGACCTTGTCGGGGTAGGTTTCCAGCCACTCTCGCAGCCAGCCGGCGAGGGTGCGGGCGGGGATAATCATCGACTGCTGCGAAATATCGAGGTAGACGTTGGGCTTCTGGAGCAGCGAGCCCGCCTCGCGGACGAAGGGCCAGCCGCCGTGCAGCATCACGAAATTGGTCTTGCGCAGGGTGGGGTCGTTGAAGATGGGTTCGAGCAGCATGGCGTTCGCACCGGCGATTGAAAAGTAGCTGCCCGCTCCGGCCATCGTATGCACGTGGATAGCAAGGCCGAGGCGTCCACACTCGCGGGCGACGTAGCGGAACAGAAAGTCCTGCAGAAGTTTGTAGTCGACGCGGTCCGGGCGTGGCTTGCCCTGCAGCTTTGCGTAAATCTTCTCAGCAACGGTCGGCGAGGGGTCGGAGAAGTCGAATCCGCGCAGGTAAGCAATCTCAAACTTGACCGCGATGGCTCCGCCGGCCTTCTCGCGTTCGAGCGTTGGCGTCACCACCTTCGCGAGATATTCGGGCAAGGTAGCCGGTGCGGCCTTCAGGTTGACGGCGGAAAGGTATTGAGCGCGGAGCCTGTCCTCCAGCGGGTAGAACTGCTTTTTGTCGGGAGTGACAGATGCGATACCGGTGGTATCAAGCGGGAACAGCAAGGCGTCGTCGTAGGGAACCCACCGGAAACGTGGCTCGGCGATACCGGGGCCGAGGCTGACGCGGTTAGCGACCATGGTGGCGATGTTCGACTGGTCGAGCACCCAGCGCGAGAAGTTAAGGCCTTCGCGGGCTTTGACGACAGCTCGAGCCGCTTCAAGCTGCTTCTGCGCGGCGGCATCGAGCGGCAGCGACGCGGCTTCAAAGTGCCACAGGGCGCGCCAGGCGTCACGCAGGCGAGGGTCGTCCGGGCGCAGGCCGATGGGGTCGGTCTGCGGCTCCATCTGGTCGACGGGGAGCGCGTCGAAGTTGCGGTCCGACTTGTCCGACGGCGGAGGCAAGACGGGGTGGGCATGGTTGTCGAACGCTTTGAGCGAGGCGATTGTTGCGGCGATTTCAGGGTCGATTCCCAAAGGTGCGGATTGCTGGGCTGGGGCAAGACGGACGAATGTCGTTGCGACGACGACGAGCCGGACAAAATTGAGGAAAGGATGAGCCACGAATCGAAGTTAGTCGAATTTGTCGATTGCCGCGAGTGGAAACGGTTGGGCAAAGAAAGAATGTTGATTGACACGGATTGTTGGAGTTCCCATACTTTGATTGGAGGGCTCTTCCAATGACGATTGAATTGCAACCAGAGGTGGAGGCTCTCCTGCGTGAGCGGATGGAGCGCGACGGTTACACAAGCGTGGCTCAGCTTTTGGAAGCCATGCTTCGGTCCACCTCTGATTCCGACGTTCGAGAGGGTCGCGGCAAGGCAGACTTCGCGCAGTTCCTTCTGGATTCGCCGTTGCCTGGTTCGGGCTTGGTTCTGGAACGGGCGAAGGATTATCCGCGTCCGGTGGAGTTGTGAGCGGATACCTGGTCGATACGAAGCCAATCTCGGAGTTCGTAAGGCCTGCCCCGAGTGGGAGTATCGTCGATTGGTTTCGAGCGGCAGCCCCGAACGAACTCTATGCCAGTGTGGTCACCTTTGGGGAGATTCGACTAGGCATTGAAGCGATGCCGACGAGCAAGCGACGCACGGAACTGGAGCTTTGGCTCGAAACCGGATTGCCGGGTTGGTTCGCTTCGAATCTGCTTCCGGTGGCGAGGAATATCGCGGGCCGATGGGGTCAATTGACCGTCGAAGCCCGACGCAAGGGAATGACTCTGACGACCAGCGACGGGCTGATTGCAGCGACCGCTATCGAACACGGCCTGATACTTGTGACGCGCAACGTGAAGGGCTTTGCTGGGCTTGGCATCCCAATTGTGAATCCATGGGAAGCCTGATTCTTACGATGTAGCTGCGTGTGCCGCGTGGGCGTCGAAGAAATCGAGCACCCGCTTCTCAAACTCCTCATGGGCGAAGGTGGATGCGTCGGCGTGCTCTCCCCCCGGGACGACCCATAGCGAGCAGTGGCCGGAACAGGCTTGCTGCAGCTCTTGGGAGTGATGCATGGGAATATCCAGATCGTTGACGCCGGCGATCAGGAGCGTGGGTGTGGTGGAGTGCGCGACGGCTTCCAGCGGGTCGGCGTCGGGCAGGTAGACGCCGTATCGGACACGCGTGTAGGCAATGGCGATTTCGAGGATGGGGCGGCCGAGCGTCTGCCAGAAGAGGGCTCCGGTGCCGGTGCGGCGGCCGAGTCGCTCATAGCTGATCTGGCGAAAGTGGGCGAAGGGGGCTTCGACGACCGCGGCGCAGATCTCGGGCGAGACTGCCGTCGCTTGTAGCCCAATCGCTGCGCCCATGGATTCGCCGAGCAGGAAGGTGCAGCCGGGGACACGCTGACGGACCCACGCAGCCCAAAGTTGAACGTCGTGCCGCTCGAGGATCCCGAAGGTCGAGATATTGCCGCCCGATTCGCCGTGCTCGCGCGAGTCGGGAACGAGCACGGAGTAGCCGCGCGCGAGAAACATGTCGGCATAGGGCGTGGAGCCCAGGCGGTTTGAAGTAATGCCGTGCAGCAGAATGACCGACTTGCCGTTGGGGTTGGCGGGCTGGATGAACCACGCCTTCAGGATGGCGCCGTCGGCGGCGATGAGCGTGACGTCCTCGAAGCTGGCTTGGAATCTGCGGCGGAGACGCTCTTTTTCGGGGGAAGTGTCGTCGAGAGGGAGCTTGTCGAGGCGGATCGAGACTTCAGCCAATACGACTCCGCCCACTACGCAGGCTGCGCCGTACAGGAGGGCAAGTGTTTTCAAGATACGTACGGCGGATGATCGTTTCGACATACGCTGCCACTATATGCGATGCGAGGCCGCAAACAGCTACCGCGTGGGGTGGGAATCGGGGGCTAGTCGTCTTCGGCAAGTTGGTCGAGGTTGCGGACCTGGAGGGTCCTGGTGTCCACGATGAAGACGGCACGGCTGATGGGCTTGCGATCGATAGTCTGGACCGTGAAGGTCGTCTCCCACCTGCCGTCTCTGGTCTGGGTCTGCATTGCCAGCGGAATGGCCAGCGCGGAGGACCAGCAGGCGCGGGTAGTTGGCCGGCCGTCCGGGGCGATCTCGAACCAGACGCAGGATTGTCCGCTGGCTTGGGCTGGTGCAGGGCCATCTGTCGGAGTGACGGTGACCTGGCCGGGCGGACGGGTCAGCACGTGGGACATCGACCAATAGCTGTACAGCATGCCGGTGTGGAGCATCGCCGTGGAGCTGATGCGATTGTCGATCTTCTTGTCCAGATCGACAACCTGCCAGAGGTAGTCGGCGGGAAATCCGGTAACGATTTTGGCGGTGGCGTCGGCGTGCAGGTCGATTCGGTTATCGGTGCGGCGGCGCAGGTGGGCGAGGCCATCGCGCCACTCTTCGAGCTGGTGGGAGCCGCGGGCGTCCTGATACTGGGCCACAAAGTGGATTGGAGCGGTGCCGCTGTGGTCCGCGAAGGCTTCGTCCCAGTCGACCGACTTGGGTTGCTGGGCTGTGGCTGAGGTGAGGGTGAGGAGGAGGAGACCCCACTTCAATCGATCAAGCTGATTGAGATGGGGCACCCGTTGCTGGCAAGGTATAAGCATCATTGGCGGGTTACTTTGACCTTGTCGAAGTAGGTGAAGGCCTTGCCGGTTGGGTCGGTCAGGACCTTGGTGGACATGGTGGCGCCGTAGGTTCCGGTCAGGGACGTGTCGAGCGTTGCGCCGGTGGGGTCGGTGAGCGTCTGGAACTTGACCCCGGTGACGTTGGTCGCCGAGAGGGTGCCGTTGGTGACGGTAAAGGCACTGGTCGCCGAGCCGCCGGTGGCGAGGGCTTCCAGCAAGGTGCGTCCGTCAGCCTTGGGCAGCGAGAGGCCAAGCGTCGTGGCAATCGTCGGAGCCACATCGACGTTGCCCGAAGGCAGCGAGTCGGTGAAGCCGGCTTTGAAGTCCGGCCCGTACATCACCAACGTGTTGTGGACGTCGATGGGCGAGAAGGAGCCGTGCATTCCGCGGTTGTTGGCGCCGTTGTTGAAAGTGGTGCCTACTTTGCCGTTTACCGTCTGGGTCTCGTCGAAGTTCATGCTGACGAGGATGTCGGGGTTACGGGCGGAGGCGTTTTGGAGCTTGGCAGCGGAGGCGTTGAAGGTTCCGGCGATGCTGCCATACTGCTGGTCGACGAAGATCGCGCCGTACTCCTGACGCGACTGGAGGAAGGTGACGAGGTTCTTGATGATGGTGGGGTTATGGCTTGGGACGAAGTACATCTCCGAGCCGCCGGGGGTAACGACGATGACGGCGTCGGACGGCAGCGTTCCCGAAACTCGATACGAGGGCGTCGTGTACTTGGCGCCGACTGTGCCGCAGATGGAGCCCGTGGTGTCGACCTGCTGGGGGTAAACGGGTGTTCCGGCGGCGGTAATACCGGAGAGAACGGGTTCGTTGATACAGCCGTTGCCGTCATAGGCGTGGAAACCGGCTTTGGTGAGCAGGTCGGCTCCGCGAACGTAGCCGGAGACGGAGTAGCCGCTGGTGCTGGCCGTGCCGTAGGTGTTTACGCCGGTGGTCGCGCTGGGGACAACGGCCCGGAGCGGGAAGGTGGAGAAGGGACCGGAGACTGTGCTGTGGGCGTGGTCGGAGACAACGACGATGTTGGTTGTGTCGAGCTGGTTGACGGCGTTGAGGGCTGCGATGATCTGGGCAAGCACGATGTCCTGAGCCTGCAGCGCGGTGTTGTAGTTCAGGGTGCCGGGGCCGTAGTCGTGCTGGGTCGCGTCAGGGTTACGCAGCCAGAAGAGCGAGAGGTCAGGAAGATGGTTCGCGATGATGTTCTTGGTGAAGACGCTGGCGAGGTAGGCGTTAGCGTTGGCCTGACGGCTGCCTGCGGTGCTGGTGGGGTCAGGGGTTGCGCCATCGACCAGGTTGGTTTTACCGGTGGAGGCTGTCGGGGTTCCGTTGCCGGTTGCCAGCGTGACGGCTCCGGCGGTGTACATAAAGGGCGTGTTGGCGGGAAGAGCAAAGCCTTTCGTCTGGAGTTCCGTCGCCAGCGACTGCGGATAGACGGTGTTTTCGTCGACGATCAAGCCCCCGCGGTTGTAGTCCTGCAGGTAGGCCGGGCCGGATTTGCCGCCGGCGAAGGTGGTCAGTTTGGCTGCCTGCGCGGCCTGAAACAGGGTGCCGACGGTCAGCAGAGACTGGGTGTAGTTCTTCTGGTAGTAGGCGTTCAGGTCGTCGAGAATCCCCCAGTCTTCAGTGAACTGCGGCTGCGTGAAGTCGACGGTGGCACCGGTGGAGGCCGTTCCGGACGCAGCGGTCAGGCCGGTGGAGGGGCCGGCATAGGTGTTGTTGCCGTTGAAGCCTGTGGTGCCGATGAAGCCGCCCGTGGCGAAGCTGGCCGCGTTTGCCATCGTGTAGGTCGGGTAGGTGCTGTGGTTATCGGAGAAGTAGCTTCCGTTCTTCACCAGGTTGTAGAGGGTCGGGGTGTTGAAGGAGTCGATCGAATCCGGCCGCAGGCCATCCCACACAAAGATGATGGTGCGATGCTTTCCATTGCTGGTGAGTGTGCCAGTCGTGGTGGGCGTTACGGTGGTGGTCGTGGTGGTCGTAGTCGTGGCTGGCGAGCTGGAGTTCGAGCACCCGGTGGCGCTGAACGCCACGGCGCAGACTGCTGCTGCAGCGATCGCAGCCTTGAGAGTGTGTGAGGTTTTCATGGGTCTCCTGTTCTTGACGCTAAGCGCACATCTCCACTCTGCCGGGCGCACTGCGCCGCAAGATAAAAACTCTGTGACGGGACCTTGAAATTTCGACGTTCTTTGATCCGACAAACAGATACGGCAGTTCCCATTGAAAATTTGACCTGCGGGGCATACGGTCCTAGGCTTGATCTTGTGCTGATTACACCGATTGACCTGCAGAATGAACCGTTGTTGTTCCACGAAGCGATTGCGCCGGGCGCGATCGAGTATGCCGTTGATACGCGCCAGATAGGGC
>JANXWZ010000186.1 GCA_025350865.1 Rhodanobacteraceae bacterium
CAGGAACGCGAGCACCTCGGGCCTCTCGTCGGGAACATTGGCCGAGACTGTCGTGAAGGCAAAGCCACGATTCCGGTACATCCGGTTGGTCTGCATCAGGTCTGGGAATTCGGTGACGCAGGGGCCGCACCACGTAGCGTAAAAGTTCACCAGCAACAGCTTCCCCGTCGGATTGTGTCGCAGCGCGGAGAGTATCTCGGAGCTCGCCAGTGAAACGCTGACCGGGGCAGTGTCAGATGAAGAGGTTCCAGCTGCAGGGCCAAGCCGCAGGCCGCATCCGCTGGCCCTGGTCGACGCTACCGTCACCGGCTTGCCGGCAAGCAGCTCCTCGACGGCGTTGGCGGCGCTGTGCACGGTCGCGGGACCGTTGGACGGATCGCTATCCAGTGCTCCCGAGTAACGAAGCTTGCGTTCCCGGTCGAAGATGAAGACCGATGGAGCTACCGTCACTCCGAAGGCCAACGCGGTGCCGCCCGTGTCCCCATCGTAGAGATATGGGAAGGGGAACTTGCGGAAGGTAGCGCGCTCCTTCATATCCTCGAGACTGTCGCCGACGTCGGACCATGCGAGGTCGACATCGGTGACGGCCTTTGGGTTGCTGGACTGAATCGCAACGACCGCCGCACCTTTCGTGGCGAAGCTCCGTGCCATCTCGCTGAGCCGAGCCTCGTATACCTGCGACTCCGTGCAGTGATTGCAGAGGAACGCAACCACCAGCACCTTGCTCTGCTTCCAGTCTGCGAGAGTGTGAGTGACGCCGTCGGTGCCGGGAAGCTTGAACGCAGGAAGAGCATCGCCGAGAGCTAACGGCTTAGCCGATCCCTGGCTCCAACCTGGCGCGAGTGAGGCCGCCAGGAAGAGAGCCAGGGAGAGAGTCAAGCTGCGTACTCGAAAAGAAACTGTCAGGCCAGAGCCGCCTTCGCGTAGGCAAGGCATTTGGCGATCTCCTTTTCACTGTCCGACCCAGTGGGTGGCGCGTATTCCAATTCGATCGTTGCAGGGAATTTATAACCTTCTTTCTTCATCAACTGCAGGGCTTCCTTGATCGGCGTATCACCCTGCCCCCACGGCATATTCTGGCCGCCATTCTCGGGGTACTTGCGATCCTTCATATGCATGCTGGTGATCCGCGTATGGTTCTTCCGGATGAACTCAAGCTGGTCATGATTGCCAGCTGCGGTGTAGTGACCGATGTCGAGATTGATGCCGTTGTACGGGGACTGTGACATCGCTTCGTCCCACGTACTCGCCGTGGCCTGCAGATGTGCGTGGTAGCCAACCCACACCTTGTGCTTCGCAGCAAAGTCGCCGATCTTCTTCGTCAGAGTGGTGTTCCCGTCGGGCATCTCCATGGTCAACTCGTTGGCTCCGAGCGCCTTGCAGACGTTGAAGGCGTAGTCGAACTCTGCGTCCGGCATCTCCATCGTCAAGCCGAGTTTGAAGCCGTAGATGGTCACGCCGGCGTCCTTGTACATCTTGCCAAACGCCTGAAACTTGGACATCGGAGCGCTCAGACGCCATTGTGTCATCGCCGCCAGGTGCGCCTTCTGCGCTGCGACCTGCTCCGGGGTCATCTGCGGGCGTTGCCGTTCCACGCCGACCTGCTGGCCGGTGGGTGGTCCGGCGGGGCGAAACGGCGGAGTTTTCGGTGCGCCTGCCCATTCTTCAATCGGCGGACACTGCATCTCTGTTGCGTTGATGTTATCGGCCACCATGAACTTCAGCAGCGACTCCGCGTCATTGGGCAGGTTGTGATAGCTGTACGGCGTGATAACGCCGATCTGAACGCCGCCAAATTTGGAGTTCGGTTTGGTCTGGGCAAACAGCGAGGAGGAGTGAAGTGCGGTGGTCGCAGAAGCCGCGACCGCTAGCCTGCCGAAGTCGCGTCGGGTGATGGGCATCTACTGAAGTCCTCGGGGAGAGCTATGGTATGTCTTTCTGCTTGTCGTGCAGCGGATGCAAACGAGACAACAGGCTGATGGGGAATCGTATACCTTCCCCCCACCAGCCTGTCCGGTTCAGCGTTAGAACTCGTACTTCAGCGCGAACTGAACAAGACGCGGATTGTACGAAGCGATCGTTGCGTTCAACTGGCCGAGGGTTGAAGCTGCGTTGCCCAGGCCGGTGACGGGGTTGTTGAAGTTAGTCTGGTTGGCTACGTTGAAGGCTTCGGCGCGGAACTGCAGCCTGGTCTCGCGATAGACGTTGAAGTCCTTGAACAACGACATGTCGAAGTGGCGGAAGTGGGGTCCGTGGTA
>JANXWZ010000211.1 GCA_025350865.1 Rhodanobacteraceae bacterium
GTCGAATGATGGAAGGCGAAGGCCGGGCCAGTGGGAGCGGTGCAGGCGAGGAAGTCGGCGCGGTCGATGGCTTCGAGGACGAAGGACGGGCGGGCGTCGGGTGTGGCGGGAGCGATTTCGACGTGGCTCATCTCCAGATTCCTGATGTGCCGCAGGTAGAAGCCTTGCGTGGGCATCGGCCCGAACATACCGGGGTCGGGGTACTTGTTTTCGTACTCGGGCGGGACGATCGCCACCTGATCCGCACCCGCGCCGCCCTGATGCTGCATGTAGAAGTTGGTAATCTTGACGTCTTCGATGGGATAGCCGGGGATGCCGGAGAGGATGTTGGGCAGGCGTGCGAGCGAGTTGGAGCTGGCGATGTTTGACACCATGATGCGCCGCATGGTGCCCACCCTGGTGGTGTCCTTGGGACCGCGCAGACGCGCTCCGAGCCGAAAGAAGAGCGGCCCGTTGATGAGGTTGCGGCAGGTGATGTTGGAGATGGTGATGTCCTCGCAGAGGGCGCCGTCCTCGCTTTCGAGAGCGATTCCGTTGCAGCCTTCAAGCACGCAGTTGGAGATGGTGATGTTTTTGAATCCGCCGTTCGACTCCGTCCCGCACTTGATGCGGCCGGTGCGTCCGACGCCACGGGCGTCTGCGGCGAAGACCTTGTAGGTGCCGTCGAGGACCGTGCCGAGCTCATAGTAGCCGGTGACGACGCAGTTGGTGATGGTGCCGTTCTCGGTCGCCTTGTTGTAGCCCAACGCATAGCTCGACTTCGGGCAGATGCCGTCGTCCCACGGCGAATTGACGGTGCAGTTCGAGACATGAAAATTCTTGCAGCAGTCGATGTCGATGCCGTCACGGTCGGTATCGATGCGCAGGCCGTCGATGGTGAGGTTGTCGACGCCGGTCAGGAGCAGGCCGAAGTGACCGCCTTTGAGGATGGCGAAGTCGCTGAACTGGGCGTTGCGACAGTTCTTGAAGGCAATAGCCTTGTTGCCGACGCCGGGCTGCTCGGCCTGATACATGGGGTAGTTGCCGCGTGGCGGACGGGCTTGCGGCGGCGTGGCCGGAGGGGTGGCAGGACGTGCCGCAAGGCCTGACTCCGGCCCGAAACCCGGACGGCCCGCACCCGGAGGACGGCCCGGACCGGCGCCGTAGCTGAGGCCCTTGCCATAGATGAGGCCGGGGCCGGTGATGGCGAAGTCGTGGAGGTTTTCGCCCCAGATGAGCGAGTTGTGCCAGTGGTTGTGGCCGTAGTCCTGGTAGGCGTCCCACTCGGTATTGGGTTCGGCGGGGTCATAGACGCCGCCGAGCTGGCCGGTGGTCTCCCCCGGCTTCGGCGACTCTGCCGCGAGAATGGTGCAGCCCTGCGCGAGGTGCAGTTCGACGTTGCTCTTCATGCGAATGGAGAAGCAGAGGTAGGTTCCGGCGGGGCAGTAGACCATGCCGCCACCGGCTGCGGCTGCCGCCTCGATAGCGGCGTTGATTGCGGGTGTATCGAGCACGGTCCCGCTGCCGGTCGCGCCGAAGGTTCGGACGTCGAAGATCATTGGAGTCTTAGCGACTGGAGCGGCCTCGCGGGCCTGGCCGAAGGCGGGGGCGAACGCGGTAAGGACAAGCGGGGAGAGCTTGAGGAGGTCGCGACGGAGGGTGTCCATAGGCCGCCATGCTATCAGAGTGAATGCATCTTCGGCACCAATGGAGAAATGATTTCTCGCGGCGTGGCGCACGGTCTCTCAATTGCGATATAGATACGCTTGAGGAGCCTGCGATGAGCGATTTGGCAACGGCGGAATGCAGACTGATTCACAGCGGCGAACACATCGTCGGCAAGCAGGGGCTGAGCTATACCGTTGGGATTTCGGCTGAGTCAGCCGGATCGACGGCGATCCACATGCAGATGGTGACGCTGCCGCCCGGTGCGCGAGCGAAGGCACACAAGCACGCCACGCACGAGACCGCGATCTACGCGCTGACCGGGACCTCGTGCATGTGGCATGGGGAGCGGCTGGAGCACCATATGACAGTGGAGGCGGGAAACTATGTGTACATCCCGGCGGATGTACCGCACCTGCCCTATAACCCCAGCAAGACCGAGACGGTGGTCGCGGTGATCGCGCGGACAGACCCGAACGAGCAGGAGAGCGTGGTGCTGCTGCCGGGGTTGGAAGGGATTCATCCGGCGTAGGTTTTTCTGCGATTCACAGTCAGGAACCAGTACAAGAGACCGGCCGCCATGTACGCGAGGTAGATATACGGCAGATAGACGTAAGGCGCGTCGGGAACGGGATAGATTGTTCCAATGACGGCAGCCAGCGCCGCGCCAGCCGCCAGCCGCCAGCCGCCAGAATTGACAGCAGGATCCCGCGTGCCGAGAGCCCTCCGACCTTGCGCAGGTGGAAGGGCAGCGCGACGGCGACGAGGCCGTAGGCGGTCATGAATCCGTAGACCGAGATGGTGCCGAGCCAGCCGAGGATCTCCTGCGACGGAGCGCCGCGCAGAGCGAGGGCTGCGACGGGCACGAAGGCCAGGAGAGCGGTGAAGGCGCCGGCTGCCGAGGGTGTCTCCTGCTGCGTGCTGACGGCGGCGAAGGACTTGTGCGCGAGGCCGTGGTGGGCCATCAGTAGCAGCACGCGGGCGGCGGCGATGACGCAGCCGAGCGCGCAGGCGAAGAGGCTGATCAGCACGCCGAAGTTGATGAAGGGCGCGACCAGGCCGATGCCGACTCGATTGGCCAGTGTCTGCATGGGAGCGGTCGAGGTACCGAGGCCAACGGCTTCGCCGCGGAAGCCGAGCACCTCGCCGTAGGCGCAGACGACGAAGAAGAGGCCGGCCAGGAAGGCGCTGCGGATGACGGCCTGAGGGATCGTCTTGAGTGGCTCGCGGGCCTCCGCGCCGAGGGTGGTCGCGGACTCGAAACCGACGAAGCTGAAGAGGGCGAGCATGACTCCCTGACGCAGCTTTACGGCGGTGACACCGGTAAGTTTCCATTGCGGCAGGTCCAGGTGCAGGCCCTGCTTCCAGAGGAGGATTGCGATCACCATGGCGATCAGGGCGACGGAGACCACCTCGATCCAGAGCATTATCTGGGTGGAGATCTGTACATCGCGATAAGCGACCAGCGCCGATCCGCCAAGGCAAATGGCGGCCAGCAGGACGCCGGGAACATGCGGTCCCCACGAGCCGAGAAAGAAGTACGAGAAGTAGATGAAGCCAGCCGTGACGGACGAGGCCGTGAGGACGTAGGCGAAGAACAGCGCCGAGGCTCCGATAACGGCGAAGACCGGCGGCAGCGAGTCTTTGGTGTAGATATAAAGCGATCCGGGCGAGGCGGAGTCGCGGGCGAACTCGGCGATGCAGAAGGCCATTAGCAGCATGGTGAGGGTTGCGATGGCGTAGGCCAGCCACGTTCCCTCGCCGACCAAGCCGAAGATGAGCGCCAGCGTGAGCGGCGGGGTGGTGCTGGGCGCGATGGTCGAGACGGACTGGGCGAGCACCTCGAGCGGCGAGAGGATTTGTGACCGGAGACCGTAGGATTCGCCGGTAATGGTGTTGGTCGGTGCGAACGTCGCTAAGAGATCGGGCATGGTCTCCAGGGCGTTGCGCTTGAGATCGCTTCGAGGGGGCGCTTGATATTTGCAGGTTGAAGCCTGATTCTGTACTCTCACCCAAGTTGAGTCAACCCATGCTGCCAGACGAATCGCCCCTAACATCGTTGCAACGCGCCCTCGCCGAGGGCCGGATCACTCCCGTTGAAATCGCCACTGAATGTGCAGCCAAGGCGAACGGTAACGCCTCGCACAATACCTACATCCACTTCGATGGTGAGGAGTTGGCCCGAGAGGCTGCGGCGCTGGTGCCGGGAACACCGCTGTATTGTGTGCCAATCTCGGTGAAGGATCTGTTCGACCTGGCCGGGACACGGACGACTGGCGGGAGCCGCTTCTACGCCGAGTTGAACCCGCCTGCGACAACCGATTCCGGCGTTGTGGCCCGAATGAAGCAGTCCGGCTGCCTGATCGCTGGCAAGACGAATCTGCATCCGCTGGCCTATGGGTTAACCGGGGAGAACCCGGACTACGGCGATTGCCTGCAGCCACGCGATGCCGGTTTGCTGACCGGTGGCTCGTCTTCGGGAGCGGTGGCGAGCGTGCAGGAAGGCTCGGCGCTGGCGGCCATTGGGACCGATACGGGCGGCTCGGTGCGGATTCCGGCGGCGTTGTGCGGGCTGGTTGGCTATCGCGCGTCGCACGGCCTGCCGAGCGTGTGGCAGGGGCAATGGCGCGGCGGGGTTCACCTGTCGCCGAGCTTCGACACGATTGGATTTTTCGTGCGCGACCCGCGCGATCTGCCGCCGATTGCGGCGGGATTGTTTCACCTGCCGGTGGGTACCGCTCCTGTGAAACCGCGCATCGGGTGCGTCTCGCTTGCGTTTGCGGCGGACGCAAATACCGAATGCTTGGACGCCTACGCCGCCTGGAAGCAAAAGCTTGCGGATGCCGGGGCGACACTGGTCGACTTTGAGCCGGAGGGCTGGAAGGCCTCGACCGAGATTTATGCGGGGATCCAGGCGAGCGAAGCGGCGGGAATCCACCGGCAGCACTTCACCAAGTTGCTGCCGACGCTCGACCCGGCGATTGCAAAACGGCTGCAGTGGGGAGCGTCGCTGACCGCCCCGGAGATCGATTCGCTGCGGTCGCGGCACGACTACTTCCGCGCCGCAATCGCCTCGCTGCTGGCACAGTTCGACTACCTGCTGATGCCGAGTGCGCCGGTCAACCGGCTGCCGGTGGGCGAGGATTACACCAACGCGCGCAACGGGATTCTGCGGTACACGACACCATTTTCGTTGTCGGGATTGCCGGTGGTGACGATGCCGGGAGAAATGATCGGGGCACCGCTGGGGACAGGGGTGCAGTTGGCGGCGGCGCAGTTGGAGGATGGGGGTTTGCTGGCTTATGCGGCGGGGCTGGCGGGGTAGTACGCGGGAAAGACCACGATGGTGTCGTCGTACGACGCATTGCGTTAATAGTGGATAGTAGGAAGCTTCAGATTACCGGGACAGGCTGGAAGATTTGCCGGAATTTAGGCATCGCACTCTGGAATCAGAAGAGCCCATTCCCAAAATTCCTGGTCGAAGTCAAAATCATTCTTTGAAATTTTCAGAGATTTCAGGTGACCGCGATTCGGGATGAATTCCAGATATCTCACCGTAGTCCCGCCCTCCGGACCATCCTGATACTCCTCGTATTCGCGCCGAAAGCTAACCTGATGAAAGTGCAACTTTTGACTGTGGTAGATGTTCTCGTGACAAATGAAGTCCTTATCTAACACGACACAGTCGGTCAAGGCATGAGCCGCGAATCCTGCACCTGTGAGGACCAATACAGTCGCAATCGCAAGATCGAGCCAGGTGTTGGTGCCGGCAAAAATGCCTCTCCATGCGCCGACGCTGAACAACAGCGAAAGCACGAGGAAGGCTACAGAGAATGCCTTCAATGAATTCCTAGTCCGATAAACGCGTCTCAAAGTAATCCCAGTATTGAGCCCAATATAGAGGATAAAAGACGTTCGGAGGCGGAAGAATTGGTGGAATCTGGTTTCAGTTGTTTGACTGAGGCGGAAGAAAGTACCTCAGAGGCTGAAGACCGATGGTTGCTGGACTCGAATGTTCGGGCTGAAGCCCGGACCTACCTCAGAGACAACGGCAGAAACGACGGCAAAAGCGGAAATACGGAGATTCTGGCTGCGCCAGAATGACGAGCGAGGAGGGATGAATGGTCACGGTGACGACGGAGGTGGGATGAATGACAACGTCGCGGGTCGGACGATGTTGCGCCGTCTGATGGGAATCGTTCACGCAGTCACGATGGGTGATGGCGTATCATCGTCCATGGTCTGAATCCTCCCCGATCCGGCCACACTCTAACGAACACAGACACTCCACAGGAGGATGAACCGATGTCTCTACGCATCAACGATACCGCGCCCGATTTCTCTATCGAGACGACCCAGGGGCCCATCAACTTTCACGAATGGATCGGCGATGGTTATGCCATTCTCTTCTCACACCCCAAGGACTTCACGCCCGTCTGCACGACCGAACTCGGCTACATGGCCGGTCTCGCGCCGGAGTTTGCGAAGCGCCATACGAAGATCATCGGCCTGTCGGTCGATCCTATCGACAAGCATGCGTTGTGGGCGGCCGACATTGAAGAGACGCAGGGCCACAAGGTCACCTTCCCGATGATAGGCGACCCCGAACTGAAGGTTGCCAAGCTGTACGACATGCTGCCGGCAGAGGCTGGCGATACCTGCGAAGGCCGGACTGCGGCCAATAACGCGACCGTCCGCACGGTGTTCATCGTTGGACCGGACAAGAAGATCAAGCTGATGCTGAGCTATCCGATGTCGACCGGACGCAACTTCGACGAGGTTCTGCGCGTGCTGGATTCGATTCAGCTGACGGCCAGCCACAAGGTGGCAACGCCGGTGAACTGGAAGGATGGCGAGGATGTCATCATTCTGCCCGCAGTCTCCGACGAGCAGGCCCGCGAGACGTATCCGGAAGGCTGGAAGACCGTGAAGCCTTACCTGCGCGTCGTCCCTCAACCCAACAAGTAAGCCGATGACGATTGAACGGTTCTATCTCGGCTGCCTTGCCCATGCGTCGTACCTGGTGTACGACGCGGGCGAGGCTGCGGTGATTGACCCGCAACGCGATGTTGCGATCTACATCGAACGCGCCGCCGAACTGGGCGTGACGATTCGCTGGATTATCGAGACGCATCTGCACGCGGATTTCGTGTCAGGTCATCTGGAGTTGGCGCAGCATACCGGCGCAACCATCTGCATCGGAGCGGGCTCCGGCGCGACGTTCAACCATCGCGAGCTGCGCGACGGGGATGAGATTCCGTTGGGTACGGTCACGCTTCGTGCACTCTCGACGCCGGGCCACACGGAAGAGAGCGTCTGTGTTGTTGCGCTAGAAGCTGGCGAACCGAAGGCAGTGTTCACCGGCGATACGTTGTTTATCGGCGATGTTGGCCGGCCTGATCTTTCCCCTACTAAGACGCCCGAGCAGCTTGCGGCGATGCTCTACCAGAGTCTGCACACGAAGCTGCTGACGCTGCCCGGCGATACCATCGTCTATCCCGCGCACGGTGCCGGATCGCTGTGCGGGCGGTCGATGAGCGACGATGCAAGCTCGACAATCGCGCGCGAGCAGCGCACCAACTATGCACTACAGCCGATGACAAGCGAGGAGTTTGTGCATCTACTGACGGGAGATCTGCCGCCGCGCCCGGCGTATTTCCAGGACGAAGTAGCGCGCAATCGGGCGGGGGCAGCGCCACTGGAAGAGCTGCCGCTGGTCTCCGAGCTGACTGCGGATGGCGTTGCTGAAGCACAAGCCGCGGGAGCGATCGTGCTGGATACGCGGCCGTGGGCGAAGTTTGCTGCGGCGCACATTCCCGGCTCCATCAACATTGCGCTGGCGGGTCAATTCGCGTCGTGGGCCGCTCGTCTGCTGGGGATCGAGGGGGCGAAGGTCGTGCTGGTTGCGGAAGATGGGGCTGCGGTCGCGGAGGCCCGGATGCGGCTGGCGCGGGTCGGCCTCGAGTCTGTCGCCGGGTCGCTCGCTGGCGGTATTATGAGCTGGATAGATGCGGGTAGGCCGGTCGAGGCGATTGACCAGATACCGGCTTCGGAGGTATCTGATTGGCTCGTATCCGGCGGGGACAAGAAGACGCTGCTTGATGTGCGCGAGCTATCCGAACGCGCGCATGGAGCTATTCCGGGTTCGATCTCGATCTCGCTTCCGGAGTTGCAGGCGCACCTCAGCCAGTTGGACCCCGCTGCGTCTATTGCGGTGCATTGCATGGGCGGCTACCGGAGTGCGATTGCGGCGAGCATGCTGCAGGCGGCGGGCTTCAAGGACGTGATCAACGTGACCGGCGGATACAACGCATGGGCACTGGCTAACTCATCTAGGGTAGCGACCGCAAGTTAACTTCCGTCCCACCCTTGTGCGATATCGTCCGCCGCTTGCCCCGCCTAGACTCTATTCTGGCGAAGGCTATGCAGACATATCCCGATCAAGCGAGAACCGAACCCTCCACCCGTAAGGCGACCATCGCGATCCTTGGGGTTGGGCTTGCACTGCGCCTGGTGGTACTTTGGACAGTCCTGAAATACTATCCGGCTAAGTGGCTGTTTACACGCGGGATGGAGATGGGGTGGCTGGCGCAATCGATCCTCGACGGCAAGGGGCTCAGCTCACCGTTTGGCGTGCCGACCGGGCCTTCGGCGTTTGTCGCGCCGGGATATCCGATCTTGATTGCGGGCGTCTTTCGCGTGCTGGGCAGCTACAGCATCGCTTCGGAGCTGTTCGTTCTATGCGTGCAGATTGGGTTGAATCTGGTCACTGTCTGGCTGATGATGGTCATTGCGCGCAGGCTGTTTGATCAGCGAGCGGCGGTCATCGCCGGCCTGGTGTGGGCGTGCTCGCTGCCGCTGATATGGATGCCGACGATCTTCTGGGATACGTCGATCGCGATCTGCCTGCTGGTAGGTTTGCTCGCGCTGGTGCTTCATTTCAGCGATAAGACAACATGGCTGACGTGGGTCTTCCTTGGCGCCTATTGCGCTTTAACGGCACTGATCAATCCTGCAATGATCCTGGTTTTGGGGTCCATGCTGATCTGGCTTGCATGGCAGCGGCGCGAGGCGCAGCGCTGGGGACTGCTGGTTGCCGGACTTACTTTTTGCGTTGTGTTTTCGCCATGGCCGATCCGCAATGCGAAAGTCTTCCACGCATTTATTCCGCTCAGAACTACGGTTGGGTATGAGCTATGGATGGGGAACCGTCATGGCGCGACTGGGTTCCTCGATGAGTCGTTGTTTCCGTCCTTCAATGCCGCTGAGCTGAACGACTATAAAACGCGCGGCGAACTTGGATATACGGCGCATAAGTCCGACCTTGCGAAGGAATATATATTCACCCATCCGCGGTCGTTCGTTCATTTGACTGCGGTTCGCGTGTTTCGCTACTGGATGGGCACCGGCGCGGAAAAGGGATCGCCGATTTTTGCGCTGCATTCCCTGCTTACGTTTGGGTTCGGAATCGCAGGGCTGTGGATGCTGTTTCGGAAGAGGCGTCTTGCGTTGGCCATTCTGTTCGCGATGCCGCTGCTTCTGTTTCCAATCCCTTACTACATCACGCACGCCGAATTTCGCTATCGGCTTGCGCTTGACCCTTTGCTGACCATCCTGGCGGCCTACGCGCTGACGCAGATGTTCGGTCGGAAGCAATCCACTGAGCCTGATGGATCACGGGCGCTGCATGGCTAGTCCCTCGGTTGCGTCGAGAACGGCTACTTTCCGCGTGGTGCCTATTGTCTGCCTGGCATTGGCGCTGCGTGTGGCGGTGGCGCTTCTGGTGGCGCGTAGCCATGGAGCCGACTGGTTTTTTGGGCAGGCAACGGAGCTTGGAAGCCTGGCGGAGTCGCTGCGGACCGGCCACGGACTCAGCTCGCCGTTCGGCGGATCAACCGGGCCATCCGCGTTTCTGTCACCGGGTTATCCAGCTCTTGTGGCTGCAGTCTTTGCGATCTTCAAGCCGTATAGCAACACTTCGGATCTGACGATTCTTGGGCTGCAGGTCGCGTTCAGCGCGGCCACGGTTTTGGTCGTGATGTTGCTTGCACGGCGGTTGTTCGGTGTGCGGGTGGCAAATATCACAGGCCTGATCTGCGCATTAGCTCCTCCAGCGCTGTATCTTCCGACACTCTTCTGGGAGACGACCCTCTCCGTCTTGCTCGCCACGTCCTTGCTTGCCCTTGCGACCCGATGCGCGGAGGAGCGCGGGGCGATGGACTGGCTTTATCTGGCGCTGTGCTGCGCGGTTGCGATCAGCGTCAATCCGTCTCTGCTGCCGATCGTGGTCGCGTGTCTGGGCTGGGCGGGCTGGCGAACGTCGAAGAAGTCCTTGCTGCCAGCGGCAGCCGCGGCTGTGGTTGTCGTGCTGCTCTCGACGCCGTGGGCGGTACGCAACTACACGCAGCTGCATGCGTTTATTCCGCTGCGGAGTAATGTGGGGTACGAGCTGTGGCAGGGCAATCGGGTTGGATCAGACGGGTTCTTTCTTGCGGGTCTGCATCCCAATACTAATGCATCGGAATTCGCGCGATACCAAGAGCTTGGCGAAGTTGGCTACATGCATGAGAAGTCTGTGACTGCGATGAATCTCATCAAGGCAGAGCCGGGCCGGTTTGTAGAACTTACGGTCAAGCGGATTTTTTTCTTCTGGACTGGCGTGGGTAGGACGTCGTCAGGACTTGTTGTGGCCTATGTATCGCTGATAACGCTGGCTGGATTTGCGGGACTTATTATGCTTTGGCGAAGCAATCGAGCGGTGGCTGTATTTTGCTTGACGCCGCTCTTACTGTTTCCGGCGCCTTACTACATAACGCATCCGGATTTTCGGTTTCGGCTGATTCTTGATCCGTTGCTGGTGATGCTTGGGGCTTATGGAGTTAGCAATCGCAGGCCCCTATAGGTCGCGCCTTCAGCGCTCTGGTATGTCGGTTTTGGGAACCTGGGGCTCTGCCCCAGGCTGGTAGAGGGCGGGCTTTTGGCCCTGAAAGCACGGGGCCGTGGCTCTCGAAGGATGGCAAACTTGGCTGCGGAAGCACGAGGTTTGGCTCTGGAAGGGTGGCAAACTGGGCCGTGGAAGCGCATGGGCATTGACCCTGAAGCAGGGTGCTTTGGCGAGGGAAGCCTAGGGCTTTGGCCGAGGGAAAACTTGAAGTGGTATGCCTGGGCTGGCGAATACTGAGATTCTTCGCTTCGCTCAGAATGACCTCGGCTGTGAGTTTAATCGATCTGGAGTTGATCGCCGATCTGCATCTTGCATTCCGCGATGCGGCCGGCCGGAAGCTCGATCACGCTGCGCAGACTCAGGCTGATGGGGCTCATCCGCCATGGCTTGAGGTTGGGCCATAGCTTGATCACTTTGCGATCGCCATCGAGGCCGATGACGTCGATCGGGAACTTCATGCCGAACATGTGAACGCCGGAGCAAGGCTTAATCCAAAGCCCTCCTCCGGCATCCAAACCTGTACGACCGAGGAGCCCTTTTCCGCGGGTCGACGAGGTATCGGCGATCTCGACTCGATCGCCAATAATGGTTCCCCGGGTTGTATTGACGACCTTTGCGACTTGCATTGCGTGGGTAACTCCCTGGAGCTTGAAACGAAGGGCAGGTTATGCCTTCTGCTTTCTGCGGATAACGATAATCGACAGTACGATCACTGCCAGAACGGCTGCAACGGTGCGAAGGAGCATGCTGGTGTCCATGAGGTTAGGCCTCCTTTCCGTAGACGTTCCAAAGCATTGAAAATCTGGTGGGGCGGTCTTGCCGCGCCGTCGCGGGTGAGCTCGCGAGAACCTGGGGTGAGATGCGGTGTTCCTTGCTTGCCCGCAAGGCCGTCACTATCTGTTGAACCTGCGTGGAGGTTTTTACCTCAATTATTTCCTGATAGGCTACATGCGTCGTCATCTTAGTTGCCTCCCATTCCCGACATACCGGCGGCTACGATAAGAATCGCCGGGGCAAGCAACACAATGAAGATGCAAGGGAAGATGCAGAGCACCAAGGGAAAAATAATCTTTATTTTAGTTTTGACGGCAGCTTCTTCAGCCCGTTGGCGACGCGCGAGGCGTAACTCCTCGGAGAACCGCGACAGGGCTTTTGCAATGGGTGTTCCGAAGCGATCCGTCTGGGTCAACATGCTGACGAATTGCTGGAACTCCTCAATCTTGGTTCTATCGGCGAGCATCTGCCAGGCATCAAGACGCGGCTGGCCGGCACGCTGCACCATGTTCACCTGAGCGAACTCCTGGCTGATGTCCGGATAGCTCAGAGCCAGCTCGTTGCCGACTCGCAGCAGCGCCTGGTCGAGGCCAAGGCCGGCGTCGACGCAGATCACGAGCAGGTCCATTGCGTCGGGGATGGCTTTGCGGATGCGCTCTTTGCGCTTGCCCTGCTGCATGGTCAGCCAGAAGTCCGGCACCATATATCCAACGACCGCGAGTGCAAGCACCCAGAAGACCGTGTTGTCGCTGATAAAACTCCCCGCGAATGCCAACACCAGCGGCGTAAGAAACTGTGCGGCGAGGAAGACATCCGGCGTTTCCGGTGCGCGGAAATCAGCCTGCGACAGGCGGTCGTTCAGCACCTTGTTTTCGGCAAAGCCGAGCTTTGCGCGAAGTGCATGAGCCATGCCGAGGAGTCGGCCGCGGAGTTCTTCCTCACCCAGAATCTGGCGCGCTTCTACCTGCTTGCTGGACGTTACATCCAGAACCCGCTGCACCTCCGGCGCCGTCTTGAGCAGTACCGGCGCCATCAGCAGGGCGACCGTGCAGAAGACCGTGCAAGCGATGGCGAGATAGAAGATGATTTGCATGATTTTCCGGGTACGTTCCTAGACTTCGATTCCGTTGACGATCTTGCGAATAATGATGCCGCCGAGAATCAACATTCCGACGCCTGCATACAGCATCTTCTTCCCCAAGGGATCGGTAAATAACACATTGGAGTAACCCGGGTTGACGATATTGATCAGGACCAGCATGACAATCGGCAGCGCGCAGAGGATCCAGCCTGTCATGCGGCCCTGAGCGGTCTGGATCTTGATCTCGCCGTGGATTCTCATGCGTTCCTTGATGACGAACAAGATCCGGTCGAGAATGTCGACCAGGTTTCCGCCGGTATCTTTCTGTACGAGAATGCCGGTAATCAAGACCCGTAGATCCTGCGAGGGCACGCGGTCGAGCATCTGCAGGAGTGCGTCGCGGAACGGTAGACCGTAGTTCTGCTTCTTGTAGACCTCGCTGAATTCTGTCCTGGCCGGCTCCGGAACCTGGTCGGCGACGATGCTGATGGCGCCCACGAGCGAGTGTCCTGCTCGAAGCGATCGGCCAATGATATCGATGCACTCCGGCAACGCCTTATTGAAGGCGGCGATTCGCTTGCTGCGTTTGATACTAAGGATGGCCAGCGGCAGGTACGCGCCGAGCAAGGCCAGCGGCACCGCGACAATCGCGTTGTAGGTGATCATGGCGGCAGTTCCACCCAGGGCAGCGGCGAGGCCTAGGCACTGGGCCATCACCGTCCCGACCGCAGTTGGGCTATCCGACTGAACAATAAGGAGCTGGAGCTTGCGGGCAAAGGCCGATCCCGACACTAGATCTTCGAGCCAGCCGAAGGACCCGCGCTTGAGCGTCTTGAGGTAAAGGTCCAGGTCCAGGGTTCGTCCGACGCTGCCGTCCTCGCTGGCCTTTAAGGTGGCCAGGCGTTTATCGAGCGCCTTCTGGTCCGGTGTCGGGCGCAGCAAGATGACCACGATGCCGAAGGTCAAGAGCGCGCTACCGATGAATATGACGAAGACCATGATTCTCCTGAGCCAAACTTCCTGTGACTAAACTTCCTGCGAGTGGTTCATCAGGCTGAGGGGTAAGGGGATTCCCGCAGCGGTAAGTTTTTCGGCAAAGCGCGGCATGATGCCGGTGGCATAGAAGCGGCCCTTCACCTTACCGTTGGGCCCGAGGCCCTTCTTCTCAAACAGGAAGATATCGTTCATGCTGATGACTTCGCTGAACGCGCCGGTCAGCTCCGTGATGTGCGTGATGCGACGTGAGCCGTCGCTCATGCGGGATGCCTGAACGATGACGTGGACCGCCGATGCAATCTGCGAGCGGATGGCCTTTTCCGGCAGCCGCACCGAGCCCATCATGGCCATGGTTTCCATACGGGCGATCGCGTCGCGCGGCGTGTTGGAGTGGATGGTGGTGAGCGAGCCGTCGTGGCCGGTGTTCATGGCCTGCAGCATGTCCAGCGTCTCTTCGCCGCGAACCTCGCCGAGGATGATGCGGTCGGGACGCATACGAAGGGCGTTGATCACCAACTCGCGCTGCTTAACCGCGCCGTTGCCTTCCACATTGGGCGGACGTGTTTCGAGGCGGACGACGTGCTCTTGCTTTACCTGGAGTTCGGCCGAGTCTTCAATGGTGACGATGCGCTCGAACGGCGAGATGAAGCCGGACAGTACGTTCAGCAGCGTGGTTTTACCGGAGCCTGTGCCGCCCGAGACGACGATGTTCAGGCGAGCCTTTACTGCGCCCTCGAGGACTTCGAGCATAGGCGGCGTCATCGCACCGAAGCGGAGAAGATCTTCTGCGGTAAGCGGCTTGGTGCCAAATTTACGGATGGAGAGAATCGGTCCGTCGACAGCGAGCGGGGGGATGACGACATTGACGCGGGAGCCGTCGGGCAGGCGCGCATCGCATAGCGGCGATGACTCATCGACGCGGCGGCCAACGCCGGACACGATTTTGTCGATGATCTGCATCAGGTGCTTGTTGTCTTTGAAGACGACGTTCGAGAGCTCAAGCACGCCGCGGCGTTCGACATACACCTTGCTAAAGGTGTTTACGAGAATATCGCTGACCGTGGGGTCGTTGAGCAGTGGCTCGAGCGGGCCGAAGCCGAAGACTTCGTCCAACACCTCCTGCGAAATGCGGTCGCGCTCCGAGCTGCTGAGAGGGATGCCCCGCTCTGTGACGAGCTGTTGGATCAACGCGAAGAGTTGCTGCTGCTGGCCGCGGTCAGTGGTCATGTTGCCGAGGCGCTCCAGGTCGAGGCGCTTGATCAGTTCTTTGTGGACCTCGGACTTAAGCTGTTGCTGGACGTGCTCGGCAACGCCGCGGGCTGGACGAATCCCGGAGAGCGGGGAACGTATCGGATTCACTGCGATGGTGGCTTGTTCAATCATGATTTCCTAACCCGCTTCCCATCCTCTACATCCACATCGCGAACAGCTTCGACTTCTGCTTCACTTTCGGCGGCGGGGCGACGGCTGTCGTGGTCGATCCAACCACCGTGTTGGCCCAGTTCATAAACTGCGTGGTGAAGTCCGACTTGCCTTTGAGCGTGATTGGCTCGCCGAGGTTGGCGGAACGGATCAACTCGGCGTAGCTGTTGGGCAGCTGGATTGCAACCGGCACGCGAATCGCCTTCTCGATGTGCTCTACGTTTACCGCGTACTTTGAAGCGACGCGGTTGACGACCACCTGCATCTTCTGGGTCGCGCCTTCGATCTGCGTCAGGTGATCGACATAGCGCGCGAGGTCGCGAATGGCGCCGATCTCCGGAGTGGCGACCAGATAGACGCTGGTCGAGACATCGATGACGGCAAGAGTGGTGTCGTCCATGGAGGTGGGGCAGTCGACTACGACATAGTCGTATTCGCTGCGCAGGAACTCGAGCGTCCGGGCCACGGCGTCGCCGTCAGTGTGGCGCAGGCCGCCGCAGTTATCCGGCGAGGAGAGCACATCGAGGCCGCTGGGATGTTTGGCGATATAGCCTTTCAGCAGTTCGCTATCCAAGCGGTTTACGTTGCGGACAACCTCCTGGTAGTTGTATGGGCTGCCGTCGATGCCGAGGTAGACGCAGGCGTGGCCGAGTTCAGGGTGGTGGTCGATGAGCAGGGTGCGCTTCTTGTGGCTCTGAACCAAGTACATGGCCATATGCACGGCGAGAGTCGTGGTGCCGACGCCGCCCTTGGATCCGAGGAAGGTCAGGATGGAGCCGGAAGCCTGGGCCGTCGCACCGGCTGATGCGAACTGATTCTCGAGCCGTGTGAGGGTCTCGCTCAGGGAGTAGGGGCCGAACGGTTTGTGAACGAACTCTGTGCAGCCGCCGCGCATCGCGAGGAGCAACAGGTCGGGATCGCGGCTCTCGGCGAGGGCGATGATGGTGATCTTGCCGATAAACATGGTCTGCAGGTACTTCGTCGTCTCGACGGCCTGCTCGGAGTCCTGGTCGAAGTCGACGATCGCAATGATGCTCTTTGCGGCGCCAATCTGCGGTCCGAAGTACGGCCTCCGCACCGACGAGATGTACGCCTCAAAGTTGGCCGATGTGACCGCCCAGCGCGTTGCCTCGACAGACTGCACGATGTCTTCGGTCGTCTGCGGATCGACGCATACTGTAATGACGGCTACATCGTACGTCGCCGAGTTATTGATTCCAGATAGACTCATGGTTCCTCCCCTTGCGATGCTGCGTACAAGGTTTACTTCTTGGTTGCTCCGCGGGGCAGCGCCTTATCGAAGCTTTCGCGATTGACGAACGGAATGATGTGCTCGGGCGCGGCCGGCACCGGGGTGTTATCCGCAACCGGATCGACGATGGTCGGGGTGACGATGACGAGCAGCTCGGTGTCGGAATGGGTGACGTTCTTCGACTTGAAGAGCCCGCCAAGAATGGGGATGCTGCTGGCACCGGGCGTCTTCGAGTAGAGGTCGGTGGTCCGCTTGTCCAGCAGGCCGGAGATTGCGAAGGTTTGACCGCTCTTGAGGACTACCTGGGTAGATGCCCGGCGGGTCGAGATGGCGGGAATCGTATAGCCCGAGATAGACACGGCGTTGGTGTAGTCGAGTGCGCTGACTTCCGGCGCCACCGTGAGGTCCACGGTGCCGTCGTTGTTGACCACTGGCAGGAAGTCGAGCTTCACGCCGAATGACTTGAACGTGATGCTGATCACGGGAGCGCCGGTGGTCGAACTCTGAATCGTCGGGAAGGGGAATTCGCCGCCCGCCAGGAAGCTCGCCTTCTCGCCGCTGAGCGTGGTGATGTTGGGCTCGGCGAGAATCTGTGCGACCTGCATCGTCTCCAGATCCTGCAAGGTTGCGCCGATATTGAGCCGCGACGAGTACAGGTTGAAGTTGAGCGGGTTGGTGACGGTCAGGGTCTTCATGCCGTTCTCGATCTTGCTGACCATCGAGGACGGGAACTGGCCGGTTGTCGTGCCGCCGGGATTGCTGCCGCCGGTCGAGAAGAAGTTGAAGCCGAAGGTGGAGAGTTTCGAACGATCAATCTCGACCATCTTCACTTCCAGCCGGACCTGCTTGATGCGGGCCGGGTCGACGATCAGCGAGTCGGAGACCTCTTTGGAGTAGATCGACGCGATCTTGACTGCGGCGTCTGCGACTGCGCGGGTTTCGACCGTGCCGGTCAGCACAACGCGGCCTTCGTTGCCGGTCACGTTGATCGACTGGGTCGGCAGAGCCTTCTTCATGGAGTCGCGCAGCATCTCGACGTTGAGGTCGGACGAGATCATGTAGCTCTTCGATTCGCCGGACTCATCCCACAGAATCACGGTCGTGGCACCGGCCTTCTTGGCCGTGACGACGATCTGGTTGGGGCTGGCGGTGTAGGAATCGACGACTTCCGGATCGGTGATGTAGACGCGCGCCAGACGATGCTTGGTGTCGATGAAGATGGACCGGCCTACGGTGATGTGGGTTCCCTGCTCGGCGAGCACTTCGCTGGAGAAGTTTGCGCCGTACTCTACCGGGTGGTCGGTATCGATGGGGCGCGGGATCAGGATGGGACGAACCTGCGTCACGACCGGGACCGGGTTGGGCGGCGTGGCCGAAGCCTGTAGCTTGGCCGGAGCCTTGGAGGCATCGATCTGGCCCGAATCCTTGATCTGCTGGCCGAGCGCGGAGTGCGTGACGGCGAAGGTCGTCAGGGCAAGGGCCGCGTGCATCCGAATTTTAGTTAGGGTGTAGGTCTTCATTGGAAGGACTCCGTGGTCTGCTTGCCGCCGGCCACTGTCTGGATGGTGTAAACGTTCGCGACCGGTGCGGGTTTGGCGTCGATTTTGTGGATCTTGCCTCGTGGGGCCAAGGGCTTGACGGCGCCCAGCTCAGACAACTCGGCGGGCTTGTCGTCGACCTGCACGTGGTCCGATCCGTTGCGCAGGACGAAGTGGACGGTTCCCTGTGCGCTGGCCAGCGTCACGCGCTCGGCGTCGTTTGGCTTTACCAGCAGCGTGACGACGTCGACTGTGGTCGGCTTGCCTTCCGGGTCCGGCTGCGTCTTCTGTCCGGCGGCAATCACCTGGGCATCCTGCAGGACCGTCGAGGTGACCTGGTTGGGTTGATCCGTTGTACGGAAGGTGACGAGTACATCGACATGCGTCCCGGGCAGCAGGAAGCCGGCGACGCCGACCACCTGATCGGTTTTGAGCGAGATAGCGCGCATGCCATCGGGAATTTTGGTGGAGAGACCGAGCCCGGAACCCGCGGCTGCGAGATGCCTTTCAATAATCGGCTCACCTGCCGATAAGGGATAAAGCACGGTGCGACCGACGAGGTCCTCCGGTTTGGCGAAGCCTCCATCCAGCTTGCCGCCGGACCAATCGACGAGCATGAGGTTGGTCTTGACGAGGATCTCGCCCGGATCGACGGGATGGACGGACGCGACATACTGCGGCTTGGGGGCTGCGGCTGCGGCTGGTTTTGAGAATCTCTGGCTGAGCCAGAAGGTGAACAGCCCGGATCCAACCAGGGCCAGCAAAAGTGCTCCGAGAAGGCGGCGTGCGGTCATGGCGTTACCTCTGGAATCCCATCAGGTAGAAGGTGATTGTGCTGCCGGCGGCGATGGCGACTCCGTAAGGCAACCGCAGATTGCTGGCGTTGAGAACGTTGATATCCGGATGCGGCGTCAAGCCCTCTTCCTTGTGGTGCGAGGCCAGCGCGACGACGTTGCCGATGGTCTGCTTCAGCTTGCCGCGCATCAGGGCGAAGATGACTCCCATCACGCCACCGGCTATGGAGGTGAGGATCAGCAGGTAGGCGACGCTCGATAGCCCGGCTATGCAGCCAACAGCTGTGATCAGCTTGACGTCTCCGGCTCCCATGCCACCGGCGAGGTAGAAGATGAGGAAGATGACTCCGCAGATAAGGCCTGCGGCGAGCGAGGTAAGCAGCCCGCGCCATCCGTCGATCGAGGCGTGCAGCAAGAGGCCGGCGAGGATTGCGGGGCCGGTCAGGTAATTCGGGATCCGGCGGCTCTTGATGTCGGTGCAGGCGCCGATCAGCGCGACGACCGTGGCAGCGGCGGGATACACGAATTCTTTCTCAAACCCGATCATGAAGTTGTCCTTAGGGCCGCAAGTCTGGTGCGGCGGGCGATAGCTACTGCAAAAACTTGGAATTGCCGGGGTTGTTACTGGTCAAACCCAGATTTGGGAAGGAAAGGCAAGAGAACTGGGCATCGTATCTTTTGGTTCGAATAAGATGCCCAGTTCTAAATCTGCCTCTTCATATCGCTTCCCCAGGTAGGGCGGTTTTGTCTCACAGGGCGCCCTGGTTGGAGCGCTCGGGAGAGGTTAGACGTTGGTGGTCAGCGTGGTGCCGATCGAGGTGAAGGCGGTGTTGATGTTGGAGGCGAGGGTCTTCATTGCGGCAACTGCGCCGAGGCCGACGAGAGCGGCAACCAACGCGTACTCGATGAGGTCCTGGCCGGATTCGTCGTTCATGAGGTTCGAGAGGATCTGCTTCATTGTGTTTCTCCTTGGTTTTGTGATTCGGTTGGTAAAGCGAAATTTGAATTCCATGGCCCGATGTTGAACTCAGACTAGGAGGCGTTCAGTCTCTGCGCAACGGCCCCGATGGGTAAGAACTGCAATGTTTTGAACTACTTCCTGTACCGCTTGAGTAACTTGGTTGTCCGTTACCGGCTGCCAGGAAGCGTTTAGAACTGTTTTGTTCGAGGAGTTCTTCCAGGCTCCCGTAGGTAGCGAAGCCGCGGAAAGAGACTAGACGTTGGTGGTCAGCGTCGTGCCGATCGAGGTGAAGGCGGTGTTGATGTTGGAGGCGAGGGTCTTCATGGCGGCAACCGCACCCAGACCAACCAGAGCAGCGACGAGCGCGTACTCGATCAGGTCCTGGCCGGATTCATCGTTCATCAGGTTCGAGAGAATCAGTTTCATGTGTTGCTCCTTGTTTGGTGTCGTATTGGATTGAACTGCGTGGGCCATTTGTTGAATTCAGACTAGAGGCTAAACCCCGTGTCCACAACGCTTCCTACGTCGTAGATCGGCAATCCTTCGGGCCATCGTGAGTGCACCCACCGTAACGTTTTCGAACGTTATCCGACGAGGCCTAGTAACCGAGACATCGCGGTACCGATTCCGGGCGGAAGATGCCATGGATTGCTCTTTTTGGCTTCCAATCTGGCGGTGGAGGAGCTTCGCAGGGCTGGAATCTTTGTGTCGCAAAACGCGACAGCCAGCGACCCTGTTGGCCGGGAGAGGCACCCGCCTCCGATCTTTGCTGAGGGGAAACGGGCGACCGTTCAGTACCCGCGTGGTCATCGCTTCGCGGTTACCTTGACCCTCACTTTCCGGACTCGACACGATTTCGGGGTTTGGGGGCTCATCCTGGTTGGCTTGACGCACGCGGAGAGGTCTGCAGAATTTTTCGTCTGAACTACGCGTCGTAGCTTGTTGCAATAGCAAGAACGCGAAGCGAAAGCGTACCCAAGCGACTGAAGCCGGATTGCAGAATGCAGCACAGACGGCACGCTGAAGCCGTGCTCTTAACAAGACGGAGTAATCCAATAAGCTTCTCCATGGCCCAGATTGCCGCAGATCGAAGCCTATTGGGTCTTATTTGGAGAAAGAGCGTCTATTCCTGCATCATGGGGTGGCAACGGAAGGCGTTCTGCGACTCGGTCCCGGACCGTCTCTTGAACAGGCAGGTTTCGGAAATTCCTTAAGCTGATATTCAGATGACTTTGGGACAGTAGAGAATGACGCAGAGTTCCTCTCTGCAGGATGATGGAGCGAATTTCTATGAAGATGGACGTCAACGTGTGGATGGGTCGCCTCGGTGCGACTGTGGCTTTTTCGGCGGTATTCAGCGGATTTCTGTCGGTTCCGGCCAACGCGCAGAAGCCCTACAAGGTACAAGCCACATGGACGATCGGTGGCGAGGGCAGCTGGGACTACCTGACGGTAGATGCCGCAGCGCACCGGCTCTACATCGCTCACGGGCCCAAGGTTGACGTCGTGGATATGAATACGGGCAAGGAGATCGGCAGCGTGATAGGGCTCGCGGGCAGCCATGGCGTGGTCATTTCGCCGGACGGTAAGACCGGCTTCGTGACCGATGGCCGCGCCAATGCGGTCGTAGCCTTCGACCTGAACACCTTTGAGCAGAATGACAAGATCGCGACCGGCACCAATCCCGATGGCATGGCGTACGAGCCCGCTACCGGCACGCTTTGGGCCTTCAACGGCGGCAGCAAGAACGCGACCGTGATCAACCTGGCGAGCCATAAAGTGGTGGGGACCGTTGCGCTTCCGGGCAAGCCGGAGTTTCCGGTGGTCGACGGCACCGGCACGGTGTTTGTGAATATAGAGGACACTAATTCGGTCGTTCGCATCGACGCGAAGACCCAGAAGATCACCGCGACGTGGAAGCTCGCGGGGTGCGAGTCACCCTCGGGCCAGGCGATCGATATTGCCGGTTCGCGGCTGTTTGCGGTCTGCGACGGCAAGAAGATGGCGGTGACGGATTCGAAAACCGGCAAGTCGCTGGCGACACCGACAATCGGCGCAGACCCGGACGCGACCGGCTATGACCCGAAAACTGGCCTCGCCTTCTCCTCCAACGGCGACGGAACGCTGACCGTGATCGACACCAAGGATGGCTACAAAGTGGCGCAGACCGTCGCGACGATGGAGGGAGCACGCACCATGCAGCTCGATCCCACGACCGGCAAAGTTTACCTGGTCTCCGCCACGCTGAAGAAGGTTGCCGGCGCTAAGCGTCCGACGGCGACGCCGGGCACCTTTGCCGTCATTGTTGTAGGCCGCGACTAACCATACCCATGAAGCCCAATACCTTTACCCAACTCGGCGTACTGTGCGGAGTGGCCGCTCTGGCCTCTGCGGCGGTGTGGCATCCGGCCCTTGGGCAAGGGCCCGCCGAGCGGCCGAACTCGCCAGCCCCTGTGCAGTGGGTCGCAACGAATGCGGCCCAGGCCCAGACTGGCCAAACGATCAGCCTGGACGAGGCGCTGACCCAAGCTCGAGCCAACGAACCGGCGTTCAACGCGGCGGTTGCAGCCAGCAAGGCCGCCGCTTTGGACCGGTCGATTGCCCGTGCGGCTGTGCTGCCGCAGGTGGCGTACCACAACCAGTTCGTCTATACCGAAGGCTATCGCCGCGCGCATTCTGCGAGCACGACGAACCCGAATCAGGCGCAGCCTCCGCAAATCTTTATCGCTAACAACGGGGTCCACGAATATGTGAGCCAGGCGTCAGTCACTGAGACGATCGGCCTGGGAAGCCTTACCGCAATCTCGCGGGCGACCGCGCTGGCCGCTGTGGCCAATGCAGAAGCCGAGATCAGCCGCCGTGGGCTGACCGTTACCGTCGTCACACTGTTCTACGGCTCCATCGTGGCCGACGACAAGGTACAGATCCAGCGGCGCGCACTGGACGAGGCCAACGACTTCGTGAACCAGACGCAACTGCGGGAGACGGCGAGAGAGGTTGCACACGCCGACGTTCTGAAGGCCCAGTTAACCCAGCAGCAACGTCAGCGCGACCTTGCCGATGCTACCCTGGCCGCAGCCAAGGCTCGCATCGACCTGGGTGTGCTGCTGTTCCCCGACCCTTTGACGCCGTATTCAGTCGTCCCGCCGACCGGCAAGCCGCTCTCGACGCGCGCCGAAGTGGAGGCTTCCGCTACTGCCAACAGCC
>JANXWZ010000215.1 GCA_025350865.1 Rhodanobacteraceae bacterium
ATGATTGGAGCACCGAATGGGATTTGAACCCATGAATACGGGTTTTACGCACCAGTATCTGGGAGCGATGGAATCGTTCCTGCCCGAGGCTGGGATCGAGATGTATTACTACGACCAGCTGGGCTGCGGAAACTCGGATAAGCCGAGTGATACGTCGCTCTGGAATACGCCGCGCTTTGTCGAAGAGGTGGAGGATGTTCGCAAGGCTCTGGGGCTGGAGAACTTTGTGCTGTATGGGCAGTCGTGGGGCGGGATGCTGTCGATCGAGTATTCGCTGAAGTATCAGCACAACCTGCGCGGGTTGGTAATCTCGAATATGACCGCGGGGATTCAATCTTACCTTCGCCGGCTGAAGGAGATTGCGGAGCAGTTGCCGGCGGAGAAGCTGGCGCGGCTGAATACGCTGGAGGCAGCCGGAGATTACGACAATCCGGAGTACACCGCGCTAATGATGGACGATCTATACCCGATGGCGATCTGCCGCTGCAAGCCGTGGCCGGAGTCGGTGACGCGCGCCTTTCGCGATGCGGCGCTCGAGGTCTACAACACAATGCAAGGTAAGAGCGAGTTCGTGGTCACCGGATACTTCAAGGATTGGGAGCGCTGGGATGATCTGCACAGGATTACGGTGAAGACTCTGACGCTGGGCGGGGATTACGACACGATGGACCCGGCGGATATTCGGCGCATGGCAGAGCTGATGCCGAACGCCACGGCAGCGATCTGCCCGAACGGGAGCCATCTGGCGATGTGGGACGATCAGGCGGTTTACTTTGAGCATCTGTTGGGGTTTCTGAAGTCGCTGTAGTTCGGCGTGCTGGGGCGGCACAGACGAATACAGAAGCAGATCCCTCCGGGATGACAAACAAATTGGGCTAGTGGGAGGTCGCGGTGGCAGGGAGCTCTTCAATGGCTATTCGTGGGCTCGCATAGGCCTTCACGACCAAGGCAACGGCTGCGATCACCGAGACGGCTGCAAGGCCGAGGACGATGGCTGGCATCTTGTAACCGGCCTGCAGCAGAACTCCGCCAGCCAGTGCTCCGGTGACTCCGCCGCAGCGGCCGACGCCGAGCATCCACGAGACTCCTGAAGCTCGGCTGCGTGTAGGGTATGTGGCAGCCGAGAGGGAATTCATGGAGGTCTGAGCGCCGTTCATGGCGGTCCCGGCGAGGAAGGTCATGATCATCAACAGGCCGATGGCCCCTGTGGACCGCGAAAGCAGCACCAGCGCGATGGCAGTGACTCCGTAGGCAACGGCGACGACGCGCGTCGGGTTGACGCGATCCATCAGCCAGCCGCAGAAGAGGGTACCGATGCCGCCGCCAAGCGGGAAGAGCGCGGTGACCTTGGCTGCGTTGGCGATGGACGAGCCGCCATCGCGGAGCAGGGTCGGCATCCAACTGGTGAGCAGATAGTACAGTAGCAGGCCCATAAAGTAAGCCGTCCAAAGCATAAGTGTGGGGATCCGAAACTGCGGAGAGAGCAGGGTCGCGACGGGAGATCCTTCGTGACGGCTGGCGATCTCCTGAACCTTGAAGCTATACGAGTCTGCTATGCGGCTTTGGGCTGCGGAGTCTCCGCCCGAGATGCGCGTCAGGGCAGCCTTGATCTTCTCGATCGGCCAGTGCTGGACGACCATGAACGTGATCGATTCGGGCAACAGGAGGAGCAGGAGTGCGAGCAAAACAGGCACTGTTCCGCCGACGAGAAAGACACTGCGCCAGCCGAAGTTGGGGATCAGCCATGCCGCCATGAATCCGCCAGCCGAGGCGCCCAGAGGATAGCCGTAGAACATGAGGTTGACGAGGAAGGAACGGCGGTGGGAGGGGACGAACTCTGAAACCAGAGTGGTACAGTTCGGCATTGCGGCACCGATGCCGAAGCCGGTGAGCAAACGAAGGATTCCGAGGCCGGTGATGGTCGTGGAATAGGCTATGGCGAGGCTTGCCAGGCTGAAGAGGATCACCGAGCCGATGAGGACTCGTTTGCGACCAATCTTGTCTGCGATGGGGCCAGCGATCGGGGCACCGGCAGCGAGGCCGATGAGAACAGCGCTGAGGACTGGCCCAAGCGCGAGCTTCGAGATTGATAGCTTTTGGGTGAGGGCGGGGGCCACGAAGGCCATCGCCGCGGTATCGAAGCCGTCGGCGATAAGGACGAGAAAGCACAGGCCGAGGATGAGCCATTGGATGGCGGTCAGGGGACGTTCGTCGATGAACTGCTTTACGTCGAAGGCGACGCTGGTGCGGGCGGGGGCCGACAGTTCCATTGATTCTCCGAATGAGAGGACCGTAGGTTTGCGAGGGGAAGGTTGGCAAGGCGAATGTGTGCGTTGTGGGAACGAAAGGGCGCATAGCGCACATTCGTTCTGTACATAGCCAAAGCGCGTGCGCTATAAACACTAGCGTCGGACGTTTGGTAGCACGGCAGGGGATCGGTGGCATCGCATGGCTGTATTCAGCACACTTCAAGCTGCGGTAGCGGACATCGTTCAGGATGGAGACATTCTGGCGATGGAGGGATTCACGCGTCTGATCCCATTTGCAGCGGGCCATGAAGTGATACGCCAGGGCAAGAAGGATTAGACGCTGGTCCGCATGACGCCGGACGTGATCTTCGACCAGATGATTGGTGCGGGCTGTGCGCGCAAGCTGATCTTTTCGTGGGGCGGGAATCCGGGGGTTGGCTCGCTGCATCGTCTGCGCGACGCGGTGGAAAATGAGTGGCCGCATGCGCTCGAACTGGAGGAACACTCCCATGCCGATCTGGCCAATGCGTACGTCGCGGGCGCATCCAACCTGCCGTTTGCGGTGATGCGTGGCTATGCCGGGGGCGATCTGCCGAAATACAATCCCACGATCAAGACGATTGTGTGCCCGTTCACCGGCGAGGAACTGGCTGCGGTCCCGTCCATCCGCCCGGATGTTTCCGTGATTCACGCGCAGAAGGCTGACCGCAAGGGGAACATACTGCTGTGGGGGATTCTGGGGGTGCAGAAGGAGGCGATCCTGTCGGCGAAGCGTTCGATCGTTACGGTTGAGGAGATGGTCGATGAGCTTGATGCTCCGCCGAATGCCTGCATACTTCCGGGCTGGGCCATCGATCGGGTGTGTGTCGTTCCGCGCGGCGCGACACCTTCTTACGCGCACGGATACTATGAGCGGGATAACCGGTTCTATAAGGCTTGGGACAACATTAGCCGCGAACGCGACAGCTTCGAACAGTGGATCAAAGCCCACATCTACGACGTCGCGGACTTCGACCAGTATCTGCAGGAGGCGCAGTGACCGAGACGCTGGCTGCCACTACGACCGAGATGATGTCGATTGCGTCGGCGCGCCTGCTGAAGGATGGGCAGGTGTGTTTTGTGGGGATTGGGCTTCCGTCCGCCCCCGCCAACCTGGCGCGGTTGACGCAGGCACCGGGCGTTGTGCTGATCTACGAGAGTGGGCCGATTGGGGCCATGCCGACCGTGTTGCCGCTTTCGATCGGCGATGGCGAGCTTGCGCTGACGGCCGATACGGTGGTGTCGACGCCGGAGATTTTTCGCTATTGGCTGCAGGGGAACCGCATCGATATCGGGTTTCTGGGAGCCGCGCAGATTGATCGGTTTGCCAATCTGAATACGACGGTGATTGGTCCTTATGCCAAGCCGAAGATTCGGCTTCCTGGTGCGGGTGGTGCGCCGGAGATTGCAAGCTCGGCGAAGGAAGTCTTCATCATTCTGCGGCAGTCGAAGCGGACGTTTGTGAACAAGGTGGACTTCATCACCTCAATTGGCTTTGGAGATGGAGGGGATCATCGGGCCAGGCTGAAGCTGCCGGGCAAGGGGCCGACGAAGGTGGTAACCGACCTGTGCATCATGGAGCCGGCGGCTGGTACGAACGAACTGACGGTCACGCATCTGCACGAGGGTGTGACACGCGAGCAGGTGATCGAGAATACAGGCTGGCCGGTCCAGTTCGCCGATACTGTCGATACGATTGCACCGGCGACCGAGGCGGAATTGAATGCGCTGCGTGAACTGCAACGACGGACGATGATTGCGCACGGCATGGATTCCGGAGAGTAGGTTTCGTATGAAAGCTGTGTTTGTCTGCGATGCAATTCGGACTCCGATTGGCCGGTATGGCCGAGCGTTGGCCACGGTGCGACCGGACGATCTCGCGGCCCATGTGATTCGGACGCTGGTGGAGCGGAGCGGCGGGGCGGATTGGAACAGGCTGGACGAAGTCTACTTCGGCTGCGCGAACCAATCGGGCGAGGACAACCGCAACGTGGCTCGCATGGCGACGCTCCTGGCGGGGCTTCCGCCTGCGGTGCCGGGTGTGACGTTGAATCGGCTGTGCGCGTCGGGCATGGATGCTGTGGGGGCGGCGTCCCGGGCGATTGCGTGTGGCGAGATTTTATTTCCGATTGCGGGCGGAGTGGAGTCGATGAGCCGTGCGCCATATGTGTTGGGCAAAGCCGAAACGCCGTTTGCGCGGGGGGCGGAGCTTTTCGACACGACACTGGGCTGGCGGTTTATCAATCCCGCGTTGGAGAGTGTATACGGCTGCGAGACAATGTTGCAGACTGGAGATAATGTCGCCGTGGACTACCAGGTGTCACGCGCGGACCAGGATGCGTTTGGGGTGCGGAGTCAGCAGCGGGCAGCGGCGGCACAGGGGCGAGGGTTTTTCGCTGAGGAGATTGCGCCGGTGTCGGTTGCGGGCGGGAAAGAGACGGTGATCGTGACGCGGGACGAGCATCCGCGCCCCGATGCGACGCTGGCCGGGTTGGCAAAGCTAAAGCCGGTGAACGCGGGCGGTACGGCGACGTCGGGGAATGCTTCCGGCATCAACGATGGTGCGGCGGCTATGATTCTGGCGTCCGAGGCTGCGGCCAAGGAGCATGGCCTCACACCGCGCGCGCGAGTGCTAGGCATGGCGAGCAGCGGGGTACTGCCTCGAGTGATGGGGATTGGGCCGGTCAGCGCGACGCAGAAGCTGATGGCTCGGCTGGGTCTCGGTATCGCGGATTTCGGGGTGATTGAGATCAATGAAGCGTTTGCGAGTCAGGCGCTGGCGAGTGTGAGGATGTTGGGACTAGCGGACGACGCACCACACGTGAATGCCAACGGTGGCGCGATTGCCCTGGGCCATCCGCTGGGAATGAGTGGCGCGCGACTGGTGATGACCGCCGTCCACCAGATGGTTGCGACCAGTGCTGCAAAGGCCCTGGCGACAATGTGCGTTGGGGTAGGGCAGGGCGTTGCAATGGCGCTGGAGCGAGTTTAGGAGAGCTTATGTCGGAGTTGCAGCAACCGTTTCTTCCGGTCAAGCCGGGTACGCAGCCTGCCTTTCTGCATGCGCCGTATGGTTCGAGCGTTCTTCGTGCGCCCCAGCGGCCACTGATCGTCGTGCCGCAGACCCTGTCGGAGTTGAGCGGACCGGTGTTTGGGCACGGTGCGATTGGGACGTTCGACAATGACCTGACGAAGCAGCACGCGGGTGAGCCGCTGGGGGAGCGCATCATCGTCAGCGGACGGGTACTGGAAGAGAACGGCCGGCCGGTGGCCGGTGCGCTGGTGGAGGTATGGCAGGCCAATGCGGCGGGGCGTTATTTGCACAAGCGGGCCCAGCACGCGGCTCCGCTGGGCCCGAACTTCAGCGGAGCAGGACGATTTTTGACTGACGAGCAGGGGTTTTATCGTTTCACGTCGATCAAGCCGGGCGCGTATCCGTGGGGGAACCACTACAACGCGTGGCGGCCCGCGCATATTCATTTCTCGCTGTTTGGCGCGGGATTGCTGACACGGCTCGTGACGCAGATGTACTTTCCCGGCGATCCGCTGTTGCCTTACGACCCGATCTACAACTGTATCGACGACGAGCAGGCCAAGCAGCGCATGATCTCGAGCTTCGACCTCGAAAATACGATTCCGGACACCGCACTGGCCTTCAGCTACGACGTCATTCTGCGTGGGCGCAACGCCACCCCAATGGAGACGCACAAATGAGCTATCCGGCAACAGCATCGCAGACCGTTGGGCCCTACTTCAAGATTGGGCTGCAGTATCTCGATAGCAATGCGCTTTGCACGGAGGCCGCGCCCGGCATTCACATTACGGTGTCGGGCCAGGTCTTTGATGGGGATGGAGTGCCGGTGCCCGATGCACAACTGGAGTTGTGGCAAGCGGACGATCTGGGCCGCTTTGCTGGGCACGATCCGAGCGGACGGGGTGAAGCATCGGACGGCTTTGTAGGGTTTGCACGGGTCCCGGTCAACGAGCATGGGGCTTTTCACTTCAGCACGGTCTATCCCGGCAGCGTGATGGCGCCGGATGTCACACGGCAGGCGCCGCACATCGTAGTGATGCTCTCGATGCGCGGCTTGCTGAAGCACCTCTACACGCGTATCTATTTTGCTGGGGACGCGCTGAACGCGGACGACCCGATTCTGACAGCGGTTCCGGTGGATCGTCGGGGGACTTTGCTGGCGCACGAAGAGGAAGAGGGGTCGGAGCAATATCGGATGAACATCCACCTGCAGGGTGACGACGAGACGGTATTTTTTGAGTATTGAGAGATTGCGAAGTTGCGGTTACGGCCGCGGAGGTTGACTATGCCCCACGCTGATCTGGCGGGCGTTTCGCTGTATTACGAGTTCTCCGGCGCAGCCGATGCGCCGGTGTTGCTGCTGTCCACCTCGCTGGGTACCACAGCAGAGATGTGGCGGCCACAACTGGATGCCTTTGCGGCCGACTTCAGAGTCTTGCGATACGACATGCGGGGGCATGGCCGGAGCAACACACCTGCGGGGCCGTACACGATTGCTGGGCTGGGGGCGGATGTTATCGGCTTGCTCGACCACCTTGGGATTGAGCGAGTGGACTTCTGCGGTTTGTCGATTGGCGGGATGATCGGGCAATGGCTGGCCGTTAACGCAGAGTCGTGCCTGAAGCGTCTGGTGCTGTCGAATACAGCCGCAAAGATCGGCACCGAGGAGGGGTGGAACGAGCGAATCGAAGTCGTCCGCAGCGGCGGCATGGCGGCTATCGTCGATGGAGGGATGGAGCGCTGGTTTACCCCGGGGTTCCGCGCGAGCCAGCCAACCGTGGTTGCGGAGATGCGCGCTATGCTGGGCGCAAGCGATCCCGCAGGCTATGTGGCTGCGTGCGCCGCGATTCGGGATATGGATCAGCGCGCGACTGTGGCTGTGATCCGCACCCAGACGCTGATCATCGCCGGGGAGTTCGATCCCGTGACTACCGTTGCCGATGCGGAGTTCCTGCACGGCCAGATTTTGGGGTCGAAGATGGCGGTTCTCCCGGCCTCGCATATCTCGAACGTCGAGGCGTCCGAACAATTCAATGCAGCAGTTTTGGCATTTTTGACAGGGGAACCGAATGACCGATGAAGAACGCTTGAAGCAGGGTTTTGCCATGCGCCGCGCCGTGCTGGGAGACGCGCATGTCGACCGCGCCGAGACGAACAAGGCGGAGCTGAACGCGGACTTCCAGAACTTCATCACGCGCTATGCGTGGGGCGAGGTGTGGAGCCGCGAAGGCATCAGCCGGCACGACCGGAGCATGATTACGATCGCCATGCTGATCGCATTGACTCGCGCCGATGAACTGCGTATGCACTTTCGCGCGTCGTTCAACAACGGCGTTACGGAAGACGAGTTGAAGGAGTTGATCTTTCATAGCGCACTCTACTGCGGACTGCCCGCGGCCAACAGTGCGTAACACCTGGCGGCAGAGGTTCTGGCTGAGCGCGCGGCTGGTAGTCATGATGAGCGGCTCGAGCGCCCAAGTCGATCCGCAGGAAGGGAAGACTGAAAGCTTCGCGGAGTTCGAAAGCAATCGCAATTTTGTGATGTCGTTTGCTCGCGGGCTGGAAGTCATTCAGAGTTTTTACCAGGAGCCTCAGGGCATGACGGCTGCGCGTGTCGCCAAGAAGACCGGGCTGTCGCGAGCGGCGGTGCGGCGATTTCTGATCACGCTGGAGACGCTGGGCCACGCGGAGAATGCGTCGGGCGTCTACCATCTGCGGCCTTCTATCCTGCGAATCGGCTGCTCGTACCTCAGTTCTACGTCATTGCCCGCGCTGGCCCAGCCGATCCTCGAGCAGGTCTCGGAGAAGGTTCATGAGTCGACGTCGCTAAGCGCGCTCGATGAGGACAACATCATCTACCTGGCGCGGCACACGAGCTCGCGCGTGCTCGGTGGGTCTGTCGGTTGGGAGCCGCCTGCCGGCGTATTGCACGTCGATGGGGCGCGTTATGCTAGCCGACCTGCCGAAGCAGCAGCTCGCCCAGTATGTGCCCCGCGTGAGGATGAAGAAGTGGACCAGCAAGACGGTGACCAGCAAGACTGGTTTGATGAACCTGTCGGCAAAGGTAGCGATCGATCGCTACGCGCTGGTTGATGGCGAACTGGAACCGGGTCTGCGGTCGATCGCCGTACGATCCGCACACCACAGGGTAAGACCGTGGCTGCGATGAACGTGGGGGCTCATGTCTCCAGCGTGACGGTGGAAGACATGCAACGGCGGATTTTGCCGGTGCTGCAGCGACACGCGGACATACTCTCGCGAATGCTGTAGAGGAAGCGGGGCTTGTGAATGGAATGGTGGGCCGAGAGGGACTCGAACCCCCGACATCCTCGGTGTAAGCGAGGCGCTCTAACCAACTGAGCTATCAGCCCAACCTATGGGAGGGACTTACCCAGTGTAGGCGAGTCGGGGGGCTGGGCGCAACTGGAGCCGTGTCGGATGCGACTCCAGAGATACCGCCGGAGTGAAGGAAGCGGCTAGTCGGCCCGTTTAGCAGCGGCTCGCTTAGGCTTCGGCTTGCTCTTGGTTCCAAGGTTGAGAGCAACCGCGGCACGAATTAGACCCTTCAAGGCTGCCTCCTGAATCGCCTCGCATTCGCGGATATCGATAGCGCGCCGAACGTTACCGTCGAGGCTGGAGTTGAACAGTCCGGAAGGATCCTGCAACGCAGCGCCTTTGGCGAAGGTAAGTTTGACGACTGCTTTGTACGTTTCCCCCCGTGCAGATGATACCCGCGTGGGAGAAGACCGGAGTCCCCATCCATTTCCACTCCTCGACAATCTCGGGGTCTGCTTCGTGAATGATGGCACGCACCTGCGCGAGAGTCGTTCCACGCCAGTCGCCAAGCTGCGTAATTTTTTGGTCAATCAGTGTGGAGGCAGAAGAAGCGGGCATTGGCTCAATGTTGCACAGGTGCCAGACGACATGCAAGCGAGTGGCGGGGAAAGACGTGATTGCGCTCTACATCGATGGACTCGCAGGGCGATCGCGCATATCGAAGATCTGGGACGTTACATCGCGCTAGTTAGGATGGGGACTCGGGATCTTGTACACCGCCTGTGGATGCGGATAATCAGAATCTGGAACGCCGTAAACACAGGGGTGTGTAGCATCAGGAGCCGTCGGATATTGATAGAGCGTATCGGGCGGCGTGCCCGGTGCCGGGCGATCAACGGTCACACTCTGAACCGTAAGTCCGCGTGGCGTCACCAGTCCGTCTACGGTGGTGGTCTTGTAGGGGGCTTCCTTGACATACTCGAGATCGGTTTCCCTCTTCCGCGTGTTCGTAACTTTGACGAAGACAGGAACACCGTCCTTGACCGCCGCATGAAAGCCAGAGAAAGTGGCGAGATGCACGTCGTCCAGCACGACTGCCGGCCGTTCGTCTTCCACTTTGAAATGGACGTCAATGTTGGATGTGGTCAATCCATCCACATGTCTTGCATAGAGGCCATACGCGGGAAGTATGCCGAAGATACTTGGTTCCGGGTATTCGCGAGGCATCTCAGGCACGTTGTATGGATCGTTGGCCCATCCACCAGTTCCTGCTGCCACTTTCGGATTCCAGCTGACGCGAGGAAGAAGAGCCTCGTTCTTGGTGAAGAAAGTATTGACCAGCCAGGGGATGAATTGAGTTGCCGCTGCAGCCTGATAGGCGTTGAAGGTGTACGACCGGTTCAATTGCCGCTGCTGGATCGCGTGCTCCATCTTCAATCCTCCGCGATACTCGACGGTCAGGTTCCGGATGGTGATGTTGCGAATGGGGTGATCCATCAACCCGGCTAGCAGAATGGGATAGCGGGGATCGGCGTCCTCGACCACAACATGATCGATCAGCACATCGTGAATGGTCGCGAAGCCTACGCCGACTGCATTTGCGTGTAGAGGATCCTGGGGAGCGATCGAATTCGGATTCAATTGCGTCGGCGAGTCGGGATCGACGATCCGGAACGGCGTGGCTGCGCCAGAGATTGAGATAGCCTTGCTCTTCTTGTAGGAGGGGATGTATCTGCGCGGCTGCCAACTTCCATACACATTTGTCGCATTGGGAAGCACCCAGCCCGGATCGTCGAGCCGCACACTGGCCGGTGCCGGCAGAGCGTTGCTCGAACTGTTTCCGCTAACAGGCGCACGGCCTCGATCGCCGATGCGAAGGAAGATGGGTGAGCTGCTCACGTTCTTCATGTGAATGTTGGTGAAGATGACGTTCTTGATCTCGGCACCGTCCACGGACTCCAACGCAAAACCACGCGAACGATCAAACGTGATGTCTCGCACCGTCATGGTATCGAGGCCGCTCGATCCCTCAGTGCCGAATTTGACCCGACCGGTTGGACCGTCGCGATCCGTGGCAACCAGCTTCTGCACGGAATATGTCTTGTCGAGAACTGACCCCGGATCATAACCGCTGACGGTGTCCTTTTCGATCAGAATATTTTTGGTGGGAAGATACTTGCCAATTCCGAAGCTACCCTTCATCACGATCGCGTCGTCATTCAGCGAATTGAAGACTGAATTGCGGATGGTCACGTTCTGGCATGTATCCACATCGATCGCATCCCGGTTCGTGTCGACGACGATGCCATCCACCGTCCAACCGATAACGCCCGACCCCAGAATTGCCATGTGGCCGCCGTTTCTGATTTTGAAGTCAAGGAACACGATGTTGTGCGCATTCTTCAGCCCGATAGCCTTGTTTGCACCACCCGGTGTGCCTGCAGCTGTTCGATCGGAAGCTTCGCGCGGATCACCTCCAGAGAGCACTGGTTCCGTTAGCCCATTAGCGAGGCGCCTTCCTCCATCGATGAGGCCGGGGCCGGAGATCATGATGTCGTCCGCATCCACGATCGAGATCAGGCTATTCGCCCAGTGGCTATGTCCTCCATCCTGCAAGCCCACGAAGGGGTTCGCCTCCGGAGCATCGTAGAACCCACCATCCTGACCCTCGCCGGTCCCCGGTACCGCCGCCTGAAGGACAGAGTCTGACGTAGAAAAGTGAAGGCCCACTTTGCTTTTCATGCGAATGGAATATGTCTTGAATGTGCCGGATGGGATCACGACGGTGCCACCGCCGGCTGCCGCAGCGGCGACGATCGCGGCGTTGATCGCCTGCTGATTCTTCAGAGCCGGGCCGTTGGGACTAGCCCCGTAGGACGTGATGTCGTACGTGGTACCCCTTGGCTCGGGCAGCAGGATGACTCCGCTCCCTGTCGCGATAGGAATCGGAGATAGAGATGGCCGTGGGACTCGACCCGCCTGTGCCCGGACTGCCCGGGGACTCGTTGCGCAACCGAGCGCAAGACCAGCGATCAGCAGATTGGTGAAACGGCATCTTGCGCGAGGAATCGTTGAGCACCGCTGTAAGTCGACAAGCGGCAGCTTATGGAAGATCCGTTATTACCTCGCATGGCACGATTTTTTTAAGAAATATTTTCCGTATAGAACTGCGCGATGGCCAGACTAGATATCTCTTGGCGCACCTGTCAACAAGGATTCGCATTGGCAAACAAACACGGTCGCAGCGCACGATCCAAACTGTCCGGAGAGAAAATCAGGGACTTGCCTTGCTTCCCTTATCCGAGTTCGAGTATGCTCCGAATTCAAATGAGAAATCAATTCAAAATGATGGGTTCCGTCTGCTGGTTCGTACTGGGGATGACAGGTTCAGTCGCCTGGGCGCAGGTAATGCCGAAGCCGGCGCCGATTCCGGAGGTCCTTCCGACGGTGGCAGAAAACTCGCTCAGCATCCACTACCCGGCGATGTTTGACGTTCTCGCCCTGGCGGTCCTCTCTCCATCCAACGCGAAGCCGCAGCTAGCTGCCGCATCAACGCCGAAGGTAGAAAAAGTAACTGTCAACGCACCAGTCACACTCACCGATAACGGCGCTACCTGGGTTCTCGGCAACGGTATAGTGAAGCTCGCTGTTGCCAAGCGCGACGGCAACCTCTCTTCGCTGGTTTATTACGGAGTCAGCATCATCACGGGCGGCAGGGAGTGGGAACAGACACCCTCAGGCACCGTCACCTCCACCGTCACCACTGACCCCGCGACAAACGGAGGCGAACGTGCTGAGGTCGCCGTCAAAGGTGTCAACTCTGGAGGCACGGGAGGTCGCGGCGGCGGCATAGATATCGAAACCCGCATCACGCTTGAGCGCGGAACCAGCGGCTTCTACACCTACGACCAGTACACCCATCAAGCTTCCTACCCCCTCGTCCACGTCGGCGAAAACCGATTCATTCTCCAGAATCTCAACCCCGACTTCGACTGGCTCTCCGTCGACAAAGATCGCAATATGCTGATGAGCAAGGAGCCTGAAGACCATCCCATTCACGCCAAGGAGCAGAGCATCTATACCAGCGGCCTCTACAACAACTCCGTCGAGCACAAGTACAGCTATAACGCGCTGATGTGCAAAATCACCGCCTGGGGCTGGTACAGTTCGGCAGACCGGGTTGTGAAAGTGGCCAAGGGCAATCGGAATTGACAGCTTCAAATTTGACCATGTACAACCGGACGACATTCCGTCCAGGAGAGAACGATGGCATTTCGCGATTGTGATGTTGACCGCAGAACGGTTCTGCAGACGCTTTGTGCGGTTGCTGCAGGAGCGGCGCTCGGCCGCACTAGCCTAGCTGAGGCGACACCCGTCGCTAGCGGTAAGACACTCCGCGGACTGTTTCCCATTGCCTCCAGCCCATTTACTCCGGACGATAAGTTGGATCTCGATTGCCTGAACGCTGAGGTGGCTTTCTGCCAGCGTGGCGGAGTGCCGGGAATCATATGGCCGCAAATCGCGAGTGGCTGGTCGACGCTGACGACGAGCGAACGGTTTGCCGGCGCGGAGTCGATGGCCGCCGCAGGAAAGGGCGGGAAGACCGCGATCGTCACTGGCGTGCAGACGCAGGGTAACGACCTGCCGGGCGCGATCGCTTTTGCCAGACATGCGGCTAAGGCGGGTGCAGATGCGATCTGCTCGCTGCCTCCGGAGGGTGGTAACTCGGCGATGCTGGAGTATTACAAGGCGATCGGCAGCGCGACGGACCTTCCGTTGTTCGTGCAGACCATCGGCGATATGCCGGTCGACCTGATCGTTGAGATGTACAAAGCGATCCCCACGATGAAGGTGGTGAAGGACGAGGCGGGCGACCCGTTGGCGCGCATTACCGAGATTCGCCAGAAGACGGGCGACAAGCTCGGCGTATTCGCGGGCAAGGGCGTTCGCATCATGATCGACGAGCTGCAGCTCGGCTTTGCGGGGTACTGCCCGGTCGTAAGTATGGCAGACGTGTATCAGCAAGCGTTTGAGCTGTACGAGAAAGGAAAGCCGCGCGAGGCCTTCGATATGTTTGGCAGAATTCTTGCCATCAGCTCGATCGCACATGTCGACCAGTACATGATGGTGGCTCGAGGAATCTTCAAGGAAAGCACGAAATCGCGCCCTACGCCCGGCATGGGGCAGGGCAATGGCAAGCAGCCCCCTCTAACGGACAAAGAGAGACAGGCCGTGCGCGATGCGCTCAAGACCTATCTGAAGCCGTACTTGAAAGGTTGAGAGGAAGCCTTGTTTGAACTGCGTTTTTTAAGCGAGTGAACAAACTGCCTTCACTCTGTTGGGTCGATTCACGTCGCCGAGATTTTGACACGAGGGTGTCGACTGCCGTTGTTCCGTTCACGTACTCTCTCGCTAAAGCGCCATCCCACTGTCAGCACAGGAGTTGCAGTTGAATCGATCACCCCTTACTGCAAGGCCTTCGGCTCTCTGGCGAATCGCGTTGCCTCTGCTCTTTGTTATCGGATGTGTACCGATGTGCGGGCAGGGCACCTACAGCATCGGTCCATCGCCACAAGATCAGCAGACACCTGCGCCGGGGATTTTCGTGCAGACCTGTGCGCTATGCCATGGCGGGGACGCAAGGGGGACTGACCGTGCGCCCACGCTGGTAAATTCGTCCAGCATCAAAGGAATGTCGAACGCCGAAATCTCAGACATGATTCGCAAGGGGAAAGGCATAATGCCGGCTTTCCCGCTGCCGCCTCCGCAGGTCGAAGAGTTGACGCGCTATGTTCGCCTGCTGAACACAACCGCCGCGACCAGTGCGGTTCCGGGGGATGTGACGGGCGGATAGAACATCTTTTTTGGCGACGGGCAGTGTTCGATGTGCCATATGGTTCGTGGACGGGGGGTGTCCAATGGGCCTGACCTGTCGGGTGTGGCGCGAAGGTTGAAGCCCACAGAGCTTCGGCAGTCTTTGCTCGACCCGAGCGCAAGCATAACGCCCGGATATGGGAGCGTGCTGCTGACGATGAAGGATGGGGGTACCCTGCGGGGGTATGCGCGGGCCCAGGGCAGCCACGATATCGTGCTGCAAACCAAGGATGGCAAATTGCATTCGCTGCTGGATACCGAGTACAAGACCGTGGTCCCGGATCAGTCCTCAGCGATGGCCGCCTACAAAGGAAGCGACGAGGATCTACAAAAACTTCTGGCTTACCTGAGTACGCTGGATGGAGTGGGAGTCGGGCCTATCGGCAGTGCTTCAACTGTTCCACCGATAGCGGTCACGCCCGAGCAAGTCAGGCAGGTAGAGCATCCGAAGACCGGTGACTGGCCTACCTATAACGGGACGCTGGACGGAAACCGACACAGCAGCCTCGATCAAATCAATCAGGGAAACGCCGCCAAGCTGGAACTACGATGGACTTATGCGATCAACTACTTCGGGCTGGAGACGACCCCCGTCGTGGTAGAAGGCATCCTGTACGCGACCGGCAACAACCAGGTCTACGCGCTGAGTGGAAAAACCGGCCGCGAGATCTGGCGTTATGAACGCCCAAAGAGCCCGTCATCGCAAATCGCCGGAGACGCGGCGATTGGAGTCAATCGCGGCGTGGCGCTTCTGGGCGATCGTATCTTTTACCTCACCGACAACGCACACCTGATTGCGTTGGACCGCCTGACCGGGGCCTTGGTCTGGGAGGTTGCGACAGCGGAGGGCTCGGGGCACTTCGGCGGGACTTCGGCACCGCTGGTTGTCGGTGATCTAGTCATTACAGGAGTGGGCGGAGGCGATAACGGAATCCGCGGTTACGTGGCGGCTTATAAAGTGACCACCGGCGAATTGGCTTGGCGATTCTGGACGATTCCCAAGGCAGGCGACACCGGGCCCATCGCCGATACCTGGAAAGGGACGGCCCTGGCGCTGGGTGGTGGGGCGACCTGGCTCAGCGGAAGCGCGGATGTGGATGCAGGCATCGTCTACTGGGCTGTCGGCAACCCACACCCTGATACCAATGGCGACGAGCGCCTCGGTAGCAACCTGTACACCAACAGTGACGTTGCCCTGGACCTGAAAACGGGCAAGCTGCTCTGGTACTTCCAGTACACTCCACATGATCTGCACGACTGGGATGCGAACGAGCCGATCGTCTTAGTGAATGCGATGTGGAAGGGGCAGGAGCGCAAGTTGTTGCTGCACGCGAACAGGAACGGGTTTCTCTATGTCCTGGACCGGATCACCGGTAAGCCCCTGATGGCGACCAGGATGGTCGACAAGCTCACCTGGGCGAGCGGCATCGATCCGCAAACCTGGCTGCCGGAACTGCTTCCGGCGAACGAGACAACCGACCAGGGTGTGGCCACGTGCCCCGCAGTGCGCGGCGCGACAAACTGGTATTCAACGGCGTTCAACCCATCGACGCGACTGTATTACGTCATGACGGTTGAGGACTGCACGGTCTATCGCAAGGCCGATGATGGCGGGTATTCGAGGTATTTCGACCCGGCCAGCCCGGCGAAAAAAATCCTTCGCGCATTCGATATCGAAACAGGTAAAGTGAGCTGGCAAATCGATATGCCCGGGCCGGTGCAATCAAACTATTCAGGCGTTTTGACGACTGCGAGCGGCTTGGTTTTCTTTGGCGAAAGCAGCGGAGGCTTCGCTGCGGTGGATGCAAAGACGGGCAAGTATCTGTGGCACTTTGAGACGAACCATGCGATCAAGGCTTCGCCAATGACTTATCAGATCGATGGGCGGCAGTATGTTGCGATTGCCTCCGGTGGCAACATTCTGTCGTTTACTCTGCCGGACGAACTGGCGACCGAGTTAGGGAGAAAAAGATGAAGGCAAAGGCGTCACGACGGGATTTTCTAGGGGCTTCGGCCGGATTCGCCGCGGGTTTTGCTGCACTTGGGAATCCCATTGCCGCCGCCGCGCAAACCGTTGGCGTCAAGCCGGGGGATTTGCCCGACCTGACGATCAAAGAGGTGAAGGTGTATGTGACGGACATCAGCAAGATTCATAAGCTGAATAGTCCCGAGTCGGGCGAATTGCTGTCGGTCGTCACCAACAGCGGGATCGAAGGTAACTACACACTCGGCGATCGCAACGCAACGACTGGATGGCTGGAATGGGCGAAGTCGGCGCTGGTGGGTAAGAGCGTAACCGACCTGCTTCCGACGTTGACTTCGACCACTGGGATGAAGGGGCCGGCTGGGTTCGACGCGACGGCTGCGCGGCGGCCTGGCAGTGCTGTGGTCCCGGGGTTTGGCGCAACGCCAGCGAGTCCCGGGGCGCACACTGCGTTTGAGGGGCCGGCGCTGACTGGGGCGGGGCTCTCGACCCGAGGCGGCGGGACGTGGCCGAACTACTACACGGCGGCCGCAGATGTTTGCCTGTGGGACATTCTGGGCAAGGCTGTCAATCGGCCGATCTACAAGATTCTTTCGGGCGGAAGTCCGACCAAAGACAAGCTGATGGCGTACGCGAGTTCGCAGCATCTTCCCACGGTCGAGGATTACGTTCCCGATGTGCTGAAGGCCAAGCGTGAGGGATATCGCGCATACAAGATCCATCCGGGGGGAGGGCAGCACGCGACCGGTCCGGCGATCCCGACATACATCGGGCATATGGAAGAGATCCGCGAGGTTCGTAAGGCGGTTGGTGATGAGTTCGTGCTGATGCACGATCCGGTCCAGCGGTACGGGCGGTTTGAGGCGATGGCGGTGGGGCGGCTGCTGGATGAACTGAACTACGCATGGTTCGAAGACCCAATCAAGACGACCGATCAGGAAGGTCTGATCCAGCTGTGCGCCGCGCTGAATCTGCCGATTCATGTGGGCGAATTCATTTATTCGATTGCTGACTTTGCGGAATACATCAAGCGTGATGCGCTCGATGTGGTGAGGCTGATCGCGGACAACGTTGGCGGGATCTCGGGCGCGATGCGGGTGGGCCTGCTGGCTGACGCGCACGGGCTGGAATGTACGCCACATAACTGGGGCAATGTGCCGGATATGGCGCTGCACTTTCATGTAGAACTGGCGCTCCCAAATGCTTACTGGTTCGAGATGCCGTTTCCCGCCGAGTACGCAGACAGACCCTATTACAAGGACAAGTTCCGCA
>JANXWZ010000020.1 GCA_025350865.1 Rhodanobacteraceae bacterium
CGGAAAGAACTGCCGCTGCTTCAATTCGATCCCAGTTCCACTTGATGATGGCCGGCACAAGCTGCCCAGGGTTCGTCACTCCGGCAAGGGAGGTTACATTTGGGTTTCCTGCCAGCGCCGCTTCATCTCCAACGAACGCGCGCGGGAACTCGGCGTATTCGTCCTGCAGGGTGAAAGAGTGGCTCAGCTTATGCGCGCTCAACCTTGTGAACTCTGGAAAGAAGTTGTGATCGGGCACTCTGACGACATCGAGCGGGTCGGCAGTATTAAGCCGGACCTGGCCATCCGCCACGGGCAGCACACGCCAGAACGTCCCCCTTTGGATAGGGGCGAAAACACCGGCTTGTCTCCGGAGGGCACCCCCTCGACCGCCAACCAGATTGAAGACGAGGCGGCGGTTATCAAAGGCTCGCACCGCTTGATCGTCAGACCATAGGTGACCGAGCCCGCCGCCGGTTACAACCTGTCCGCTTGTCGCAGGCAATGCGGCGAGGAATCTTGATAATTCGTCCGGACCTCCACGCCCTGTGTGGAAGTCAAGACCATCTCCACGATCTTCGCGGCGGACGTTGGGTGGGCTGCCAACCGAGATCGACGGAAAGCTATCAACCTCATCGATAAACCTCAATTCACCGAGTTCAAGCCATCGATTAGTCAGCTCAACCAGAAGTCGCACGTCGAGCTCAGTGCCGGGCGGTCCGGGTGGACTCTGCGGTTTTGTCGGTCCCGGCCTCTGAGCGGTGGCTGCCCAGAAGTCCAGCACGCCATCCGGAAATTCCACACCCATCGGCCGGAGTTCCGTCGAATACGAGGGCAGCGGCAAACCCATGGCAAAGACCAGGTCTTCAAGCTCCCAGGTCGTAGCGTCGAGCGGACGCTCCACGGCTCTCGGTAGCAGGATCGCCTTCCGTCCGCCTTCCGTACCGGGCAGGTAAACGAGGTCGCGCACCGAGAGGCCCGCGTTTGCGGTAGGGTGCTCTACGCTCCAGTAATTGATTGAATCGGCCAACACATCGTACGGCCGAGTCAAAGGGTCGGTGCGGAAATTGGCTGTGATGCTGGTAGCCGTGTCGCGGAAGACCTTCCGTTCGTCCGGAGTTGAGAAACCTGCGCCGACAAACAAAACATTGGGGAACGCCTCCGGGCTTCCACCGGCGAAGGCGGAGGGTGCCCCGTCGACAAAGTCTATACCAGGAAGATTCGCGGGTAGTTCCTGCGCCCACGGTCCCGCTGCTGTAAAACTTGCGCTATCGGTGAGGGTGGCGCCGCCTGCCTGCCACGACGCCGTCGTTGTCGGAGACGCACCGATGAAACCGGCAGGTAGTTGGATTAGTCCAGTATTGAGCCCCGAAGCCGGCGTGTTGAGAACATCCGAAATAAAGTGCTGTGGAGGAGACCAGGTTACGCAATGAAAAAGCGTAATATCGCCGACCACTCCATCCGTGAATCTCGCTCGAACAGTAAAGCGGTATGGCGTGGCCTCAGCGGCACTGGCCGTTCGGCACCTGATGGTGAGTTGTTTCGGAGTGATCCAGATTCGATCGACACCATCATGCACATGAACCCGGATAAACTCTTCCGGCACGGGCGCTGGCTGCGGAACGACACCCACATGAGTCGCTGTAATCTGGATGATGAAATTGCTCGGAAAGGGCTTGGGAACGGGCCGGGATCGACACGGACCCTTCCTGAGGAGCGATTGACGTGGATGCCGAAGTTCTCAAGCTCGGGGCTAACGCCGTCGTTTATGTGCTTGAACGTTGGAAGAAAACTCAACGTCAGGTCTGGAGTTTGCCCTCCGGTGAATCGACTAAAGTAATCTGTCGCGGAGATGGTTTGCCCCGTAACCGCGTCTGTAACCATCAAGCCGAAATCTCGCAGGGAGCGCGAGGAACCATGCTGAAGATCCCCGCGAAGCAGGTGGATGTCGCGGTCGAGGCCATCGGCGAATCGTAGCGCGGTGATCGGCAAAATATACTCCTCCATGGAATCTGGAAAAGAATTTCATAGCCCGATGTGCGGAGGACAAGCAAGTCCCAGCGTCCCTGGCGCGACTGCGCTTCAGACAATCTGGACTGTGAACCGAAGTCTGTGTCGGAGATTATTCTCACTTACGACTCGAAGCGAGAACTATTTATCTGCCACGGTGAGATTCGCCGATGTAATCGCTGGGGAATAGACCGTCGTGATCGGATCCAACTCGACGATGCTGAATATTGATCCATAGGTTCTGGTTTTCGGTGGCACTTACCCGAGATTGAGGCCTATCGCTCCGCATCGACCACGCAGCGGAATCCGACCGTTCCAGCCTGATCCTTGGACGGAGCCATAAGCAAATACTTGCCATGCTCCGTATTCTTGAACCCCTTTGGGAAATACCACTTGGAGTCCGGTGGCTGGTAGTAACTGTCTCCGCGCAGAATTGCCGCACGAGTATGTTCGTCCTGGAATTCTTCGGTCCACTGCCATACATTTCCGACCAGATCCATCACGCCAAACGGGCTGGCCCCTTGCGGGTGCGCATCGACATCCGGTGGTGCGGTCAGGTCACGAGTCTTGTCGGGCACTGGGATGGCCGAGTCCAGCCAGGCGTTTCCCCACGGGCATACGCGACCGTCGTTGCCCTGCGCTGCGTACTGCCACTCCCACTCCTGTGGGAGTCGCTTCCCTGCCCAGGTTGCATAAGCCCGGGCATCGTTCTGGGAGACCCCGGTGACGGGCTCCGTGTCCCATCCGGAGGGATACTTGCCATCCTTCCAGTCCTTCAGGAAGTGGTGGTCGTCTTCCGGGCGATAGTGATTCGCATCGAGGAACTTCTTGAAGTCAGCGTTTGTGACGGGATACCGGTCGATCCAGAAGCTCGCGACCTGCGTCGGATGCAAAGCGGGCGCTTGCAGCAGCACTCTTTCCCGCGGATAACCCGACCGCAAAGGCGCCGTTGAAGCAGTCTCCCGCAGCAGTGGTATCGATGGCCTTAACCTCGAAGGACAAGACAAGCTGTGGCGGTTCGGACGAGGCAACATACCGCAGCAATCCCGGCAGGGTTTGCCTAGGGTGCGAAGCAATCATGCTATTAAGGTCACTACCCATGCCGCAGGTGATTGAAAGTATGGTGGAGTTGAGCGGGATCGAACCGCTGGCCTCCTCGTTGCGAACGAGGCGCTCTCCCAACTGAGCTACAACCCCACACCCGGCTCGAGGCCAACCCGCAGCCGAACCAAAAATAGTGTATCAGCAAGACCGGCACCTCAAACAATCACTGTTCCGCGAACATCTGTCCCCGCCGCCAGCGGCTTTTCCACCACATGCCATACCACGCCTTCGGCATCCATGACTACCGCCGTCACCTGTATCTCCAACCGAGTACCTGACCGCGTCACGGCGTCCAGGGTCCCAGTATCGCCCGGCTTGAACGCCGTCGCGTCCAGCGACATCCACCACACCGCCGCCGTGCCGTCGCGCGACTCCAGCTTGATATCCGTCACTACCGAAGCGAACCCGCTCATGCTGTCATCGCTTTCTCGAACAGTTCCATCTCGTGCTTGCTGCCCACAATAAACGGCGTCCGCTGGTGAATCTGCGTCGGCTTGATGTCCATAATTCTTCCGGTCCCGCTGGAAGCCTTGCCACCAGCCTGCTCCGCGATAAACGACAAAGGATTCGCCTCGTACAACAGGCGCAACTTGCCGCCGGCCTTATGCTTGTTCGGCGGGTAGAGAAACACGCCGCCCTTCAGCAGCGTGCGATGAAAATCCGCCACCAGGCTTCCGATATAGCGCGCGCTGTAACCGTCGTCGCGCATCGCCTGCACATACTCCGCATATCCGGCCGGCCAGGTCGCCACGCTTGAATCGTTGACGCTATAGTACGGCCCCTTCGCGGGCATCTTCATGTTCTCTTCGCTCAGGACGAACGCCCCGATCGTCGGGTCCAGCGTGAACGAGTGGACGCCGTCGCCGGTGGTATAAACCAGCACCGTCGAAGGGCCATAGAGGACGTAGCCCGCCGCAACCTGCTTCAATCCCGGCTGCAGGACCGACTCCTCCAGAGACCCCCAGGTCAGCCGCTTGTGCACGCTGAAGATGGTCCCGACGTTCACGTTCACGTCGATATTCGACGACCCATCCAGCGGATCAAAGACGATGATGTACTTTCCGGTATCGAGGCTGCGGTCGAACATGACCGGCTGCTCGTCCTCTTCGCTCACAAGGGCCGCGACCGACTCGCGCGTCCCGAGGCAGTTCATCAGGGCCTGGTTGGCAAAGACGTCGAGCTTCTGCTGCTGCTCGCCCTGCACATTCTGCTGGCCGAAAGCCCCGTAGATATCCGAAAGCCCCGCTGCGCGAATCTTGGCCTCGATCATTTTGGTCGCAAGCGTGATTCCGCTCATCAGCCAGCCGAACGTTCCGCTAGCCTCGGAGATGTTCTTCTGGATATGTCCTTGAACCGTTGTAATCATCGCCATCGCAAAAGTGCCCTCGCCGCAATTCTACCCACACGTCAGCAAAGTCATCCGATAACCGAACCCATTAGCGCAAAAGGGTGCCCCATGTTCGCGCAGCCCCACTGCGGGACCATGGGGATACTCAAATTTCGCTTCCACTTCCAGCGCAACACCGTACACTAAATCCACAATCATGCCCACACGCCGTGACTTCCTCGTCGCCTCTGCCGCTGCAGCCGCCGCCACGCCTCTCCTCGCCCAACGCGTCGGAGGAGCCGCAGACTCGCAGGCATTTATGCCAAACCCCATCGCTGCCCTGACGCCTCGCGCCAAAGAGGCCACGCCGATCACGGCAGCCGAACGCCAGCAACGGGCCGATAAGGCACGGGTACTGATGGCGAAACAAAAAATCGGCGCCATCGTCATCACCGGCGGAACGTCGCTCACCTACTTCACCAACGTCCGCGGCGGCCAGTCTGAACGGATATTTGCTTGGGTATTGCCCGCGACCGGGGCGCCCTACATCGTCTGCCCCACGTTTGAAGAAGGCCGCATGACCGAGCAGCTCGGCGAAATCCCCGACGGCAAATCGACCAAAATCTACACCTGGAACGAAGACGACGATCCCTACGCGCTGCTCGTCAAACATCTTCCCGCCGGCCCCGTTGCTCTCGACGAAAAAGTCCAGTACGTCTTTGCGAACCGCATCCAGCAAGCAGACCCGCACCGCAGCGTAGTCTCCGCGATCCCGGTCATCGCGGGTTGCCGCGCCATCAAGTCCCCCGCCGAGCTCGCCCTCATGCAGCTCGCCAACGACATCACCCTCTCGGTCTATAAAGCCTGCTACGAGTCCGCCGGCCCCGGTACCACCAACCGCCAATTTTCGGCGCTGGTCGATCAGGCGTATCGGCGCTGCGGGGTCAGCGGCAACGCCTCCTGCCAGGTCGGCAACTACTCTGCGCTTCCCCACGGCTCGCTCCAGCCACAGGTCATCAAAGAGGGCCAGATGGTCCTCATCGACGACGGATGCGTTGTCGAGGGATACCAATCGGACATCTCCCGCAGCTTCGTCTACGGCAAACCAACCGACTACCAGAAGCAGGTTTTCGACGTCGTGCACAAGGCGCAGGCCACAGCCATCGCCGCTGCGAAACCCGGCGTCCCCTGCCACGCCATCGACGACGCCGCCCGCAAGGTCATCACAGACGCCGGCTTCGGCCCCGACTACAAGACGTTCAGCCACCGGTTAGGCCACGGCATCGGCATGGACGGCCACGAATGGCCCTATCTCGTCCGAGGCAACAACCAGCCGCTCGAAGTGGGCATGTGCTTCTCCGACGAGCCCGGCATTTACCTGCCCGGCCAGCCGGAAGATCCCAAGGCCTTCGGGGTCCGGCTGGAAGACGACTGGCACGTAAGCGAATCGGGCGGAGTCTTCTTTACCCAGCCCAGCCCCAGCCTTGAACACCCGTTTGGCTGATGTTGGGTTTTTCACTACCAACTGTCTTCAGGTCAGATCATCAGCATCGAACGCGGGGACCTTCCGCCCCAACGCCGACAAATCCCGCTGGACACCCACTAGGCTCTCAACCACCGCATCCATATCATCCACATCCGCCGTCGCCGCATACTTCTTCAGTCCGGCGTCCGCCTCGAGACTCTCCAGCAGCACCGTTGCATAAGCAACCGCAACGCCATCCTGGTTCAGCCCCTCGGGCGTCTTGGCCTTGATCCCAACCTCACCCGGTTTGATACCCAACAGTTCCGCGACACGCTCGCGCAGCTCGCCGGCGATCGGCACGATCTTGGGCCGCATCATTACCAGACAGGTATCGATATTGACGATCTTGTACCCGGCGGTCTTGATCTCTTCCATTGCCGTCTTTAGGAAAAGGCTCGACGCCGCACCCTTCCAGCGCGGGTCGCTCGGCGGAAAGAACGTGCCAATATCACCGGCGGACACCGCGCCCAACAGCGCATCCGTGATCGCATGGAGCAGTACGTCCCCATCCGAGTGCCCGGCCAGCCCCTCGGGATGCTCGATCAGTAGCCCACCAATGTACAGCGGCACACCGGCCTTGAACGCATGCGAGTCAAACCCAAAACCAATCCTCATTCCCATTTCGTCATCGCCTCATTCCCGAAAGGCCTAACACCGATTTACACCGATGACACCGATCTTTTTCTTTTCATTGTCCATAACCAGCCGCTTTACCCT
>JANXWZ010000038.1 GCA_025350865.1 Rhodanobacteraceae bacterium
TTTCATCCCGAACTCATCCCGCCTTGATCCCTCTTATCCCGTTCACACCTTTGCCTTTCTGCCTGCACCCGTACAATCTATCCTGGAGACTTCAAACAGACATGGCACGCATTTACCCTTTCCGCGCCCTTCGCTACGACACCCAGAAAGTCAAGATGGAGGACGTCGTCACCCAGCCGTACGACAAGATCACGCCGGAGATGCAGCAGACCTACTACGACCGGTCGAAGTACAACCTGATCCGCGTCATCCTGGGCAAGAAAGAGCCGGGCGATACCGACGCCTTCGCCCCAACCCCCGGTGAGCCTGCGCACAATGTCTACACCCGCGCCGCCGAGTCGCTCGTTTCGTGGCGCAAAAAAGGCATTCTCCGGGAAGAGGCGGAGGCCGCGCTGTACGGCTACTCGCAGACCTATACTGTCCCCGGCACGCAGGAGGTTCGCGAGCGCCGAGGCTTCATCGGGCTCGGCCACCTGTACGACTATGCCGACCAGGTCGTTTACCGCCACGAGCAGACATTTCCGAAGCACAAGTCGGACCGGCTCGCCCTTTTCAAAGCCACCCGCGCCTACTGCGAGCAGATTTACATGCTGTACAGCGACCCGGCGTTCACTGCCGAGCGGCTGATCTTCGATTCTGGTCGCCCCGCCGACCTCGAAATCACCGACGAGTACGACGTGGTCCACAAGGTGTGGAAGCTGACCGACCCCACGCTGATCAACCTGATCACGACCGCGATGCAGGATAAAAAGCTGATTATCGCAGACGGCCACCACCGCTATGAAACATCGGTGACCTACATGAAGCAGCGCTCTGCGGAGCTTGGTCTCGACCGGTCGGCACCCCGCCCGGAAGACGATTTTGAATCGCCGTCGGAAAGGGCCGACGAGCCGCACTCCCGCGCGCTGAAGCCGCCGTTTCCTGAGGCTGCGATGATGATGACGTTCGTCAACATGGACGCGCCGGGCATCACGATTCTGCCCACGCACCGCGTCGTCTTTGGGCTGGACGACTTTTCCACCGAAGCTTTTCTCACAGCGGCCGAGGCATACTTCGACATTCTGCCGCTGGTCGAGCCGGCTAGCGAGGAGTTGGTCGCGGCGGAAGGGGTGGCGTTCATCGCGGCAACTCGCGACGGGAATCATCTCCTGAAGGCAAAGTCCGAGGCAATTCTGGCCGCACTTCAGGAACTGCATCCGGAGATATCGGCGCGCCAGGCGAAGCTGGACGTCGTGCAACTGCACCGAATCGTTCTAGAGCACCTGCTGCAGCTCTCGCATCAGTCCATTGCCGATCTGACCAATATCCGCTACATCCGCAGCGCGGAAGAGGCCGTGGAGCAGGTCCACACCGGCAAAGCCGATATCGCCTTCCTCATAAAGCCGGTCACGCTGGACCAGTTGCGCGATATCTCACTCTCGGGCGACGTGATGCCGCAGAAGTCGACCGACTTCTATCCCAAACTCCTCAGTGGCCTCGCCATCTACGCCCTCGACTAAACCGACACAATAGGTGCCTCATCCTCGCGACGGGCTGATCGTCGCAGGGTGGGGCAGTACAGCCCAGGGGAGCGTATCGTTCTGCTGCTCCAGCTACAATCTCAATACTCACTGTGGCCCGACTCTGCCTACCAATCCGCGGACTGCTGCTCGCCCTTGCGGCGATAACCGCCCACGCCCAAAGCCCGGCCAGCGGCGCTCTTAAAGCGAAACCCAAGCAGGCTCAACCCGCGTTGCTCCCCAACCTCGTGCTGCTCGATCCCGCCCACGGCGGTCCTGACAATGGCACCACGTTGGCTGCTGACTCGCTGGAGAAAGACGCGACAGTGGCATTTGCCGGGCGACTGCGGACCGCGCTGACCGCCCACGGGTTTACGGTGGTGCTGACCCACGACAGTGCCGCCGACCAGCCCACGCTGGATCAGCGGGCGGAGCTCGCCAATCATTCCCGCGCGGCCACCTGTCTGGTGATTCATATGTCCAATGGCGGCCACGGCGTCCATCTGTTTACCTCATCGCTGACGCCTGTTTCGCCACTCAGCTCGGTGTTCGAGTCGACCCCCACCGTTCTGCGGTGGGACACGGCCCAGGCGTCCAGTCTGCAGCAGTCACTGGGGCTTACATTTGAGCTTTCTGACGCCATCCACGCGATTCGCATCCCGCTTGTGGTCGGCCATGTTTCGGTGCCGCCAATTGATTCGATGACCTGCCCGGCGGTTGTGCTGGAGCTCGCGCCCCTGGAAAGTCCTGACGCCGCAACTCCGGCTTCGGACGGAGCCTACCAGCAGCGGATCGCCGATGCCGTTGCAGCTGCGCTCACGTCCTGGCGTACCAAGCTGACCGCGCAGTCCAGTGCTGGCGCGCCCGCCACTACGCCCGTTACGAAGCCGGCGCCTCCAGCGCCGGTTCGCAAGCCCAGGCCGGCCGTCATACCGATTGAGACGCCCGACATTGTTCCTGTCCCGGTGCCGGACCCCGTGCCGGCGAAGCCCGCTCCGAAGGCGGTGCCGCAGTGATCCCGCGCTATCTCCGCGTCATTTACTGGTCTCTCGTGGCTGCCATCATCGCGATGGGATTCGTGCTCGCATTCAGCCGCCAGCGCGACCATGCGCGTATGGTCGCGATGCGAGATGCCAGCCCAATCGCCGCGCCGACCGACATTCCAAACGAGCAGGCCTCGATTGCCACACCCAACGACGCCGACGGGTCCGTCGCGATGGAAAACATCTCGCTGGCGCTGCCCTCCGAGCCCTCCATGCGGGCACGCGTGATTCTGGATCGGCTGCTGACCAAGCTGGCGCTTCCTGCATCCACGCATCCGGTGCCGAGCGGCCCCGCGCTGACTGATGTGTTTTTCCTGTCGCTTCCGATCCGGAATCCGGCTGCCATTACGACCGATGAATTCCCAGCCCCTGCGAGGAGTAGCGGAATCCAGCTTGCCGTCGTCAATCTGACGAAAGCATTTGTGGACGGTCACGCGTCCGGAATCGAAGCTGAGGATTTGACCATGCGTGCCATCATCGCCACGCTGCACGCCAACTTCCCGGAGATCGCACAGGTCCGATTCCTCGTCGACGGCCAGCCTCGGGACACTCTCAACGGCCACGCTGATCTGTCGCATGCCTACGGCGTGTCGGATGCGGAACACAGCGTGCATACCCTGACTTCGAGCACAAGCCCCAACTGATGCCTACACCTTGCCCTACCATTGCGGTCTTCGATTCCGGCTTCGGGGGACTCACGGTTCTGAGAGCGTTGCTGCACAGGATTCCGGGCGCCCATTACATCTATCTCGGCGACACGGCGCGACTGCCATACGGCGAGAAGTCCCAGATGACCATCGCGCGTTATGCAGTCGAAGCCGCCCGGTTTCTCGCCTCCCGGGGCGCAGACCACCTGGTTATCGCATGCAACACTGCTTCGGCGCTGGCGATGAAGGAGATCGTCGCAGCGGTGCCAATCCCGGTGCTCGGCGTGATCGAACCCGTCGTCCAGATGACCCATTACAAATATCCGCTTGCCGAGACGCTCATTCTTGCCACGACCGCGACCGTCCGCTCCCACGCCTACCGCATGTCGTGCGAAGCCCGGGGTCTGCTCCCAATCGAGAAGGCATGCCCACTGCTCGTCCCGCTGATTGAAGAGGGCTGGACCGACCACCACGTTACGCGCGAAGTCTTGCGCATTTACCTGAAGGAGGCTCTCGCAGTCTGCTCGCCTTCTGTGGTCATTCTGGGCTGCACACATTACCCGCTGATTGCGCCGCTGGTTCGCGACACCCTGCGAGAGCTTGGCTGCAATGCAGAAGTTGTGGATTCTGCCGATGCCACCGCATTTGTGGCAGCCACGGCTTTCGCGGCGCTGGCGGATGCTACGACGTCAACCCGACCGCCAACCTTCGAGTGTTACGCCACCGATTCTATTGAAAAGTTCCAACGCCTGGGCTCAAACTTCCTCGGCCAGCCCCTGCCCGAGGTCCACCTGATTGATCTCGGCGGGTGAAGTACAGTTGCAGCGGAACCGCATTTCCACTACACCCTGCATCCTGTTCCCTATACCCTGTCCTTATGCCTTTCCTTCTCAAGACCGAACCCAACAAATACTCGTACGACGACCTGCTGCGCGACGGCGAAACCGTCTGGGACGGCATCGCCAACAACCAGGCGCTGCTGTATCTGCGCAACATGAAGAAGGGCGAAAAGCTCGTCATCTACCACTCGAACATCGGCAAAGCTGCCGTCGGCACGGCAAAGGTGGTCTCAGTGGACGCGAGCGACACGAAAAATCCCAAGGTCGTCATCAAGCCCGTTAAGCGCCTCAAGAAAGAGAAGCCGCTCGGTGCCATCCGCGAGGCCGCCGTCTTCAAGGACTCGATCATGTTCCGCCAGTTCCGGCTCTCGGTGGTCCCGCTCACCGACGCACAATACGACTTTCTGACCCTGTAGCGCAACCGCTGATATTCTGATCAACGGACCATTGAAGGAGAACCATGATCGATCTCAAGGGCAAAGTCGCCGTCGTCTTCGGCCTTGCCAACAAGCGCAGCATCGCCTGGGCCATCTGCCAGAAGCTTTCCGAGGCTGGCGCAACGCTGGCCATCTGCTACCAGAACGAGCGCCTGCAGCGTGAGGCAGACTCCCTCGCCGCCGACCTGCCGCTGGTGGACGGCAAGCCCGTCAAGACCTTCCAGTGCGACGTCGCGGTGGACGCCGACATCAATGCCGTCTTCGAGAAACTCAAGGCCGCCTACGGCAAGCTCGACATTCTCGTCCACTCAATCGGCTTTGCGCCCAACATTAAGAACTCGGTGCTGAACACCGCTCGCGAAGACTTCCGCATCGCACACGACATCAGCGCCTACTCGCTGATCGCGCTGGCCCGCGCCGCTGAGCCGCTAATGACCGATGGTGGAAGCATCCTGACCCTGACCTACTACGGCTCGGAAAAGGTGATCCCGAACTACAACGTAATGGGCGTTGCGAAGGCTGCGCTGGAGGCAACGGTGCGTTACCTCGCGGCCGATCTCGGTGCGAAGGGAATTCGTGTGAACGCCATCTCCGCCGGTCCGATCAAGACGCTGGCCGCCCGTGGTATCGGCGACCTGCAGTCGATGCTCGATGCCGCCGCGAATCGCGCCCCGATCAAGCGCAATGTCGATGCGCTCGAAGTTGGTAACACTGCAGCCTTCCTGCTCAGCCCGCTCGCCAGTGGGATCACCGGCGAAATCACATTTGTGGACTGCGGCTTCAACATTACCGGCTACTGAGAAGCGGCTCGCTGTTGCGTATGATTCACGGGTCGCTCCTCCTTGCCGATATCACACCTTGGAGGGAGTGACCGCACCCCGTTGGTAACCGATATTTAGTACAAGCGTTACGGAGGGACAGTTCATCCCGCGACGCTGTATCTCAACTCTCCCGGAGAAGTACATTGCAACTCTCCCAACACGAAATTGAAGCTACGCCAGTAGCCGATCTGTCGCTGGCGCACGCCATCGAAACGGCGCGCAACTCTATCAGCGAATTCTTCCGTGCGTTTCGCTTGCCGCGCAAGGGGCAGACCGACTTCCGCATACAGGCAGTCTTCGTCGACGGCGACCAGCGCGAATACATCTGGCTCGGCGATCTCGACTTCAGCACACGTCCCGCGACCGGCATCGTCTGTGATCGGCCTGCGCTTCGAACGCTCTCCTACCGCAAGCGCGTTGGCTTCCGGCCGGAGCAGATGTCCGATTGGATGTATCGCGACCGTGGGCGACTGGTCGGCGGCCACACGACCCGCGTGCTGGCGCAATTCGAGTCTCCGCGTGACGGGTTCCTCGCCCTGCTCAAGCGGCGCATTGCTCAATAGAGCGGGCTGAAAACGATGTGCGCGGTCAACACGGCGAGGCTATAATCCCTGCTTGGACCAATCCAGGGAGATCTGTGCCATGCCTGACACACACCACATCAGCCAACTCATCCTGCCTGAGCTGGAATCGGAACTCGCCAACACGCGCCGCATGCTGGCCGCTGTTCCCGACGGCCAAACTGAATATCGGTGTCACGAAAAATCAATGAAACTTGCCGGACTTGCCGGCCATGTGGCTGAGATGCCAATGTTCTCGGTTCTAACCCTGACTGCGCCACCCACGGACCTGGCCGCACCGGGTGATACTCCGCCCCATAAATTCGAAACGACCACGCAGAACCTCGCCGTGTTCGACGAGCTGGCAGCAAAGGCGATCGCGACCGTTGGAAGTCTCTCCGACGCGAGCTTTACGGAGCCATGGTCACTGGTCTACGGCGACTACAAGATCTTTGAAGGCGACCGCTACGCCGCCTATCGGACGCTCGGGATCAACCACCTCGTCCACCACCGTGCGCAGCTCGGTGTGTACCTCCGCCTGCTCGGTGTGCCAGTCCCCAAGACTTACGGCCCCTCCGCAGACGAACAATAGACTCCACCGTTCCTGAACCCACTCCTTGCGATGCCAATTGCAGGGAGTGGGAATCCTGCTCCACCGAGACCCTACTGCTTATAGACCACTCCGCCCTTCATCACGAACTTGACCTTTGTCACCGAGGAGATGTCGGCGATCGGGTTTCCCTCGACCGCGATGACGTCGGCGTAGAAGCCAGCCTTGAGTTCGCCAATCTGGCCGTCCCATCCGAGCAGCTTCGCACCGTTCAGCAGGTCGGCCTTCAGCACGTCTGCGGGCGTCATGCCGTACTTCACCATCAGCTCCAGCTCCCGTGCCTGGGTGCCGTGCGGGAACGGGCCAACATCGCTGCCGACCGCCATGGGAACGCCGGCGGCAAGCTGCTTTTTGAACTCCGCAACATGAAAGTTCAGGCTCTCCATCCGCCGTGCAGTCGCCGCCGGTGAACCGGCATGGATGGCGAAGTATTCCGAGATCGCGAAGGTGGGAACGGCCGGAATTCCTTTCTCCTTCATCATCTTCATGGTCGCCGGGCTGAGGTAGTCGGCGTGGTCGACCGACTCGACACCAGCCTCGACTGCGAAGCCAGTCCCCGGCTCGGCTGTCGCGTGTACCGAAACACCATGGCCTGGGCCTCTGCCGTAGCGGTTCGTTTCGGCGATCGCTGCCTTCAGCTCCTCAACGGTGTATTGATAGGGCGTGGTCAGCACTCCATTCGCATAGCGGTCGGCGCCGGTCTCGTAGATCTTGGTGAAATCAGCGCCTTCCTTGCGCTGCTGGCGGATCACCTGTCTGAGTTCATTCGCGTTATTCGCGTAATCGGCGTTGGAGAGAACATGCTGTGCCGGATTGAAGCGGTTCGCGTCTTCGTGGCCGCCCAGCAGGTCCACCGCGTTGCCACTCATGCGCATGCGCGGGCCTGGAAACATCCCGGAGTTGATGGCCTCGCGGACGGCGGTATCGGCTGACCCTGCGCCTTCCGTGCCCATGTCGCGCTCTGCCGTAAAGCCGCCCAAAAGGTCCATCCGCGCAGCGTCGATCGCAATCAACGTACGTTGCGGCACGCTCTCTTCCACGGTCTGCAGATCTTCCGCACCGGGATGCAGGAAGAGATGAACGTGGGCGTCGATCATTCCGGGCATCAGAGTCACGTCGCCCAGGTCGATCACCTTGGCTCCCGCTGGCTCGGCCCCGGCACCGATGGAAACGATGCGCTGTCCGTCGACGACCACCTCGCCGGGAGAGACGATTCTTCCACTGCGGACATCCAGCATCCGCGCGGCCTTCACCACCACCTGCGATAAAGCTTGTTGATCCATACAGACGAGGCCAAGGGCCGCCGCGATTCCGAACGCACAACGTAAATTTTTCATCGTGAATGCAGCATACCGCACGGCGACGGCTCTCCCCAAGGGGTGATCCGCCGCCGTGCGGCAGCGTTACATTGCCAAGCGGGGTTAAGGGCGCTGGCCTAGCTTCGAGTTGTGCAGACCCAGGGAAATCGGTGTGACGACAGGTGACGCGAGACCAATGAACTCAGTGACCGTGATGGCCAGACCTGAGGAGGAAACCGGAGCAGAGTTTGCCAGCCACACGTTTCCCGCACCATCCAGGGCGATGGCCGTCGGCGAGGCCAGGAGACCGCCCTGGTATCCGGCTGCCGGCGTGACAGCGCTCCCGTTTGCTTTGAGCTGCGAGAGACTGTTTCCGGCGCTGTTCGCCACCCACAGGTTTCCACTCCCGTCGATGGCGTCGCCGTTCGATCCGGTGATGCCGCCGCCCGAGTATCCGGCGGACGAGGTGATGGGAGAGCCGGTGGGTCCGAGCTTTGCAATCTGACCTAGGTTCAAGTCGGTCATCCACGTATTGGAGGAAGCGTCGATTGCGATGCCAACAGGCGATGTCAGTCCACCGCCGCTGTAAGCGGTCGCCTGGTCGCTCGACGCGTTGGGGTTGACTTTGGTGATCGACGCTCCCGCTGTGTTGGTCACCCACGCGTTGCCCAGCGTATCCATCGCGATGCCGCGCGGTGCGCTTAGACCTCCGCCGGTATAGGAGATCGACCCCGGGCCGCCGCTGGTGAGTTCGAAGACGCTGTTGTTTCCGTTGTTGGCAAACCAGACGTTGTTCGATCCGTCGACGGCGACTCCAATGGGAGAGCCAAGGCCCAGCCCGGAGTAAGGTCCGGAGCCGGTGTTGATGAAGTAATTGCTGCCGTTGAAGCTGGAAGTGAACGACATTGTGCTGCTGTTATCGCGATTGGCGATCCACACGTTGTCGGCAGTGTCGATGGCGACGCCTGAGGCGCCGTTGATGATGGAACCACTGATCAACGGATTGCCGACGGCGGGTACGCCCGTCGTAGTAATCAGGCTGAGGCTCGAAGCCCCACCACCAGTCAGCCCATAGTTGGTGATCCAGACATTGCCGATCGAGTCGACCGCGAGGGCTGAAGGACCGGCACCGCCGGAGGAGAAGCCGATCGCGACGGTCCAATCACTCGGAGAGGCTGTCAGCGACGGCTGGAACGCAGCATTCGCGGTGGCAAGATTGAATAGCGTTGTTACGTTCCGCGCTGGGTTCTGGGCAATGTTCAACAGCGCCGTAAGAGTATTGGTTGGGGTAACGTTCGCGGCTGAAGGCGACGCGGCGAACAACGCCGTGCAGGAAGGCGACGACGAGTTGGCCGAGTTGACGCACGGAACGAGGAGGTTGGCGAGGCTGTTGAGCTCCTGCTGTGGCACCACACCGTTGCCGCGTGGGGTCGTCGCACGCGCGAAACCGGTGGTGTTGTTGACGATATTCGTTACGGTGGAGAACGCGTTCGCAAGATCCTGCGTACCGGTCGGAGAGGAGCCGATGCCGCCGCTGGAGTTCATGAACTGCGACAGGCAATAGACAGACCCGACGGTCGTCACCTCATCGATGAAAATGAACTGCGATGAGCCAAGGTCGCTGCACTTGCCGAGCGTGGCCATCAGCAGCAGCGCGTCGTTGTTGGTGCCCGCGGTCAGGCCTGGGTTGCCGCCGGTCGCGGTGATGTAGACGAAGGTATTGCCGCCGTTGGCTGCCGCTGAACAGCTGAAGGCGCCGCTGATGTTGAAGCTCCCATCGGGGCCGGTCTGGACACTCGAACCGAGGGTCGCTGCGCCTGTGCCGTAGCCGGTGGTGCCGACCTGCCACAGCTGAATGGTCGATCCGGTAACGGGCTGCTGGCCCCCGTGTACCCGGCCGCTGATCAGGGTCGCGCTGGTGGTAGTAGAGGTCTGAAGTGTCGGGGCTGTTTGGACGATGCCGCAACCGCAAAGAAAATGAGGGGAAGCAGGGTGAGTTGGGCTAACGTGCGCATTGGGGCGAACTGCTGAATGATCTACCGCTCATCGGGAGAAATATATCCGGCCCAAAAGTTCGCAACAATAATAAACATGGGTAAGGATTCAGAATGCCAACAGCAAAACCCCACAAGCAGCCGAGGCTGCGTGCGGGGCTTTTGATCTCAGGGATTGCTGCGGGGTTACTTGGCCAGTTCGCCGGTTGGGGTTCTGATTTCAATCGGCCCAAGATTTGTGTCTTTCAGGCCGGCTTCGATCTTGGTGCGATCTCCCACCGCTACGATGATTAGGTTGTCGGGATGAACATCGTCCTTTGCAACCCGCGTGATGTCAGCCGCAGTCACTGACCGGTACTTCTCCGGCAGGGTCGTGTAATAGTCCAGCGGACGCTTGTAGGTGAAGATGGAAGAGATGGCTTCGGCTGTGGCGCCTGTCGTCTCGAAGAGTGCCGGTATGGATTGGATGCGGTTATCCTTCGCCTCTTTCAGTTCGGCGTCGGTGGGTGGGTTGGTGGGGAAGCGCTGGATCTCGTAGAGCAGTTCCTTTGCCGCCGGGCCGGTGATGTCCGTACGGACCAGACCGCCGGCGATAAACGTGCCACCCTCGCGGTAAAAGCTGTACTGCGACTGCGCACCGTAGGTGTAGCCGTGGACCTCGCGGAGGTTCATGTTGATGCGGCTCGCGAAGGCGCCTCCGAGGGTATAGTTCATGATCTGCAGCGCCTGCAGGTCGGGTGTGGTGATCGGCAGACCCATTCCGAAGGCGAACAACGCCGTCTGCGGTGCGCCTGGCTTGTCGACGATTACGATCCTGCGCGTTGGCGCTGCGGGTGGCGGGGGAATTGTGACGCCGGAGCTCGCGCTGCTGGTCCAGCCGCCGAAATACTTTTCAGCCAGACGATGCGCTTCGGCTTCGTTGAGGTCGCCGGTCAACGCGAGCGCGGAGTCGGCCGGGCCGACGTGCATCTTGTAGAACGTCGCGATATCGTCGTGGGTCAGCTTGGTGACCGTGTCGACCGTGCCGGTGGCCGCTGCGCCATAAGGCTGGTCCCCGTACAGGAGTTGCGGCCCGATGCGGATGGCCATGGCCTGAACGGAATCCGCCTGCTGGCTGATGGTGACGATGCGCTGCTTGCGCAAGCGTTCGAAGTCCTCATCCTTGAAGGCAGGGTGCTGGATGACGTCGGAAAGCAGCTCAAAGCCGGCGTCGGCATTGTTCGTCGTGACGCTGAGGCCTGCGGTTGCTGCGTCGGTGGATGCACCCACCTGAATGCGCGTTCCGATAGCCTCCTGATCCTCGGCGAGTTTGGTGAGGTCGCGCGTGGTGGTGGCCTCAGCCATGGTGGCGGCGGCCAGGGATGCAAGGCCAGCCTTGTCGGGGGTGGTGTTTTCGCTACCTGCGCGTGTCGTCAGCTGAGCAGAGACCACGGGCAGGTTGTGATCCTCAACATACAGAACCTGCAGCCCATTCTTCAGGGTGAAGGTCTTGGGCACAGGCAGATGGAAGGTGAGGGCAGGACCAGCCGCGGGCTGCGTCTTGCGCCAGTTCTGCGCGGTCTCGAAGTCTGCGGTGTAGGGCTCCACGATCTTGACGTCTGCGTCGGTGTTCTCAGGGCTGCGCGGAACGTCGTCAGTCACCTTTTTGCCCGGGAGGCAGTAGACGACTACGGACCCATCCTTGCGGAGATATTTGACGGCTGCGGCCTTGGCGCTGGCGACCGTCACAGCCTGCTCGGCGGCGACATCCTTGGCGAGGTAGCCGGGGTCATTGGTGTACTGGTTGTATTCGTTCATGGTGTCGGCGACGCCGCCGAAACCGCCCAGGCGCTGGAGGCCCGAGATCTTGCGAGTCAGGCTGAGCGCCTTTGCGGCGTCGACCTCTTTCTGGGTGGGCCCTTCGGCCTGTAGCTTGGCCAGCTCAGTCCAGAAGATGGCTTCCAGATCCTCAGGCTTCACGCCGGGCTTGGCCGTGATGCTGCAGGAGATGAGACCGGTCAGCTTGAGCGCCTGGTCGTAGCAGCTTACGCTCTGCGCAACCTGATTCTTGATCACCATCGCCTGATCGAGACGGCTGGCCTTGCCGCCGGCCAGCGCAAAAATTGCGACAGACGTGTCGTCGGAGCCGGGCGTGAAGATAGCAGGGGCGAGGAAGGCGATGCGTACCTGCGGAAGCTTCACGGTGTCGGTGACGGTGGCGCGACGTTGCTCCGTGATGGCTGGCGTAGCGACGTTCACCGGAGCAACGGGCGGACCCTGCGGGATCGGCCCGAAGTACTTGGTCAGCAGAGCCTTCAGCTGAGCTGGGTTGAAGTCTCCCGCGATCGCGATGGAGGCATTGTTGGGCGTGTAGAACTGCTGGTGGAAGTCGCGGATGTCCTGAATGCGCGCGGCTTCAATATCGGCGTGGGAGCCGATGACGTTGCCGTAATAGGGGTGCGACTTGGGGAAGAGCAGGTGCTGGACCTGCTCGTCGGCGGCCTGGTAGGGGCGGCCCTCGCCCTGGCGGCGCTCGTTGCGGACGACGTCGCGCTGGTTGGCGAGCTTCACGCGATCAAGGCCTTCCATCAGAAATCCCATGCGGTCGGATTCGAGCCACAGCCCAAGCTCAAGCTGGTTGGCGGGCAGGGTCTCGAAGTAGTTGGTACGGTCGAAGCTCGTAGTGCCGTTGACGTCTGTCGCCCCGGCTCCGTCGACGATCTTGATGTGGGCCTTCTCGCCGACATGCTCCGAACCCTCGAACATCATGTGCTCGAAGAGGTGCGCGAAGCCGGTGCGTCCAGCGCGCTCATTCAGTGGGCCGACGTGATACCAGAGATCGACCGAGACCAGCGGCAGGCGATGATCCTCATGCGTGATGACCGTGAGGCCATTCGGCAGGGTGAATTTTTCAAACTTGATCTCCGGCAGCTTCAGTGGCTTGGACGGCGGCGCGGCGAAGGCGGTAGAGGTGGCGGCGGCGGCCAGAAGGCCAGCTAGGATCGTGGTGCGAAGTGCAGTACGCATGGTTCCTCGGAGTGATGCAGGAGCGGGGGATTGGGGAAATAGACTGTAAAACCATAGTAAATGTTCCGGCCGCCGTCGCGTTTTTTTGCCTTGCGATACCCTTGAGCACATCAACACATTTTGCCGGAGAACCTCAATGCGCTCTCGCCTGTCCGCCGTCGCCGCCGTGTGCTTTGCCCTGGTGGTAGCCGATCCAGCACATTCGCAACAAAAGCCCTGGCCCATTCGTGCGGTCATCGTTGCGACATTTGAGATTGGCAACGACACCGGCGACACCCCCGGCGAGTTCCAACTATGGGTAGAACGCGAGCATCTGGATGAAGTGATTGAGTTTCCGGGTGGCATTCACCCCTTGCGCACGAACAAAGAGCACACCGTGCTGGGCATGGTGTGCGGCACGACGCTGGTGAACGCGACGGCTTCAACGATGGCGTTGGGGCTCGATCCGCGCTTCGATCTTACCCGCGCCTACTGGCTGATGAACGGCATTGCGGGTGTGGACCCGAAGGTGGGGTCGATGGGGTCGGCGGCGTGGGCCAGGTTTGTCATCAACGATGTGGCCCGTCAGATCGACGCAAAAGACGCTCCTGCGGACTGGCCTTATGGCTTCTTTCCGGTAGATGCGAAAACTCCAACGCCGGCGACGGTGAAGGCGGTCGGGTGGTTCCGCAGCAACAATTTTCCGCTGAACGCCAAGCTGGCGGCATGGGCTTACGACCAGACGAAGGACCTGAAACTGGGCGACGATCCAAAGGTGTCGGCGTATCGGGCAGAGTATACGAATTACCCCAAAGCCATGCTTCCGCCGTTCGTGTTTATGGGAGACAGCTTCGCATCGGACTACTTCTGGCACGGCAAGGCCATGACCGAGTTCGCGCGGAACTGGGTGCGGCTATACACGGATGGTAAAGGCGAGTTCGCCATGACGGAGATGGAAGACGCTGGATTCATGGCTGCAATTGAGCGTCTCAGCGCCATGCACAAGGTCGACACCAACCGCGTCATGGTGCTGCGGACAGGCAGCAACTATACCGAGCCGAGGCCTGGGCATACGGCGGTCGAATCGGTAACCGAGGCGCATCCCGGAACGCAGTTGGCCCTGCAATCTGCGTGGCTCTGCGGAAGTACGGTCCTCCATCTGATTCTGAGCCACTGGGACAAGACGGCGGACACGCTTCCCGGGAGCTAGACTGCTAAGGTGTGTGGACGCTATTACAGCAACGCCGACAAGCAGCAGATCGCCGAGCGATTCCAGCTCCGCGACGTGCCTGAAGTCGCGTTGGCGCCGGACTACAACATCGCGCCGACAATGTTCGAACCGGTCATTCGCGTCGGGCGAGACTCTGGCAAACGGGAACTGGAGCTGATGCGGTGGGGCCTCGTCCCCTATTTCGCCAAGACCCCAGCCGCATTCAAAGGGTTCTCCACCTTCAATGCGCGCGCTGAGTCGATCGCGACATCTGCCACCTTTCGCGTACCCTTCCGCAAGCGTCGCTGCCTCGTTCCGGCGGATGGGTTTTACGAGTGGCAGACCCTTGAAGGTGAGAAAAAGCCAGTCAAGAAGCCGTTCGCCATCTCGCTGACCAACCGCGAACCGATGGCGTTCGCAGGCGTGTGGGACGCTTGGAAAGAGCCCGACGGTAGGTGGCTGCAGAGCTTTTCGATCATTACGACCGAGGCCAACGAACTCATGTCCACCGTCCACACCAGGATGCCGGTGATCCTGCATCCGCGTGACTGGCAGGAGTGGCTGGATCGAGACGACAGCCGCCCCGCGCCGACGCATCTGCTGCGGCCGTACGAGTCCGAACTGATGGAGTTGACACCCTGCAATCCACTGGTCGGAAACGTCCGCAACAACGGGCCGGAGATGCTGAACAGCGCCTAATCGCGGGGCTGGAGCGCCACGTGCCTGTAGGTCGGAGTGAATCCCAACTCACGCGCGTAGTTGAGGATTTTTTCGAAATTGAGGCTGATGGTGGCTCCCGCCTTTTGCGTGACCTCGTCTTCGATCGGCAGGTCGAAGTCGTCCGCGCCGCACAGCAGGCCTTCGAGCGCGCGTTCGTTCTGGGTCAGGACCGACGTGCGAATGCGCGGAATGTTGTCCAGATAAATGCGACACAGCGCAAGGTGGCGGAGGTATTCCGCAGTCGTGATCTCAATGCCGCCGATTTGGGTGAAGTAAGGCTTGAAGGTCCAGCACAGAAAGCTTGCCAGCCCGTTCGTCTCATCCTGGAACTGGCGGGTGCTTTCGAGGTGTTCGATGCGCTCTTCGATGGTCTCGTCGAAGCCGACGACCATGGTTGCCGTGGTCTTCAACCCAGCGTCCACGATGGCTTTCTGAGCTTCGAAATATTGCGCGACGGTGTACTTGAACTTGCTGTGGCGGCGGCGAAAGTCTTCTGTCAGAATCTCGGATCCGCCGCCGGTGATCCAGCGAACCCCGGCCTGTTTGAAGCGCTCGGCAGCTGCGGCGAAGTCGAGTTTGGCGTGGTCGGCAAGGTACATGAACTCGGCGATGGTAAGCGCGTAGAACTCCAGCTGATCGCCGTAGCGGACGCGGATCGCGGCGAATAGTTCGCAGTAGTAGTCCAGCGGCAGATGCGGGTTGAAGCCACCGTTGAACGCTGCGAGATCGCCGCCGAGGACGAGCAGTTCGTCCAGTTTGGCGAACACCTCTTCCTGCGAGAGGACATAACCTCCTGCCTGGCCGGGTAGCTTGTAGAACGCGCAATAGTCGCACTGCGCCACACACACATTCGTGTAATTGACGATCCGCATGACCATGTAGGTGCAGGCGTCGGGCGCGTGGAAGCGACCGCGAACCGCCATCGCCAGTTCGCGCAGTTCGGCGTCCGATGCGTTCTTCCACAGCCAGAGGGCATCGGCGGACGAGATACGGTCGCGCCCCTGCACCTTGGCGCGAATTTCGTGCAGCGCACTGGTTGCGATGATCACTATCTCAGTTTACGCCCGCTAGAGGAGCATGGCCGCGTAGTACAACATCCATTGCAACGAAGACGAAAAATACGATGGAGATGACGCCGTTCATCATAAAGAACGCGGCATTCATTCGGCTAAGATCTGTGGGCGACACGATCGCGTGCTCGTAGGCCAGCAGCGCGGCGACGATTGCGATTCCGATCCAAGCGACCAGCCCAAGTCCGAACAGGTAAATCAGCCAAGCCGACAGCCCAAGCATGACGGTGTGCAGCAGGCGCGCAATCCAGAACGCCCCGGAAATGCCGATTGCTGCAGGGAGGCTGTTAAGGCCTACCTTGCGGTCGTGCTCGGCGTCCTGGCAGGCGTACAGCATATCGAATCCGCCCACCCAGCAAAGAACGATGAGGGTCAGTACGACAATGCGCGGATCGAGCGAGCCTCGGATGGCAATCCACGCGGCGGATGGCGCCACTCCAAGTGCTAGCCCGAGAACCAGGTGCGACCAGCGCGTAAATCGCTTGGCATACGAGTAGACGAGCACAATCGCCAGCGCAACTGGAGAGAGCAGCAGGGTAAGTCGGTTGAGCTGGGCTGCTGACACGATGAACAGCGCCGCGGCCAGAACCGTGAACCAGCCGACGAAGCCGCGCGAGAGCTGCCCAGCGGGGATGGCACGCATCGCAGTGCGGGGGTTGGCGGCGTCCAACTCAGAGTCGGCCCAGCGGTTGAAGGCCATGCCAGCGGAGCGGGCAAGCACCATGCAGGCGACAATCCAGAAAACTTGCCACCCTGTCGGGACGCCTGAAGCGGCGAGCGTTGCTCCCGTAAGCGCGAAGGGCAGCGCGAAGATGGAGTGCTCCCACTTGATCATTTCAAGAGTGGTGCGGGTCTTATGCCACAAATTCATCGCGGGCGAACGTCCTCACCTTCCATGGTACTAACGTCTGCCGCTTTCCACCGGATAGTTGTAAGTGGGGCGCGATATTCGACGATAGGCTTACTGGGTGATGGAGAAATCTGCAAACAGCGGCGAACACTGGTTGAATGGGAACCGCCTCAAGGTGTATCCGCGACTATTGGTGGTGCTGTTCGCCGTGATGACTGGCGTTTGGTTGCTGTCGTTCAAACACATGGTCGACGCCGAGGGGAACCCCTTCGGCAACGATTTCATCACATTCTGGGGAGCGTCGCTGGCCGCGCTGCAAGGTCACGCTCCAGATGCTTACAATGCCAGCCGCATCTTCGCGTTTGAGCAAGTTGCCGTGCCTGCTTCGACCAAGGTATTCGGCTGGTTCTATCCGCCGTCGTTCTATGTGTTGGTTCTTCCGCTGGCACACCTGCCGTATGTCGCAGCCTACCTCCTTTACATTTTTTCGACCCTGGGATTCTTTGTTGCGGTACTTCGGCGAGTTGTCCGGAACTCGATCGCTATGTGGTGTCTCGCGGGATTTTCCGGCGTGTGCATCAACTTCATGGATGGGCAAAACGCGTTTCTGACTGCGGGGCTCGCGGCGGCGGCGATCCTTTGCCTGAAGCGGCGACCGTATTTCGCGGGAGTGTTGATCGGGTTGCTGGCGATCAAGCCGCACCTTGCGATTCTGTTCCCGGTCGCGCTGGTTGCGATTGGCGCGTGGCGGAGTATCGTAGCCGCAGCCGTCACGGCATGCGCCTTGATGGCGGCGGGAACAGCAGTGCTGGGGCAAGCGACCTTCAAGGCCTGGCTGGGTAGCATTGCGACCGCCCAGATGCTGCTGGAACAGGGCGGGCTGCCGTGGCAGAAGATGCCCACGGTGTTTGCCTTGGTGCGTCTGCTGCATGCGCCGGTGCGGGTCGCATATGGCCTGCATATCGCGGTGGCGATTGCCGCGGCGGTTCTTGTATGGCGCGTTTGGCGGCGCTCGCAGGACTGGCAGTTGAGGGGTGCAGTTTTGATGGCCGCGACATTCCTGATCAGCCCGTATGTGTTCGACTACGACCTGGTGTGGCTCGCATTTCCGATTGCGTGGCTTGCGTTGGTTGGGGTACGCGACGGCTGGATGCACGGTGAGCGGGAGTTGCTCACGCTGGCGTGGGTCCTGCCGCTGTTGATGGCACCAATCGCATCGACAACTTCGCTACAGGCGGGGCCGGTGGTGTTGATTGCGATGTTGTGGGTAGTGAACCGGAGGATTGCTACGATCGCGGTTGTGACCAGCGCCGACGAGCTTGAACTTGCCGCAGTCTAAGTCACCGGTGAAGGGTTGAAGAGCGCCAGATCATTGCTCAGCCCCCAATGGTCCGCCCATGTCTCATGGCGTCCGCTGGCGACATCGAGGATCATCTGGAAGATCTGCATGCCCACCTCTTCGATGGTCGCTTCGCCGGTGGCGATGGTGCCGGCGTTGATATCGATGAGATCCGACCAGCGGCCCGCGAGTGTCGAGCGCGAGGCGACCTTGATGACCGGAACCATCGAAAGACCGTACGGTGTGCCGCGGCCAGTCGTAAAGACGTGCATGTTCATCGCTGCGGCTAGTTGCAACGTCCCGCAGATGAAGTCGCTGGCCGGGGTCGCCGCAAAGATTAGGCCTTTGGTACGTACGCGTTCACCGGGTCCAATCACGCCCGAGATGGCGGCGGTTCCGGCCTTGGCGACAGATCCCAGTGCTTTTTCGACAATGTTGGTCAGCCCCCCGCGCTTGTTGCCCGGGCTGGTATTGGCGCTGCGGTCGACGTCTCCGCGGCCCAGGTAGTTGTCGTACCACGCCATCTCGCAGACCAGGTCTCGCGCTACCTGCTCGTTGGTAGCGCGTGCGGTCAGCAGGTGGATTGCGTCGCGGACCTCGGTGACCTCGGAGAACATGACGGTGGCGCCGGCGCGGACGAGGAGGTCGCTCGCGTAGCCCACAGCGGGGTTGGCGGTGACACCGGAGAACGCATCGCTGCCGCCGCATTGCAGTCCAACCACCAGACTTGAGGCGGGACAAGTCACCCGCTTGCGTTTGTCGAGTTCGGCAAGGCGCGTCTCGGCCAGCTCCATGATGGCGATCACCATGTCTTCGAAGCTGTGGTGTTCCTCATCCTGCAGGCGCACCACGTACGGTGACGCATTCAGAATCGGCAGCGTATTCGACGGCAGCAGCCGCACCGGCTGGAGCTTCTCGCATCCCAGGCTGACGACCATCGGCGCGCCACCCAGGTTCGGGTTCAGGCTGATGTTGCGCAGGGTGCGGATCGGAATCTCGCTGCCCGGAGCCTCGATGGCGATGCCGCAGCCGTAGTTGTGCGTCAGCGCGATGACGTCGTCCACGTTGGGATAGCGTGGGAGGATTTCCCGCTTGATGCGTGTGACTGCGTAATCGACCGTAGCTGCGACGCACTGCACCGTGGTGGTGATGCCAAGGATGTTTTTGGTACCCACCGATCCGTCGTCATTGACGAAGCCCTCAAACGTATAGCCCTCCAGCGGAGGCAGCGCGGCAGGGATGGCCGTGGCCAGCGGTAGGTCGTCGAGCGACGGAGCAGCGGGCATGCTCATGCGCTCTTCGTGGACCCACGAGCCTCTTGCAATGTCGCAATTTGCAAAGCCAATCACCGAGCCGTAGCGCAGAATCGGCGCACCTTCGGGAATATCTATGAGCGCCACTTTGTGAGCTTCGGGTACGTCCTCCACCAGCGTCAGGCCAGAGTCGAACACCGTACCCGCAGGCAGGCCACCCTCGTTGACGAGGATGGCCACGTTATCCCGCGGGTCGACCGTGATGTAAAGCGGTTTCAGCATCAGGCAAGCTGCAGCTTTCCGTCCATTAGGCGGACAAGGTGGAGCGGATTGCCGTCCTGGATTGCCTCCGGCAGCAGGGCCGCAGGAAAATCCTGGTAACAGACTGGGCGCAGGAAGCGGTCGATCGCCATGGAGCCGACGGAGGTGACTCGGCTGTCTGAAGTCGCTGGCGAAGGCCCGCCGTGGACCATCGCGTGGGTCACCTCAACTCCGGTCGGGAAGCCGTTGCAGAGGATGCGGCCAGCCTTGCGCTCGAGGATCGGGAGCAGCGTTTTCGCGAGCGCGGCGTCGTCATCGGTCAGGTGCAGCGTCGCAGTCAGTTGGCCGTCGATATGTTTCGCGATCGCAACAAGTTCATCTACGGTTGCACATTCAATTAGCAGCGACGCCGGCCCGAAGACCTCTTCGAGCAGGTTCGGGTAGCGCAGGAAGTAATGGGCGGAAGTTGCGAAGAGCATCGGCTGACCGCCGCAAGTACAAGCTGCCGCGGCACTGCCGCTGCCGAGCGCATGGACGCCCTCATCGTTATTCCATCGATCTGTTCCGTCGCCATACGCCTTCAGGATGCCCGGGTTAAGCATATTGGTGGCAGGCTTGGCCTCGAGAGCGGCGAGAGCCGCGGTGCGGAAGCGATCAAAGTCCGGACCCGCGATGCCAATGACGATACCGGGCTTGGTGCAGAACTGTCCGGTCCCGAGCGTGACGGAATCGACCAGACCCTGGCCAATCGCTTCTGCGCGCGCCGACAATGCTGCGGGTAGGAGAAAGACCGGGTTGATGCTGCTCATCTCGGCGTAGACCGGAATCGGAACCTCGCGTGTCGCCGCTAGACCGACCAGGATGCGTCCTACCCGACGCGAGCCGGTGAAACCGACGGCCATAATAGCCGGATGTTGTACCAGCGCCTGGCCCACAGCATTGTCAGCACCGTCGATCAGCAGCGAAAAGACTCCTTCCGGCAATCCCGCGTCGGCAACGGCCCTCTGAATCACGCGCCCGACGAGCTCGGACGTACCGGGATGCGAGGGGTGCGACTTGGCGACGACCGGGCAGCCCGCCGCGAGAGCTGAAGCTGTGTCTCCACCTGCGACCGAAAAGGCGAGCGGGAAGTTGCTCGCGCCGAAGACCGCGACGGGGCCGACCGGGATCATCTGGGCGCGCAGGTCGGCGCGTGGCAGGGGCTTGCGTTCGGGCAGCGCCGGGTCAATGGTGGCGGATAGCCAGCGGCCTTCGCGGGCAAGGTTGGCGAAGAGGCGGAGTTGCCCAGCGGTCCGTCCGCGCTCGCCTTCTACCCGTCCGCGGGGCAGGCCGGCCTCGGCCATCACACGCTCGACCAACTCATCGCCGAGATCGATGATGCCCTGAGCGATGGCTTCCAGGAAGCGTGCCCGCTTCTCAAGGCTGGTCGCCCGATACGCGTCGAAGGCCGCTTCGGCGAGCGAGCATGCCGCGTCGACGTCGCCCACGGTGCCGCCGAAGAATTCGGGTTCCATCTCTGCGCAGGTGGCCGGGTTTGTCGCCCGCATGGAGCCTGAAGTACCGCGTACCGAGGTGGAACCGATCAACATCTCGCCGGAAAGTGGCATGGAAACTCCTCTAATCTTGTTGAAGGCAGGGCCTTTTGGGGTTGAACTTCCAGTTCGGTACAAGGAACTGCATCGCTGCTGCGTCGTCGCGGCCAGCCAGACCAACTCTATTGTAAAGTTCGTGAGCCTGTTCGATGCGCGACATGTCGATCTCGACTCCGAGGCCAGGCCGATCGGGCACAGTCAGCTTGCCGTCGACGATCTTCAGCGGATCCCCCGTCAGGCGCTGGCCGTCCTGCCAGATCCAATGGGTGTCGATCGCGGTGATGCGACCCGGAGCGGCGGCGGCGACGTGGGTAAACATGGCGAGCGAAATATCGAAGTGGTTGTTCGAGTGCGAACCCCACGTCAGACCCCACTCGCGACAGAGCTGCGCAACGCGGACCGAGCCGTGCATGGTCCAGAAGTGCGGGTCGGCCAGTGGTATATCAATCGCGTTCAATTGGATGGCGTGCTTGAGTTCACGCCAGTCGGTCGCGATCATGTTCGTCGCCGTGGGCAGGTCGGTGGCGCGGCGAAACTCTGCCATGATCTCTCGCCCGGAGAAGCCACGCTCGGCGCCGCAGGGGTCTTCAGCGTAGGCCAGCACCTTATGTTTGCCGGTGCAGAGCTCGATGGCCTCCTGCAATGACCACGCCCCGTTGGGGTCGAGCGTAATCCGGGCGGCAGGGAAGCGTTCGGCCAGCGCCGTCACTGCCTCCATCTCCTGCGCACCGGGCAGGACGCCACCCTTCAGCTTGAAGTCGTGGAAGCCGTACCGGGCCTGCGCGGCTTCGGCAAGGCGAACGACGCCATCCACGCTGAGAGCTTCGTCATGACGCAAACGGAGCCAGTCGTCCGCCGCTTCGGGTTCGCTGCGGTAGGGCAGGTTCGTTTTGTTGCGGTCGCCGACATAGAAGAGGTAGCCGAGGACGTCGACCTGGGCCCGCTGCTGTCCTTCGCCAAGAAGAGCCGCAACCGGCAGGTACAAAAACTGGCCCAGAAGATCGAGCAGCGCGGCTTCGATTGCGGTGAGAACGTGAACGGTCGTGCGGAGGTCGAAAGTCTGGATGCCACGGGCTTCGGTGTCCGGAAACCGGCGGCGAACGGCGTTCAGGATGGCGTTATAGTCGCCGATCGGTCGTCCGATGACAAGCGATTGCGACTGTTCCAGGGCCAACCGGATCTTCTCGCCACCGGGCACTTCTCCAGCTCCCGTCCGTCCCGCGTTGTCCGTCAACAGCACCAGGTTGCGCGTAAAGAACGGAGCGTGCGCGCCGCTCAGGTTCAGCAGCATGCCATCATGTCCCGCGACCGGAATCACACGCATCGATGTGACAGTGGGTGACGACATTACGCGATCCCCGTCGGAGCCAGTTCCAGACGCTTGATCCTACCGACAATCACGAGGTAGCTGAAGATCGCCACCAAGGCTGAAGCACCGACAAAGATCAGCGGCTCGTTGAACGAACCAGTCCGCTTGTACAGATACCCGATGACAATCGGTGTGGTGATACTGGACATGTTGCCGAAGAGGTTGAAGAGGCCGCCATTCACGCCGATCAGCTCGCGCGGCGAGGTATCTGCGATCACAGTCCAGCCCAGCGCGCCGAAGCCCTTACCGAAGAAGGCAAGCGACATAAAGACCATCACCACCGTCTGAGTGTTGGTGTAATTGCACGCAATCATCGTGACGGAAAGCAGCATCCCCGCGATGATCGGCGCCTTCCGCGCCACAGTCAGCGAGTACCCCCGCCGCAGCAGGCCGTCCGAACACAGACCACCCAGCACGCCTCCCACCGAACCGCACAACGCCGGGATCGCAGCAGCGAAGCCGCTCTTGATGATCGATAGATGGCGCGCCTGGACGAGGTAAATCGGGAACCACGTGATGAAAAAATAAGTCAGCGTGTTGATGCAAAACTGTGCGATGTAAATTCCAACCAGCATGCGTTGGCCCAGCAGCTGGCTCACCGCCGACCACGTCAACTTACGGCTCGATGTCGCAGCACTGTCGAGGTTCACGAGACCGCCACCTTGTTCAATCGTCTCGACCTCGGTCGCCGAAATCATCGGGTGTTCGCGGACATTGAAGACCAGCCGATTCCACGCAACGACCAGCAGGAGCCCCACAATCGCCATAAACCAAAAGCAGCTCTGCCAGCCATAGGTCTGCGTGAGCCAGCCAAAGATCGGCGCAAACGCAACCAGCGCGAAATACTGCGAAGCATTGAAGATCGCGGAGGCGACGCCGCGCTCAGCAGTAGGGAACCAGGCGGCAACCACCCGGCCATTGCCGGGAAAGATAGGCGACTGTGCGAGGCCCGAGAACAGCCTCATCACAAACACGCCGACGTAGATGAACGCAAAGGGAAGGTAGCCAGCCAGGCCCGTGAGGACTGCACCGAGAGTCATCAGTGCGATTGCGATCCCGTAAACTCGCTTCGATCCGAAGCGGTCCAGCAGACCGCCGGACGGCAGCTGGCCCAGCACATAAGCCCACCCGAACCCCGATGACAGGATGCCGAACTTAGCCGGGTCGAGCGAGAGCAGTTTCTGCATCGTCGTTCCCGCCACCGACAGTACCGCCCGGTCGCCGTAGCTGAAGCAGCTGGCTGCAAACAGCATCGCGACGATCAGGTAGCGGACGTGTGTGGTCTTGCTGGTGTTCGTCACGATCACGAACGTCCCGCAATCAGTTTCGTCAGAGCTTCCATCTCGCTCGCGTCCATATCCGTCAACGGTGTGCGCACCGGCCCTGCATCACGTCCCACGACTTTCATGCCTGCCTTGACGATCGACACCGCGTAGCCCTTTTTCCGGTTGCGAATGTCGATATACGGAAGCACAAACTCACGCAGCTGCTTGAAGACCTCGGCGTGATCGCGGCGGCGGACCGCGGCGTAGAACTCCATCGCCCACTGCGGCATGAAGTTGAAGATGGCCGACGAGTATGTCGTTACGCCCATCTCCAGATAAGGCAGGGCAAACGTCTCGGCAGTAGGCAGCCCGCCGACATAGGTGAGACGGTCTCCCATGCGCGCGTAGATGCGGGTCATCAACTCAATATCGCCGACTCCATCCTTGAAGCCGACCAGGTTGGGACATTTGTCGCACAACTTTTCGAGCGTGTTCTCGTTCAGCACGGCATTGTCGCGGTTATAAACGATGACGCCGATCTTCGTAGCCGCGCACACTGCTTCAATATGCGCCGCCAGCCCAGATTGTTCGGAGTTGAGTAAATATGGTGGCAATAAAAGTATGCCATCGGCTCCGTTGGCCTCGGCCGCGATGGCGAACTTCTTCGCGATGGCCGTTCCATAGCCGCATCCAGCGACGACCGGAACGCGGGAGGCGGTCTGCTCCACAGCGGCTTTCACCACCGCCTCAAACTCGGCCAGCGTCAGCGAGAAGAACTCGCCCGTACCGCCCGCAGCGAACAACCCGGCGGGCTTGTGCTGCAGAAGCCATTCGATGTGGTCACGGTAGGGTGATTCGTCGAATTCAAAGTCATCCTTGAAATGGGTGACGGGGAAAGAAAGCAGACCCGATCCGATTTGCGTTGCAAAATCTCCCGGCGACATCCGGCTCATGGGTTTCCTTTTTTAGCGACTAGAAAGTGCCCAGTCAGACTAGCGGTTTGGTCGGTGGCATGACAAGCGCGGCGGCCCCGGCTCATCTCGAAAAGGGCTTGCGGACGGATTTCGTTCTTGTTGAAGTATCACAGTAAATTTGTTGAGTCGAAGATCAAAGAATGCCAGACCCTGCAATTTGAGTTCTATTGCTGATACGCCTGTGCATGACCGCTGGGTCATGGAAGACTGCCTTGTTCGCTCCCCCGATCTCCGGGGCGGTACTTCGATCAGCGATCATTCCTGGCAGCACGGGCCCGTGGTTTTGCAGATCACCAGTCCAACTACCGCGATCGTAACCATCTCCGTCTCGCCCACGGCACCGGTCGACGGCAACACCGTCGTCATGATTACCGGCACCGAGATTGAGAGCGGCGCGGGCTTCAGTCACCATCTACGATTTAAGGTGAACATCGTCAACTGATACCTGTACGACTTCGCTGGCAACTACCTCAATACGAGTTCTTCCGTCTCCACCTTCACGACCCAGTAGCTCCCCGAAAGCTGCATGCACAAAGGGTCGTCCCACCTTCAGGGACGACCCTTTGTGCTGTTGTTGCTTCATGAATCAGTGCGTCTGGTGGCTCACCGAAGCAGTGTCCGGCACCGCCACGGTGTCCGCTCCAAGTACTCGGCCCGTCCCCCGTGCCTGCGCAAACACGATCAGGTGGTGGCCCCCGCCGTTGTGGAACGATGCGGGTATCGGGAGCTGGATTGTCTGCTCCCCGGTTCCCTGGAGTTTCGCAACCCGCGCAATCGACCGCGCAACGGAAACGTGAGCCAGGTTGCGTCCCGAGTTCTCGCCCCGCAGCACACTCGATTGATCGGCGTCATCCGCAAGTACAGCCATAATGTCCGCTCCGGCCAGTGATTTGTCGCCGCTGGCCGAGAATCGCACCGTCAATGAATTACCGTTGGTTCCGGCTTCGAGAATCCGGACCGCAACCGGCTCCGGCTGATCCCGTTCCTTGCGGATGGCTTGTTCAAGCAGGCCCTTGTCGCTGCCCACGAACTGTTCCCGGCCATTGACCACCATCTGCGGCGTATAAACGCTATCCAGCCCAAAGCTCGTGCTGTAAGCGTTTTGCCGTCCCGTATACGTGGGCGACGAGAAGGGGTCAGCCCAGCCCAGCGCGTTCCAATACGTCACATGCTCGCTGATCCCAACGATCAACTGCCCCGCAGGGGTCTTCATGCCGTGGACCTGGCGAAGTAAGGCGTCGGCTGGCGGGCAGCTTGAGCAGCCCTCCGAAGTGAACAGCTCCACCAATACAACCTTCTGCGCGTTCCCGCGACTGGGCGCCGCAACAACATCCTGCGCCGCAACGCTGACTCCTGCTGACATCATTGCCATCATGATTGAGCTTGCAATTGGACCCGTCATGCCTGTTTCCTCCATACAACTGCAAGATCAGATTAGAATCAACGGCTTGGGTTACAGACTATTCCGGTGCCGAGCCCCGCGAATATTACCTGTATCCTTTTGCCTCGCCTGCGATCAAATTTTCACGACCAAGGAGAATGTCATGTTCCGAGCCCTTCTGTGTGCAGCCACGTTGCTCACCGCGAGCCTGTCAATCACCGCCCAGACACCGGGCCAGACGCCCGAAGTGGGCCAGAAGGCTCCCGGATTCACGCTCGCGACGCCAGATGGCAAGCCGGAGTCGCTGGCAAGCATGACAGCCAAGGGGCCTGTTGCGCTGGTGGTCCTGCGCGGATATCCCGGATATCAGTGCCCATTCTGCGTCAAGCAGGTTCACGAATTCATCGAAAACGCCGACAAGTTCGCCGCGCTCGGAGCCCAGGTCCTGTTCGTCTATCCCGGTCCCCCGGCTGATCTCGATCAGCACGCCAAAGATGCCCTTGCAAAGCAGAATCCGCTGCCCGCAGGCTTCCACATGGTCACCGACCCCGACTACAAGTTCACCAATCAATATGGCCTGCGCTGGGATGCTCCACATGAGACCGCCTATCCAACCACCTTCCTCATCGACCGCCACGACGTAGTCTTCTTCCGTAAGATGAGCAAGGAGCACGGCAACCGGACAACGGCTGCCGAACTCCTCGCCGAACTCGCCGCTTCCAAACGCTAAGGACGAATGCACGCAAGCACTGAGCCGCGAGACGAACAACAGATGATCGCCCGGATCGTTGCCGGTGAACCACATCTATTTCACGACCTCATTCGCCCCTACGAGCGCAGGGTCTACGCGATGGCCCTCTCGTTCCTGCACAACGAAGCCGACGCCGAGGACGCCGCGCAGGACGCCTTCCTCAAAGCCTTCCGCAACCTCGCGGGTTTTCGCGGCGAGTCGCAATTCGGAACGTGGCTTATCAGCATCACTTTGAACGAGGCTCGCAGCCGTCTTCGCCGGACCAAAGCCGCGCCGATGACTTCGCTCGATTTGGACCCTGATGAACCCGGCGCAGTATCGCCCGCTCTACTTCGCGATTGGCGCGAAATCCCTTCCCAGGCGTTGGAACGACAGGAGGTGCGAGTCCTGCTGCAGGAAGCAATCGCCGCCCTCCCGGAGAACTACCGCACCGTCTTTCTGCTCCGCGACGTCGACGAGCTAGGCACCAATGAAGCCGCCGCGGTACTCAACATCACCGTCGCATCACTCAAGGTAAGGCTGCACCGCGCAAGGATGATGCTCCAGAAGAGTCTCGCGCCCAGTCTCAAGCATTTGAATCCAACGAGGAGGTGGTTCCAGTGGTTATAGAGTGCAAACACGTTTGGGAACACATCTCCGGGTATCTCGACGGAACGCTCGACCCCGCTCTCCTCGCGATAGTGCAATTGCATCTGGAGCACTGCGAGATCTGTTCGGCCATTCTCGACTCAACGCGGAACATCCTCATCCTTACCGCTGACGACCGTGTCTTCGAGCTGCCCATGGGTTTCAGCGAGCGCCTGCACTCGCGGTTGGACGAAGAAATTCGAAGCGCGGCGGGCTAAACGTTGTGCACAATCCGATGAGTCCAATACTCCGCCGCAACCAGCACCAGCGTAAAGATCGCCAGCGCCACCTGGAGCTTCTCATTGCGCACCTGCCCCATCGGCACAGGTTGCATCCGCCACTGCGAGGAACTGCGCGCCCTTAGCGACCGAATTCTCCAGATCACGTAAAGATTGATGACTGACCCCACCACCGCCACGATCATCATCGGAATGCGAATCGCGTCGGCGTGAAAGCCAGTTGCCGCGCGATTCAGACCCGCAGCCGCTGCCAGCGATCCCAGCCCGATCACCACCCGGATCCCACTCACCGCCATCACCGCGGTACAGGCGCTCTGCAGCAGGATAAAAAGGAACGAGGTAACCGCAACCAGCCGCGTGTTCGTCCGCAATCTGTCTTCCATTCGCATCCCTCGCAAAGCCTGATGATTTGGCACTCACTCCAAACTCTAAACTGTCGACTCTCCACTCTAAGGTCGTGCCTTTTCCTCCTCCTTCAAAGCATCCGGTACAAGGCCGTGCTTCTCCATGCGATAAATTAGAGTGCGCCGGCTGATATCGAGAAACGCCGCGGCGCGCGTCTGATTTCCAGAGAAACGGTCCAGCGCCCGCACGATCAGGTCTCGTTCCACCGAATCCAGGCTTACGCCCTCATCCGGCAGATCGAACCAGACGCGGCTTGCCGAGGCTCGCGGCTCCGAAAGCTCCGCCGGAAGATCATCCTCTCCGATCAGGTCCGACGCGGACAAAACCAGCATCCGCTCCAGTACATTCTCCAGCTGCCGCACGTTCCCGGGCCAGCTGTACTCCGTCAACCGCCTCATCACCAGTGGCGAAAGCCGGGCATTGGCTATGCCGTGGCGTTCTTTCGCCCGCTTCAAGAGACCTTCCGCAAGCTCTGGAATATCTTCGCGGCGCTCCCGCAGCGGCGGAATCATTAGCGGCACCACGGCCAGCCGGTAGTAAAGGTCTTCGCGAAACGTCCCGTCCTCCACCATCGCCAGCAGATTCCTGTGCGTGGCCGCGACCACACGTACATTCACCTTCGATGGCACGGTTGAGCCGACCTTCTGCAGCTCACCCTCCTGCAATACGCGCAGCAGCTTCACCTGTGCGTCCGGCGGCAGCTCACCGATTTCATCCAGAAACAACGTGCCCCCATCGGCCGCTTCGATCAGCCCCTGCTTGGCAATCTGGGCTCCCGTAAATGCGCCGCGCACATAGCCAAAAAGCTCCGACTCAACGAGATCCTTCGGGATCGCTCCGCAACTGATCGCCACAAACGGCTGCTTCCTGCGGCTGCTGTTGTGGTGGATCGCTCGCGCCAGCAGCTCCTTGCCCGTCCCGGTCTCGCCCTGTAGCAGCACCGTCGTATCATGTTGAGCGACGCGCGCTGCCTGACTCAGCACGCGCAAAAACGGTTTGGCCCGGCCGGTAATGCCTTCAAATCCATAGCGCGCATCCAGCGCCGACCGCAGCGTACGAACCTCTTCCAACAGGTCCTGCCGTTCCATCGCCCGGTGCACCATCAGCAGCAGGGAATCGTACTGGAGCGGTTTGGTCACGTAATCGTACGCGCCCAGCTTCATCGCCTCCACTGCTGTCTCCACTGTTCCAAACGCCGTGATCACGATGACCGTCGTCTTCAACTGCTCCTTGACGATGCGCTCCAGCAGTACCATCCCGCTCGTCGGCATGCGCAAATCCGTAATGACGAGCGTCGGCCGAACCTGCTTCACCAACTCAAATCCCTCGTCGCCATCGCGGGCCAGCGAAACGGTATAGCCGGCCTCTTCAAGCTGCAATTTCATGATGCGGCGGAGGCTGCTGTCATCATCCACCACCAGAATGCTTCGATTATCCATGCCGAACCATACTTTCCTGAAGGCTCACACGCGGCGAACTCGGCCGCACCAGCGGCAGTTCGATCCTGAAGGTCGCACCACGCTCTGGAGCGACGTTGTTTCGGAACGAAAGCGTGCCGCCATGCTGTTCCAGAATGTTCACCACGATGGAGAGACCAAGCCCCGTACCTGTCTCCTTCGTCGTAAAGAACGGGTCGAGAATCTGTGCAGCTTCCCCTTCCGAAATTCCCGAGCCATCATCGTAAACTTCAACGCACAGCGCCCCCCGACTCACAAACGCGGCCATGCCCACCGTTCCCCCCACGTCCGCAGCCTGCACCGCATTCAGGATCAGGTTGTAAAGAACCTGCTTGATCTGTTCGGCGTCCACTTCGATCTCCGGCAGGTGTGGCTCAACCTGGTGGACCAGATGCACGTCCTTCAGCATCGCAACGTGCCGTGCCAGCGCCGTGACCGACTGCACCAGCGCATTGGGCTCCGTCCCTTCGAGCCGCGGTGCCCGAGGTCGTGCGAAGTCCAGAAAGTTGGTCAGCAGCTTGTTCAGCCGCTCCGACTCCAGCATCAGGATCGTCAGACACTCTTCCTGGCTGCTCGCCGGAGCCTGCTTCCGCGCCAGAATTCCCGCCGCCCCGCTGATACTCGCCAGGGGATTGCGAATTTCGTGTGCCAGGCTCGCCGCAAGTGTTCCTGCGGCGGTCAGGCGTTCGGCCTTCTTCAGCCCCTCGATGTTGCGTCGCAGTTCCAGGTAAACCTGCTCCAGTTCGCGCTTGGTGGTCTCCACGCGCCTGCGTTGCAGACGCTCGCGGTCTGCCAGCAAACCCGCAATCATGCCCGCAGTCCCAAAGGTGCTCAGCTCCACAATCTCGTCTTTTGCGTCGAGCTGATCGTCCACCCAATGGCTATAGATCACCGGAGCAAGCACCAGCGACGCAAACACCAGCGTCTTCGCCGCGCCGCGCCAGCCGAACAGCAATCCCGCGAACATGAACGGAAGAATGTTCAAGTGGTGCAGTACGTTATGCAGCGTCACGTCGCCCGGCGGCGTAATCCACGACACCAGACCAAGCAACACCACAAACACCGCGATCAGCGAAGCTTGAACCGTGCGCGAAGAGGATAGCCGTTGCAGCGCCATATCTACATTCTGCCAGTCGAACGCCATGGCGGACGAATCCTCGCGTACGTCAAGGTGCAAGTCGTTGCCCCAGACCGTCTTCATCTCTGCGCTGTAAGCAATCCGTCCACCAACCGCATTTCCTCAGCCTTCACCTCAATCGAGCCATCGGCAGTGTCCCATTTGGGTCAACCGCCGCCGCAGGTGACCCAAATGGAACACCCGTATCGGCCAATAACCTGCATTTTCCGCGAATCCAGTTTGGCTACCCGATTGCATTACCCAGGTCGTGACACTTTCTCAGACCATCCTTTTGACGCTTCTCGTTCAACCGCTGTGCCTTGCCCAGGTTCCGCTCAGACCGCCAGTGCCGCCGCCGGTCATCGAAGCGAGCAACACGCCACAGATCGAGCCTCAGATCGCTGCCCCGGTTCCTCCCCAGGTAACCACCGCACAGCCACTGTCTCTTGATGAGGCAGTGGCGATGGCGGAAAAGAACAATCCCCGCATCCGTGGCGCGACCGCCAGCACCGCGCGAGCCGATGCCGCCGTACGCATCGCATCGGCCTACAGCAATCCCTCCGTCGAGTTCTTCATGGGCCGCCAGTATGCCCGCCCCATCCCGACGCCCGGCCCTGTTGGTTTATTGCAGCACTACGCGGTCAACCAGACCATCGAAATACCGTCCGAACGCGCCGCCCGAAAGCGCGTCGCGGAACTTGCCCGCCAGAGCAGCCGCATCGGCGAAACGCGAGTTCTGCGCTCGGTCTCCGCCGACGCCAAACACGCCTTCTACGATGTGCTGCGCAGCCGCGAAGAGATCAAGCACATGCGGGAAAACCTTACCCTCGTCGAAGAGCTCCGCCGACGCGTAGAGGTTGAGTTCAATGTGGGTGAAAAAGGCCGGTTGGAGTTGACCCGGGCCGAGGCCGAACTCGCCCAGGCCAGCTTCGCAGTCCGCAGCGCGCAGCTGGGCGAGTCCAACGCCATCGCCCTGTTGCGCGTCGCTCTGGCCGCACCGCCGGACGCCAACCTCAATCCACAAGGAGCCTTGTCGGATCGCGTCCAGTTGCCGCCTCTCTCGGAACTGCGCGAGATCGTCCTTCGGAGTCACCCCGTCGTCGCGCAGTCGCAGGCGGATATCGAGACTGCGCAGGCTTTGCTCGAACACGAGCGCAAGCTGCGCATCCCGCGCCCGATCGCCTTCGTCGAATTTGAGAATCAGCCCGATCTCCGCTACTGGCGCACCGGCGTCACCATCCCCATTCCGCTCGGCGACCGTCGGCGCGGACAGATCGACGACGCCCGCGCGACGGTCTCGCAGAACCAGGCTCTCCTCGACCAGCGCCGCCTCGAACTCATCTCCGCAACCGAGCGAGCCTATGAGGTGTACCAGCTTGCCGATCAGCAGGCGACATCGCTCGAATCGGGCCAGCTACGCGCGGCGGAGAGCGCAGTGCAGGCTGCCATGGCAGCCTATCAATTTGGCGAGCGCGGCCTCGTCGAAGTCCTCGACGCCCAACGTGTGCTGCAGGCAGTGCGCGGCGACCTCGTCGACGCTCAGTACGCCCGCCAGTCGGCGCTCATCGACCTTGAAGAACTCGGCGCCATCGCGCCCGGAGGAAAGCCCTAAATGACTTCCAGATTCACGGCAACACCGACGACCTCCAATACGCTTAAGGCGTGCTTTGTCCTCCCCGTCGTCCTGCTTGCGCTGCTGCCGCTTTCGGGTTGCAAGAAGAAGGCTTACGCCGCGACGCCAGCGGCGACCTCAAATCCCGATCAGTTCGAGGTGCCGGCCGCACTTGCTCCCAGCCTTAAGCTCGGACTACCCGAGATGCACGAGGTCCGCGGCCTGTTACAGGTCTCCGCTCACGTGGAGACGGACGCGTCCCGCATCGCACGAGTCGGCTCGCCCGTCTCCGGAAGAATTCTCAAGTTGCTGGTCTTTGAAGGCCAATTGGTCCACTCTGGCGCCGTGCTGGCGACGTTGCACAGCACGGAACTTTCTGCCGCCCAGATGGAATTGATCAAAGCAAGCTCAAATCAAAACCTCGCCGAAGCCGCCACCCGCCGTGCCGAACAGCTCGTCGCCCATGAGGTCATTGGCCTCGCGGAGCTCGAGCGCCGCCAGGCCGAGCTCATACAGGCGAGCACCGAAGCAGCCTCATACCGCACTCAGCTGCGCGGGCTCGGCATGAGCGAACCCAGCATCGAGAAGTTGCTGAAGACTCACGACCTCAGCGCGGACTACCCGATCGTCGCCCCCCGCAGCGGCACCATCCTCGAGCGCAAGGTCACCATCGGCCAGGTCGTCCAACCCGCCGATCCCGCCTTCATGATCGCCGACCTCTCCAACGTCTGGATCGTCGCCAACGTCCCTGAAGAAGAGGCCGGGCAACTCCGGAAAGGCCTCGAAGTCTTCGTCCAGGTTCCCGCGCTGGGAGATCGCAAGATCACCGGCCACCTCACCTACGTAGCCCCGATCGTCGATCCCGCAACCCGCACCATTCAGGTGCGAATCGAGATCGCCAATCCCGAAGGAATGTATAAGCCCGACCAGCTGGCCAGCATGACCTTCTCCGGCCACCCCGAACCGAAGCTCACCATTCCCCAGACCGCAATCGTCCGCGAAGACAACAAGGACTTCGTCTTCGTCCAGGTCAAGCCCTCGACCTTCAAGCTCCGCGAGATCACCGTGGGACAGGAAGTAGATGATCGCCGTGTCCTGCTGACCGGCCTTGAACCCGGCGAAACGCTCGTCCTCGATGGTGCCTTCCACCTCAACAATCAGCGCAAGCAGGATGCCATCAAGGGAGGCAAATAGCGATGCTGCAGTCCATCATCTCCAGTGCGCTGCGCCACCGAAGCATCCTCGTGGTCGTCGCGATCGCGATGATCGGATTCGGCATCAACGCCGCATTCCACCTCTCCGTCGACGCCTTCCCCGATGTCGCAAACGTGCAGGTCCAGATCGCCGCGGAAGCCCCGGGAAAGTCGCCTGAAGAGGTCGAACGCTTTGTCACCATCCCGCTTGAAATTGCCATGACCGGTCTACCTGGCATGACCGACATGCGGTCGCTCAATAAGCCCGGCCTCTCGCTCATCACACTGGTCTTCGACGATGCGAGCAATCTCTACCTCGAGCGCCAGATGGTCTCCGAGCGGCTAGCCGAAGTGCGCGAGCACATGCCCGAAGGAGTTACCCCGGTCCTCGGCCCCATCACCAATGCCCTCGGCGAAGTCTACCAATACACGCTGGAGGCTCCCGGCGACGACAAGCGCACTCTCTCCCGCGAAGAACTGATCGAACGCCGCACTATCCAGGACTGGGCCGTCCGCCCGCTGTTGCGTTCCATCGCCGGCGTCGCCGAGATCAACTCCACCGGCGGCTTCGTCAAGCAGTACTCCGTGCGTGTCGACCCCGCCAAGCTGCTCTACTACAACCTCAATATCCTCGACGTTCGCAACGCCCTCGCACGCAACAACGCCAACGCCGGCGGCGGCATCCTGCCCGAACACGCCGAGCAATACCTCATCCGCTCCGTCGGCCTGGTACGAACCCTCGACGACATCCGCAGCATCGTCCTCAAGGAATCGGGCGGAACCCCCGTCTACATTCGCGACGTAGGCACAGTCCTGATCGACGCCGAAGTCCGCCAGGGCGCGATGATCAAGAACGGCCACAGCGAAGCTGTCGGCGGCGTTGTGCTGATGCGCAGCGGCGGCAACGCCAAGGCAATCGTCGGCACGGTCAAGCAGCGCGTCGCCGAGATCAATGAACGCAACATGATCCCCGGCGGCCTCAAGATCGTCCCCTACTATGATCGCTCCGAGCTTGTCGATGCCGCCATCCACACCGTCACCGAGGTTCTCGGCGAAGGCGTAATCTTTGTCGTTATCGTCCTCGTGCTCTTCCTCGGCGACATCCGCTCAAGCCTGATCGTCAGCGCGACCCTCGTCCTGACGCCGCTGCTGACCTTCCTCGTGATGAACCAGATCGGCCTCTCCGCCAATCTCATGTCGCTCGGCGGCCTTGCCATCGCCATTGGCTTGATGGTCGATGGCTCCGTTGTTGTCGTCGAAAATGTCTTCACCAAACTGAGCCACGCACGACACGCAAGCTCCGCAAAATTGAGCGCGGGCCATAAGCTCAATATCGTCCGGACCGCCGTCTTCGAAGTCGCAACCCCGGTCGTCTTCGGTGTCGCCATCATCATTCTCGTCTTCCTCCCCCTCATGACGCTCGAAGGCATGGAAGGCAAGATGTTTGCGCCGCTCGCCTACACCATTGCCATCGCGCTGGCCATCTCGCTGCTGCTCTCCCTCACGTTGTCTCCCGTCCTCTCGTCGTACCTGCTCAAAGGCGGTTCGGAAGAAGACACGCGCCTCGTCCGCTGGCTGCGCCGCCCCTACGACGCTGTCTTCAAGTGGGCAATGTCGCATCGCATTGCAAGCGTCGCCACAGTCGTTGCGCTGTTTGTCTTCGCACTTTGCCTCTTCCCCTTCCTCGGCACAGCCTTCATTCCAGAGATGCAGGAGGGCACCCTCTCCCCCAACGCCGACCGCGTCCCCAACATCTCCCTCGAAGAATCCCTGAAGATGGAAATGGCAATGCAGAAGAGCATGCTGCAGGTGCCCGGAGTTGAAAGCGTCGTCTCGCGCGTAGGTCGCGGAGAATCGCCAGCCGATCCCGCCGGTCCCAACGAAGCCGACGTCATCGCCTCGCTCACTCCCTTCGACAAGCGCCCCCGCGGAATGACTCAGGACAAGATGGCCGAACAGATGCGCGCCAAACTCGCCTCAATCCCCGGCATCAACCTCGTCATGTCGCAGCCCATCAGCGACCGCGTCGACGAGATGGTCTCAGGCGTCCGCGCCGACGTCGCCGTCATGCTCTACGGCGACGACCTCGACGTCCTCGTCGCCAAGGCCAACCAGATCGCCAAAGTCGCCAGTGGGTTGCAGGGCACGCAGGACACCCGCGTCGACCGCGTCGGCGGCCAGCAGTACCTCACCATCACCATCAATCGAGCCGCCGTCGCCCGCTACGGCATCAACGCAGCCGACGTGAACGACATGCTGGAGATCGCCATCGCCGGCAAACAGGCGACCGACATCTACGAAGGCGAACGCCGATTCCAGGCCGTCGTCCGCCTGCCGCCGCACCTGCGCGACAGCGTGGAAGACATTCGAGATCTCCAAATCAACTCGCCCGACGGACCCCGTGTCCCGCTGCGCGAACTTGCCGATATCCGCGTCGTCGAAGGCCCCGCCCTGATCAACCGCAGCATGGGGAAGCGGCGCATCGTGGTCGGTGTCAACGTCCAGGGCCGCGATCTCGGCGGCTTCGTCGCGGAGTTGCAGTCCAAGGTCGGCCAGCAGGTCCCGCTGCCCCCCGGCTACTTCATCGAGTGGGGCGGCCAGTTCCACAACATGGAGCGCGCCCTCAACCACCTCATGATCATCGTTCCGCTCACCATTGCGGCCATCTTCTTCCTGCTCTTCGTGCTGTTCAAATCCGTACGCTTCGCCGCGCTCATCATCACCGTGTTGCCCCTCGCTTCAATCGGCGGCGTTCTCGGCCTATTCCTCACGGGCGAATATTTATCCGTCCCCGCGTCGGTCGGCTTCATCGCCCTCTGGGGAATCGCCGTCCTCAACGGAGTGGTGCTGGTCTCCTACATCCGCAAGCTTCGCGAAGACGGCATGAGTCAGGCCGAGGCCGTGCGCATGGGTGCCCAGCTCCGATTCCGTCCCGTCATGATGACCGCCACCGTCGCCGCCTTCGGCCTCGTCCCGTTCCTGTTCGCAACCGGCCCGGGCTCCGAGATTCAGCGTCCGCTGGCGATCGTAGTCATCGGCGGCCTGGTCAGCTCTACCGCGCTCACCCTACTCCTGGTACCCGTCCTTTACGCCTTCTTCGAGGGCTCCGGCAAAGTACAGCGCCACGACCACGACGAACACGAAGACTCGGAGCCAGTCTCCGAGCGCACGCGCAAGTTAGCGGAGTTTTCCCACAACTAGAGCGACTCGCGGGCGAAGCCAGAATCTCCGTAGAAACAAAAAGGCGGCTCCCCTTGGGGCCGCTGGCGATTGAAATGATGGAGGCGCGCGTGGGGATCGAACCTGCGCATAAAGGTTTTGCAGACCCGCCTCACCTGCCACTTGCCTCCATTGAGGTCTCGCTTCGCATGATCGGGATCTGGCAGGCGGAAGACGATCTTCCACCCACGTGCTTCTTGGTCCTTGTGGGCATACGCGCGGCCTCCTCAGCTGCGAAGATGCCAAACAATTTATGCACCTGCCTTCCGAGTTAACACGACTGGTCTGGACGAGTGCGCAGGCGATTTACCGTCAAGGAAGCCAGATATCTTCGAGAGGTGCGGCCATCGAGATCAATTCAAGGTCGGAACAAAGACTTACTACCGTCAACAGCCGCAGGGCTGGGAAGGTGAAATGGAACCACCGTACCCTTGGCTGCTTCGCTTTCGATAGCAATGTCGCCAAGGTAAAGCTCGGCGAACCACTTCGCTATCGACGTTCAGGACAGGTTGCAATAGATGGAGCCGGTCTTTTATGCTCTCGGGCGTCGACTTGCAAACTGGCGCGCTGATCGGATCGCAGAACGCTCACAGCTACCTGCAAATATAGGCGTACGAAAAATGGCGA
>JANXWZ010000096.1 GCA_025350865.1 Rhodanobacteraceae bacterium
ACCACATCCGACTGGCCCAGGTCGCACGCGTTGAAGAAGTAGAACGGGTGTGCGTTGCCGTTCTCGGCGTCGCTCAGCCACGTCGCCGGGACCATCGTGCCGCCATCCAGCAGGATGCCAACATCCGGGGCCAAACCCTTCTCCGCCGGAACCCGAATGCCGTGCCCGATGAAGTGGACGATGCCTTCAGGCAGCGCACGTGCCAGCGACCCCACATCCGTCAACGTACCCGGCACCGGATCGAGCGCCGGGAACAGCCCCTTGATGGTATCCAGTTCCTTCTGCGAACTGGCGAGGATGAGATCGGGATTGCTCTTATACTGCGGCATTACGACTGAGATCTTATTGACTCTCTCGGCCTCCGGCGGCGGATTTCGCGGCGTGGCGGTGGCCGTGCTATGGACAACGCTCACCCTCAGCCCCAGAAAATCTTCGCGCTTGCCATCCACGCCCATGGGACGCATTAACTCCCATGGCAGCGACGGCCCATCGGTAAGGACTTCAATCACGCGCACCGGCACACCCAGCTTTTCGAGCTTCTGATAGATCGTCTTGAACGACGCGGGCGCCTGTTGGTCGTAGAGACTTGCGCCCTGCCCCTCCACGTAACCCTGCACCTGCTGCGAGGCATCCTTGCCGCCGTTGATCTGAAGCTGCGCACCTCGCGTCTCCAGCGAGTGGTACAAAGCCGCAACCATCGCCGACCGCGACTGCGCCCCGACGACCTTCTTCACCTTGGTCGGCGGAACATACCCCGCCAGCGGCGAAGTGACGGCGTAGATGATGCTGTCGCCGTCGTCGATCTCCTGAATGGTGATGTCGGGAGCACGAGCCTCGGGATTCAGGATGATGCCGCCCGTGCGCTGTACTACAGCGTCCTGCGTCTGAGGAGCGGGGGAGCCGAGGACCACGGGTGGCTTGGCGCCCCCAACCGGAGGCTGGACGCTATCGTTTGCCGAAGCAGGCGCCGCGCCAATGGGAGTCGGTCCCGGCAGCGGCAGCGGCGGCAATATTGTCGTAAGTATCGTCGGCGGACTACCCGAAACCGCAACCATCACGTCCCGCCGAATGGTCGCAAGAAACGCGCCGTTGTAGCTCATCGTCGCAAACATTGGCTCCACTCCGGGAGCCGTTCCGGCCTGCATCGAGAAGACCGCGGTAGTCGAATCCTTGTCCACGGTCAGCTCAATCGTCTTGCTCAGCACGCCGTCGACCGAAGTCATCTGCGGCGAGACCAGATTCACATCAATCAAAATGGAGGTCATCCCTGCGGGAATGGCGATCATCAACTGGCCGTCCTTCTCGTCCGCTGCCGACACGATGGTTGTACCGGAATCCAGCTTCTGAGTGTTGAGCGAAACCATGACCGGAAACTTCTGCGCGGGCTTCACCGTGTTCGGCGCGATCATGTTCGGGTACCGCGGCTGGACCGGAGGTGCAATAAGCTCAGACGTGGCAGCCGCCACTACAGGAATCGGCGGGCATTTCCTGAATGGAATAAACAAGTTGACGCCCTTCGCCCTCGCCGCGTCGTCGAATTCCTTCACCGCCTGCTCGTAGTTTGCCTCCACGTCGTGGTCGTTGCTGAGGCAGATTCCAACCTCGCCATTCAGGATCGAGTGGGCAACCTGCAAATCCTGCGGGATGCCGCTGCCCCGTACATAGCGGACGGCCAAGGCCGTCAGCGCTGAGGGGTATCCCATCCGAGCCGCCTGACGGTAGACAGGGATTGCCTTCACTGTTTGCGTGCCGCCCAGCTTCTCGAAAGCGGCGCCAATCTCGACGTAGGTATGCGCCATATCGCGGCCATCGAGATCGAAGAAGAGGGGATTGCTCGCCAGATAGCTATCGAGGACCGCCGTTGCCTTGGCGAGATTGTAGGGCAGGCCGCCGGGCTCAAGGTAAAGCTTGCTTCCCGCGATCGCCGCGCTGGGCCGCTTCAGCGCTGCCGACCGCGCGTACCAGACTCCCGCAAGCGCCGGGTTCGGAGCGGTGCCGGTGCCTTTGCGGTAGCTGTCGCCAAGCTCAAACATGGCGAGCGCCAACATTGGCTGGACGTCGGCCGCGTCGGACTTCTGCCTGAAACCGGTTGCCGCAGTCACCAGCGCACTGCACCTCGCGATGCCGAGTGGAACTCCGGTGCCGTGGCAGTACAGCTCCGCAAGACTGATCGTCGCCCGCGCATCGCGCGCCACATACCCCTTGGTGTACCAGAGCTTGGCTCGCTCCAGGTCCGGCTTCGCGTTCTCGCCCCTCAAATAATGGTCGCCAACCATGGAGATCGCTTGGCGATCTCCGGCGATGGCAGCGCGTTCCAACCATTGCAACCCCCACAACGGGTCGGACGGATGGCGCATCAGACCGTCGCGATAGATGAATCCCAGGCTTCGCATCGCAGCCGGGTTCTTATGGTTCGCACCCTGCAACCAATAAGGCATCGGCTGGCCCAGGACGGACGCCAGCATATCGAGGCGTTTCCCATGCAAGGCGGTGTCATGGTCGGGAGTCTGCCGATCAATAACATCTTCTTCGGGAACCCGCTCTACGATACCTCGCATGGGCCCTGGAAGGCGCGCACTCTGGCACCATGTTGCGGCAGCCAGCAACGGGGTCAGGAGCAGCAGCAGTGCCGCCCGCCCAGCGCAACGCCTCGTCCGATGTCCAACCAACAGGTGCATCCTCGACCTCACCACAGGGCCCGTTGCTAGAGACAACTCACGAATCGAATCTACACCATATCTGCACCGAAAGCGCAGCAATTCATCATTTGCCTGATGCCAGCCCGAGCCGCTAGACTGCGTTTGCCGGAGGTTCCACAACGATGACCACAGATGACCACAGACGACTTCCGCCGCATCGCACTGTCCCTTCCCAACACTGAAGAATCCTCGCACATGGGCGCCGCCGACTTCCGAGTCGCAGGCCGCGTCTTCGCCACACTCGCCAGCGTAAAGGAAGGCTACGGCAACCTCATGCTCGACGTGGAACAGCAGACCCTGTTCGTAGGCGACGCACCGGAGATCTTCCAGCCCATCAAGGGCGGCTGGGGACGCATGGGCGCGACCCACATCCGGCTCGCCGAAGCCGACGAACTGACCCTCACCGGCGCCCTGCGCGCGGCCTACAATCTACGCATCCAAAAGAGAGCCGGAACAAAGAAGGCTACCCGGCGAAAAACTCTATGAAGAAGCTCCTGCTTACGCTCGCTCTGATCCCCGCCGCAGCCCCAGCCCAGCAAACGCTCTCGACACTCGTTGACCGCAACCGCGTCCTGCTCATCTTCACGCCCACCGCTCTCGACGGCCGCTACGGCGAACAGTTCGAAGCCTTCAACCATCATGAGGCCGACCTCCGAGCGCGTGATCTGATCGTCATCCCGCTTGTGCAGCAGCCCGGACCGGCCAACCTCTCGCCCGCCCTACACGCGCTCCAGCCACCGCATATCTCGGACGATGAGCAACTCACCATCCGCCGCCGCTTCCACATCGCCGCCTCCGACTTCACTGTAATCCTGCTGGGCAAAGATGGCGGCGAAAAACTCCGCTCCACCATACCTGTCACGATCGCCCGCCTGAACCGCACAATCGATGCCATGCCCATGCGCAAGGAGGAGATGCGCAAGCCGCCGAAGTAACCCCTGTCGTCAGGCGGAGCCAGACGCACTAATTCAGCTTGGTGCTCGCCACTCCAACCGCCGAATCCGCACACCCGTAATAGAGCCACCATTTCCCCTTGAACCGCACCAGCCCCTCCGCAAACGTAGTCCCAGCCGCATATTGACCAGTCTTTTCAAACGGCAGTTCCGGCGCAAACACCGGCCCCTCCGTGCGAGCAATCAGTCGACTCGGATCGTGCGCATCGAACAGCGCTTCGCCTGCCGCATACGCGTTCGCGCCAAGGTTCGGGTCGCCATGCTCCGGATCGTTCTTGCCGTTGTAGATCATCACGATGCCCCGCCCGGTCAGGACAGGCGGAGGGCCCGTCTCCGGGAAGCCGCTATCGAAATGCCCCACCCTCTTCGTCAACACTTCAATCGGCGTACCGGGAGCCGATTCTACTGGCGTCCACCTCACCAGATCGCCCGACGTCGCCAGGCGAATCGCTCCCTCGCCCCAGTACATCCAGTACTTCCCATTTATCTTCGCAGCCACCAGCCGCCCACCAGCCAACCGCGTCACAATCCCCGCCGACTTGTAATGCAACGTGTCATACCGTCCGCCAGCCTGCCCCAGGAATGCGGGGCCGTGCTTCGTCCAGTGGACAAGGTCTGGCGACGTCGCAATCCCTACCGAATAGGTCGCGCGATTCCACTGCGTATAAGTCAACACGTACGATCCATCCGGCGCCTCGACGATCCTCGGATCCTCGACGCCGCCGGGCCACTCACGAACCTTTTCCGAATCATCCGCCGCATAAAACACCGGAGCCGGCTGCCGGACAAAAGTCACGCCATCACTGCTCGTCGCCATCCCCAGCCGCGACGTATGCATGCCAATCTTCATCTCTCCCGAGTCATCCTCCGCCCGGTAAAGCACCACGATCTTCCCTTCCCGCACCACTGCCGCAGGATTGAACGCATGCAGCGCCTCCCAAGCCACCGGCTTGCCGGTAATAGGATCGTCAAATCTCGAAGTCGCATCCGGCAGAATCACCGGCGCCGCAACCGGTCGCGAAAACGGTCCAATCTCCCACCCACCGCCGCCCAAGGACACCGACACAACGCCCAGCACTAGAACCCGCGATCCAAACATAAGACCGCTATCCTACCACCGCCGCTAACAAAAAGAGGCCAGCGCCAAACCGGCACCAGCCCCCTTTACCATCCACTGACGATCCTCAGTGACCGGACATCATGTCATTGAACTGATTCACGAACGCAGACTCATTTGGCCCAGGATTATCCCGCAACATCTTCACTCGTTCCACGAGGACCTCATCCGCATCTGTTCCCAACTCAGCGATCGTCTCGTCGATGAAGTCCTTCAACGGCATTGCGCGAGGCTCGGACGCCTGTTGCGGCCCCATCAACTCCGTCTGCACCCACGGCGGTGCAATCTCAAGCACCCGCACGCTCGTGCCCTTCAGCAGGTAGCGCTGTGACATCGCGTAAGAGTGGATCGCCGCCTTTGTCGCACAATATACCGAGGTCATCGCCAGCGGGACAAACGCCAGGCCAGAGGTCACATACATCACCGTCGCCGCCTCCTGCGTCTTCAGGTGGTCAATCAATGCCGACGTTATCCGGATTGGCCCCATCACATTGGTCGACATGATCGACACCATCTGCGCGTCATCCATCGCCGCGGCGGCATTGTCTGCCTTCATGATGCCCGCGTTGTTGATCACGACGTTGAGTTTCGGATACTCGGCAATCAGCGATGCGGCTACCGACGCAATGCTGGCCGGATCTTCAACGTTCAACTCCCTGGACGCCATTCCGGGATTCGCCGCCGTCACCTTGTCAAGGTGGCCCTTGCGCCGTCCTGAGATGATGACCTGATTGCCAAGGTTGTGCAGCGACTCGGCAAGCGCACGCCCAATGCCCGAAGTCCCGCCTGTGATGAAAATCGTATTCCCCGTCAACTTCATGATTTCTCCTCACCTGCTCAAAGGCCGTCATTCTGGCCAAGCCAGAAACTCCGTAGTCGCCCTAGCGGATACACTCCAACAGATGACCCAACGTTTCCGAGGATTCGTTAAATCTTGCCCCCCGCCACCGCTCCCACCACCAGGAGAGGCTCCACCCCACGAGCCACCGTCTCCGGCAACCGCACATCCATCCCCAGGTGCGAGTAGTCCTCTTCCGCCGCGAAAAACCGCAGAAACGCCCGCCGCTGCCCCGTACCGTGCTCGCGAATCGTCCCGCAGAGCATGGGGTATTCCGCCTCCAGCGCATCCAGCACTGTCCGCGGAGTCACCTCGCCCTCTACCTCCACGCGCGCCTCGCCGCTGATCTTCGCCAGCGTCCGCAGATGCTGCGGCAGCTCCACCCGAATCGTCACGCTAATGTTTGCACCTCGACCGACAGCACCGCGGGCAAAGCGTGCACGATCGCCTTCCAGCTTTCACCGCCGTCGGCCGACCCATACACCTGCCCGCCCGTCGTCCCGAAGTACACGCCGCACTCCTCCATCTGGTCGACACACATGGCATCGCGCAGCACATTGACGAAGCAGTTCTCCTGCGGCAGCCCTTTGGTCAGCGCCTCCCACTCATTTCCGCCGGTTTTGGAGCGAAAGACCTGCAGCTTCCCATCCAGCGGAAAGTGCTCGCCGTCGCTCTTGATTGGCACCACGTAAATCGTCTCCGGCTCATGCGCATGCACGTCGATCACGAACCCGAAGTCGGTCGGCAGATTCCCGCTCACCTCGGTCCACTGGTCGCCGGCATTGTCCGTCCGCATCACGTCCCAGTGCTTCTGCATAAACACCGTCTCCGGCTTCGATGGATGGATTGCCAGCCGATGCACGCAGTGTCCAACCTCCGCGTCCGCCACGGGGATATGCAGCGACTTCAAACCCTTATTGATCGGCTTCCACGTCGCCCCGCCATCATCCGTACGAAACGCCCCCGCAGCCGAAATGGCAATGTACATCCGGTCATGATTCGAGGGGTCAATCAAAATCGTATGCAGGCACATCCCACCCGCACCCGGCATCCAGCCTGCAGCCGTGGCATGCTTCCGCAGCCCCGACATCTCCTCCCAATTGGCACCGCCATCGGTGGACTTGAACATAGCCGCATCTTCCACGCCGGCGAACACCGTATCTGGGTCCGACAAGGAAGGCTCCAGATGCCAGACCCGCTTGAACTCCCACGGATGGGGCGTGCCGTCGTACCACTGGTGCGTCCCAGCCACGCCGTCGTAAAAAAACTTGTTGCCCACCGGATTCCAGGTTTTGCCGCCGTCATCCGACCGTTGCATCACCTGTCCGGACCAGCCACTCGACTGCGAGCAATACAGCCGGTTCGGATCAACCGGAGAACCCTTCAGGTGGTAACACTCCCACCCCGCAAAGAACGGCCCTTCGACCTTCCAGTCGTCCCGCTTGCCATCCGCCGTCAGCACAAACGCGCCCTTGCGTATCCCCACCAGCAACCGAACTTCACTCATCGCCGCCTCCAATGTCGAAGCCATAATAACCCGCCCAGCCGACTTTTCGCGTCCCCAAACGACGCAAAAATGACGCGGTGCCCCACTCATCGCAGCCCCATCGCGATGAGCGGGAACATGCAAATTCGACCGGATGTCTTGGTTCGACCGTAGAATCCCTACCTCGCCTTAAGTACGACAACGGTAGCGACAGGATTGACTCCCTCCCGCGGCAACTGAATGTCCACGCCTGAATCTGTCTGTGTGAATTTCAAAGCCCTCCTCGTCGGATCCGACAGGCGATAAGCTCCCGTCACCGCCCGCTTCATCGGCGGCACATGAAATTTCCCGTCAGCGGGCCACGAGAATATCTCCAGATAGACCTTGTCCGCCTTCGTAGTCGACCGCCACTCCCAGCTCGGCACAAACTTCGGCTTCCCCGCCTTATCCTTCTCCGTCTCCGAGAAGCTACCAGCCTCTCCGCCAAACAGTGTCGGCGACGTCCCATAGATCGCCTCGCCGTTCACCTTGAGCCACTTCCCCATCTCTTTCAGCCGAGAAACCTCCGCAGCAGGTACGATCCCGTTTGAATCCGGCCCAATATTCAGCAGATAATTCCCACCCTTGCTCGCAATATCGATCAAATTCCGCAGCAGCGTCTCGGTCGACTTGAAGTTCAAGTCATACGACTTGAAGCCCCACGTATCGTTCATCGTCATGCAAGCTTCCCAGTCCCGCCCCGGATATCCCTGCGCCGGAATAAATTGCTCTGGCGTCTCCGTGTCGCCTTTATATCCCCCACCAAGCCGGTTATTCCAGATCAAGTTAGGATGCGTGTTCACCAGGGCGACAATCTCTGCAGCCCGCTCCGGCGACATGTTCTTCGTCGGCGTGTCGAACCACACGACGGCCGGAAATTCCCCATAATTCGTCAGCAATTCTTTTATCTGCGGAATTGCTTTCTCATGGAGATACTTATCGAAGTCGCCATCCTGCGCCTTATCCCAGTGATGAGTTACCGGGTCATGGTTCGCCCGCAGAATCGCGCTCGCTCCCGGGGCCGTCCAGTCCTGATCCTGCGAGTAGTAAAACCCCAGCTTTATTCCCTGCTTCCGAGCCTCGCCTGCAAGCTCCTGCAACGGGTCGCGTTTGAACGGCGTAGCCGCGACGATATTGAAGTCGTTCACCTTGGAATCGAACATGGCAAAGCCGTCGTGGTGCTTCGCCGTGATCACGATGTACTTCATCCCTGAGGCCTTCGCCAGCGCCACGATATCGTGCGCGCTAAAGCCAACCGGATTGAACTTCGCCGCGAAGCCCTTGTAATCCGCAACGGGAATGGACCCGTTATTCATGATCCACTCGCCGATCCCCGGGATTTGCTTTCCATCCCACGTTCCAGCCGGAATCGAGTAGAGCCCCCAGTGGATGAACATGCCGAAACGCGCCTCGCGCCACCACGCCATGCGCGCATCCCGCTGCGCCGCCGTCTCGGTATCCTGCACCGATGCCACCGGATGCTTTTCCGACGTTGGAATCGAATCTCCCTGCATCTGTGCCAACGCAGCACCCGTCGACAACACCGCCGCCACAACCCACGCCATCAGTTTCAAAGCAACTCCTCGCACCGAAGTATCAGCGTCCAAATTGTATCCCGATCCCCGCCCATGGCTCCGGTTGGACTATGCTGTCACCGCAGCCTTCCAGCGGTGTTCCTACAAGCTGAAAAGGAAGTCGCGCTCATCAGCCGTTACTTCAATCACATCGGCTCCATTCCCGCACCATCCTGGGTCCAGACTTCGCGCCGCGACCCAAACCGTCTCCGATCAACCAGCAAAGGAGTACTACCGTGGCTACCAAAAGGTCTGTCAAACAACCCAAAGTCGTGTCGCCCTTCGATAAACTAGCCCCCCGCATCCCTTCCAAACACGGCGGATACGGCTGGGTACGCGACTTCCCCGACGTCCGCGATCTCACCTTCTCAGCCACTCTTCCAACCATCAAAGCGCTGCCCTCCAAGGTCGACCTTCGCCCCAACTGCCCGCCCGTATACGACCAGGGTGACCTCGGCAGCTGCACCGCCAACGGCGTCGGAGCCGCCGTCCAGTTCGCCCAGATGAAGCTCGGGAAAAAAGCTTTCATCCCATCCCGCCTCTTCATCTATTACAGCGAGCGCGTCATCGAAGGCAGCGTGTCATCCGACTCCGGAGCCCAGGTCCGCGATGGCATCAAGGCTGTTGCCACGATCGGTGCACCGCCTGAGACTGACTGGCCCTACGTCATCACTCAATTCGCCGTCCAGCCTCCGGCCACCGCCTACTCCGATGCCAAGCTTGACCTCGTCTCCACCTACGCCAAGGTCCCGCAGACGCTGATGCAGCTGCAGGGCTGCCTGGCAGAAGGCTTCCCCATCGTCTTCGGTTTCACCGTCTACACCTCGTTCGAGTCACCGACCGTCGCCAAGACCGGCATCGTTCCCATGCCGGACCCCGCGGGCGAATCCGTCCTTGGCGGACACTGCATGCTCATCGTGGGATACGACAACAAGAAACGCGTCTTCATCGAGCGCAACTCGTGGAATACCACCTGGGGGATGAAGGGCTATTGCACCATGCCCTACGAATACCTGACCAACACGCAGCTCGCGACCGACTTCTGGACGATCCGCGCCGTGAACGAGTAACGCAAAC
>JANXWZ010000197.1 GCA_025350865.1 Rhodanobacteraceae bacterium
CCCGCTGCTAGCGGACAAGGACGAGACGATCTGCAACTACTTCGACCTGATCAAGCCGAAGAATATGTACGGCAAGCTGGTGAAGGGTGTCGAGCGGACGACTTTCCTGATTGCGCCTGCGGATGGGGAAGGCAAGCAGAAACTGGTGCACGTCTGGCCGAAGGTGAAGCCGGAAGGGCATGCGGAGGAAGTGCTGGCGTTTGTGAAAAAAGCAAAGTAGGGGCAGACCACTTACACTACGTGTGTCATGTCACTGTCGCACCCACTCACGACGACCGCGTCTCTCCTCGCACTTGCCGCCGTCGGTGCTGCGACCACGGCTTACGGCGTGATGTACCCCGAGTCCCAGCTCTTCGGCTCGTCCCTTGTCGCACCTCCCCTGCCCAATCAGCTTGCGCTCACCTTCGACGACGGGCCGAACCCCGCCGCCACACCACGGCTGCTCGAAGTCCTTGCCCGCCGCAAGGTCCGCGCGACCTTCTTCCTGATCGGCAATTTCGTGCGGCTCGAACCGGCTCTGACTCGTGAGATCGCTGCCGCTGGACATGCCATTGGCAACCACACGATGTCGCATCCGTTCCTGCCGAAGCACTCCGCGGCCCGCATTTTGAGCGAGATTGCCGACGCTAACGCTGTGCTGGAAGATACGCTCGGCACGCCCATAACCCTCTTCCGACCGCCCCACGGGGGACGCAGCCCGGCGGTCTTTCGCGCAGCGCGCTCGCTCAACCTTCAGGTTGTTCAGTGGAACCTCATCGTTGGCGATTGGAAAGATGCCTCGGTGGACACCATCCTGTCCAGACTCGAAAACGGGATTGTGCGGAATCATTTGCGGCGGCGTGGGACGAACGTAGTTCTCCATGATGGCGGCCAGGCCGGGCTGGGGCAGCCGCGGCTCAAGACGGTTGAGGCAGTACATCTGCTGCTGGATCGCCTGCCGCCGGATACCGCCTTTGTAACCCCTACCGGCGGAACCGCTTTGTGGGGTTAGCGGACCGTGGTGCTGACCCTGCCTTGCCACCCGCCAGTTCGCTGGTGTAACGGAAATCTTCGTCCATTACTCACACAACCTTAAGAAATCGGTGCCACACTTGGGGTGTTTGTTCTTTAAATAAATTGCAGATCAAGTTCAGGAGCCCTTCATGAACCGCCTCGCCACAGTGTTCGCCTCCGCAACTCTTGCCTCCGCGGCACTTCTCGCGCAAAACGCCATCGCCCAGGACGGACAGTATAAGGTTCTCGCTACCACCAAGGTCGGTGGCCCCGGCGGCATGGATTACGTCTTCGCAGATTCCGAAGCCCGCAGACTGTACGTCGCGCGTTCCGGCCCCGAAGGCCACATCGGCGTCTTCGACCTCGACACGCTGAAGCAGGTCGGCGACATTCCGAAGGTCAGCGCGCACGGTGCGACCATCGACACCAAATATGGCCACGGCCTCGCCGCGTCAAAGCCAGTCGTCTTCTTCGATTCGAAGACGCTCGCGCCGATCCAGACGCTCGACGTGCAGGGCAATCCGGATGGCTACCTCACCGACCCCTCCGACGACCACATGTACATCCTGTCGCACGCCGCGCCGAATGTATCGGTAATCGACGCCAAGGACGGCACGATCCTCGGCACCATCGACCTCGGCGGCGCTCCTGAGCAGGCCGCGTCCGATGGCAAGGGCCACCTTTATATCGACCTTGAAGACAAGGACGCCATCGCTGTCGTCGACACCAAGACGATGAAGATGACCGGCAAATACGACGTGAAGAGCAAGGGCGGCGGATGCGCCGGGCTCGCACTGGACGTCAAGAACGACATCCTTTTCGCCACCTGCAGGGACAAGAAGAACATGATCATCTTGTCGGCCAAGGACGGCACCATTCTCGCCGACCTGCCCACGGGCGCGGGCTCCGACGGTGCAGTCTTCAACCCGAAAACAATGGAGGTCTTCAGCTCGCAGGGAGACGGCACGTTGACGATCGTGAAGGAAAACTCGCCTACCAGCTTTGTCGTCGAGCAGACCGTCAAGACGCCGGTGCGCGCCAAGACCATTGCGCTGGATTCGAAGACTGGCAAGCTGTTCCTGATCACCGCCGAGTACGGACCGGCGGGCCCACCCGACGCCAACGGTCGCCCTGGCCGCCCGGTAATGATTCCGGACAGCTTCATGATCATTACGGTCGGCAAGTAATCGGACTACCTGTATCGGCGGTTTGCGCCTACCCGGACGTAAGCCGCCGATATTCCAGCAACATACTCACGCGCCAGCGCAGGATCATCCCAAACGCCAGGATGAAGAACAGCCCGGCAGTCTGCTGGATCGACATAATTGCGTCGAGGTAGCTGTGGGCGACGATCCGAATAATCGCCAGCACCACCATCACCAAAAAAAAGCTCGCCGACCGGTGCATCATCACTTGGTCGCCCTGCCACGCCAGCCGCGACGTCTTGACCAGCGGCCACGCCATCACCAGTGCACCCAGTGCGAAGGCCACCCCGGCGTACGCCCATGGCACCCGGAACATCGGTGCCAGAAACATGCAGAATCCCGTGGACATTCCCAGCGGCGGAATGATGATCTTGCGTTTGGTTACGGCGGTGCGTCCCTCGCGGATACGCCACGCAAGTACGGCGAAAAAGCCAAGAATTCCAACTGCAACAGACATCCAGGGGTGAAGAGCCATTGTTGAAATGCTACCTGATGTGGCAGGGCGGAAGCGGCTCGTCGTAGACTGAAGCGGAGGCAGTGCGATGACTTTCGACCGTATCACCGTGGAACCTGGAAAAATGGGCGGCAAGCCCTGTATTCGCGGCTTTAGGTTCACCGTTCAAAATCTTCTCGGCTACCTGGCGACCTACCCAAATCGGCAAGACCTATTCGAAAACTTCCCGTTTCTTGAAGAAGAAGACATTCGACAGGCGTTATTGTTCACTGCGGACCGACTCGACCGTTTCAAGGCACCACGTCAAGTAGCCTGATGCGGTTGCTGATAGATCAGAACCTTCCTCAAACTACCGCCGACTTACTCCGACATTATGGCCATGACGCTGTGAGTGCTCTCGAGATTGGTTACGAAGAGCATGAAGACATCGACATCATTGACTTCGCAGTGAAGCACCGACGAATCATCGTGACGCTCGACTTCGACTTCCATGAGATTCTCGCCACCAAATCCCGAACCGGCCCATCGGTAATTCTGTTGAGAGTCAATGCTCCCACTCCCGAGTTTGCAAGCGAACTCGCACATCGGGTGTGCTTGGCTCACGAGGCAGATCTTTTGTCGGGCTGCCTCGCCACTGTAAAAACGAAGACCATCCGTATGCGCAGGTTGCCGATCGCGGGTTTGCAGTTGCATTCGCGCAGACCTCGGTTACCATGATCTTCATCCGAACATGAGCACGAACGCCACCATTCCCGCTGCCGGTGTCCCCACGCCCCTCACCATGGCCGAGGTCCTCCGCGTCCCGGTGATGCGGCGGCTGTGGTATGCGCAGCTGGTCTCGACGTTCGGCGATTTTCTCGCGCTCTTCGCCGTCATCAACTTCCTTACCTTCCATCTCAACGCGACGCCACGCGACGTCACCGGCCTGCAGATTGCGTACCTGCTCCCCATCGCCGTCCTTGGCGTGCTGGCCGGAGTCTTTGTCGACCGATGGCCTCTGAAGCCGACGCTTGTGGCCTCTGATCTCGCCCGCGCCGGACTTTGTTTGCTGCTGCTCTTCGCGCACTCTACGCTCCAGTTCTACCTCGTCATGGCCGCGATCAGCGTGGTCTCCAGCTTCTTCGGGCCCGCGCAGGGCGTGGCGATCCGGTCGGCGGTCCCGCTGCACGGGCTGCGTTCGGCCAACTCGCTGATGCAGCAGGTCATGTTCGGCATGCGGATCATCGGCCCGCCGCTGGCCGGTGCCATGTACGTCCAATTTGGCGCACGCTACTGCTATATCGGCGACTCCATCACCTTCGTCTGCTCCGGCCTCCTGATCGCGTCGCTCGCCATCACCCGCCCGGCGCTTGCCACGATGGAAAAGAAGCTCGACGAGAACGAGGACGCCAAGCCCAAGCAGGGAATCGCCTCCATCCTCGCCGACATGAAGGTCGGCATTTCCTTCATCGTGCGTCACGCCGGGGTGTTCTTTGTCATCCTCGCGCTGGCCGCGGGAATGTTCGTCCTCGGCTGCTTCGGCCCGCTCATCGCCATCTACGTGCGCGACACGCTGCACACCTCGACGAAAATCTACAGCGTGGTCTCGGCCATGATCGGCGTCGGCATGTTCGCGGGAATCAGTAGCCTCGGCACGCTGGCGAAGAACGTCAAGAATACGACGCTGGTCTACTTCGGCCTGGGCGGCATCGCGCTGGGCGTGTTTTTGCTCGCAGAACTTCCTTACGTCTGGGCGGCGATCCTCGCCAATCTGATCATCGGTCTCGCCGTGGCGGGCATCATCGTCCCCGCCACCACGATGATCCAGCAGGAGACGCCACCCGCCCTGATGGGCCGCGTCGGCTCCACCAACATGAGTTTGATCTTCGCGGCGCAGATCCTCGGGCTGCTGCTCTCCGGCCTGCTGGCAAATCGCATCGGCGTGGTGCACGTCTTCCAAATCTGCGCGGTGATGCTGGTGGTTCTTGTAGTCGTCGGCAAGCTCTTTATGGAACCTCAGACGCACCCGACGCCAGCTTGACCGGGCAGGTGAGGGGTCAGCGACCAGAAAACACCAACCAATTTTTAAATCCCCACCACCACATAGGCAATGCGTATTTGCATGAGGCGTGATCTGTATAATTCGACGGGATCAGGACCGATAAGAGGAGACTATCGCTGATGAAACTTCCGCGTGTTTTAACGGTGCTTATACTGCTTGGGATCGCACTCCCGCTCCTTTCTCAACAAGCTCCCGCGTTCTTCAGCGTGCCGCCAGCGGATGCCCCAGAACTCGCGCACCGCGGCGCACACTCGGTCGGTGTCCGCACCATCGAGCTTCGCAATCCTGGTCAGCCCGACATTCTCAACTTCGACAAGGCCACAGGAAAAGCACCACTGTACGATCGGCCACTGAAGGTTGAAATCTGGTACCCCGCACTGCTCCCCAGCGGCGTCATCGAACAGACTACCTATGAGATGAAGGTGCCAACGGCGGCCGCCGACAAAGACGCTTCCGGCAAGCCTCAGACACTTTCTATTCCTGGCAAAGCCCTCCGCGATGCACCGCCTGCCACAGGGCAATCCTATCCTCTGGTCGTCGTCTCGCACGGGTATCCGGGCTCGCGTTATTTTCTAAGCTATCTATCCGAGAACCTCGCCTCGAAAGGCTATGTGGTGGCCGCGATCGACCACACAGACTCCGTATTTGGCGACGAGAAGGCATTCCCCAGTACATTGCTCAACCGCTCCAACGACCAGCTCTTTACCGTTGGCGCGATCCTCGATCTGGCGGCGAGCCCCGGTCATTTCCTCAAGGGACTCGTAGATCCTGCGCGCGTCGGGATCATTGGCTACTCCATGGGCGGCTATGGCGCACTGGCCTCGGCCGGGGCTGGCTACAGCGCCAAATCCCTCGGCAACGTCTCCGTACCCGGCGGGTACTTCAAGGCCTGGGAAGCCGGAAGCCCGGAGTATCAGGCACATTTGCGCAAGGAGGTGAAAGCCGTCGTGGCTATCTCGCCCTGGGGCGCTCAACCACCCTATTCCGCGTGGGATGCCGATGGTTTAGCCGGCATCCGGATTCCGCTGCTGGTCATCGCCGGGGATCAGGACGATGTCTCCGATTTTCAGGTTGGAATCAAGCCCGCCTTTGAGAAGGCGATCCATTCGGATCGATGTCTCCTGGTCTATCAGAACGCCCGTCACAACATTGGCGGTAATCCGCTATCGCCCGATTTAACAGCCTCATTCCGTAACCGCGAGTTCTTTGAGGAGCCTGTGTGGCGGAAGGATCGATTGATGGCAATCAACGAACATTTCATCACGGCGTTTCTCGATCTCAATCTCAAGGGCGATGAAACCAGGCGCAGCTACCTTCACGTCGCGCCAGAACGATCGAACGACGGCAAGTGGCCTCTGCCACAGGGACAATCGGTCGGAGACAAGGTTAGCGACGGCACGGATTACTGGAAGGGCTTCCAACGCCGCTGGGCGCTCGGCGCCAGCATGAACTGTGTGGCGGCCACGCAATGAGAGCACCTACGCTCGTCCTGGCATTTGCGGTCTTTACCGGCCTGCTCGCGGGGCAAACACCAGCCCCGCGAGTCGAAAAAAGCGCCTATGGCTCGTTTCAGCTGAATGTGGACGGTCAGCCCTTTCTGATCCTCAGCGCGCAGGTGGCAAACTCGTCAGGATGGAAAGACCAACTCGAGCGGTCCTGGCCGCTGTATCAGCAACTGCACGCGAACACCGCTGAGATCCCCGTTTACTGGGAAGTGGTCGAGCCGCAGGAGGGACGCTTCGACTTCAGCTCCGTCGACATGGTGATTGAGGGAGCACGCGCCCATCACCTTCATCTGGTGCTGCTCTGGTTCGCCACCTGGAAAAACGGAGAGATGGATTACGTCCCCACGTGGGTCAAGGAGAATCCGGGCCGCTTTCCTCGCATGCGCAATCGGGCCGGCGAACAAGTACGAGTCCTGACGCCGCTCTCGACGGAGTCGCGCGATGCTGATAAGCGCGCCTTTGCGGCACTGATGCGCCACGTCAAGGAGGTCGACGGCGACCGGCATACTGTGATCATGGTGCAGGTTGAAAACGAGTCCGGCTCCCTCGAGACGGATCGTGACTATTCCGCGGAGGCGAACAAGCAGTTCAACGGCCCTGTGGCCCCGGAACTTCTTCGTGCGCTCGGCAAGTCGCCCGGCAAAGCTGCGGCAAACTGGCGCCAGGTCTTTGGGCCGGAAGAGGCCGATGAGGCCTTCGCCGCGTATTCCGTGGCCACGTATGTCAACGCCGTCGCTGCGGCGGGCAAGAAAGAGTACGACCTGCCCATGTATGCCAACGTCTGGCTCCGCGAACGGAAGAACTTCGAGAGGCCGGGCGACGCCTACCCAAGCGGTGGCGCTACCTCCAACATGCTCGACTTGTGGAAGGCTGTCACGCCCGCGCTGGATGCCATCGGTCCTGATAACTATGTGCTGGACTACATAGGCTACCGCTCCGTGTTGCGCACCTACGCCCGGCCCGACAATCCTCTCTTCGTTCCCGAGACGATGCCGGGGCCGCTGGCGGCACGGTATATGTTTTATGCGCTTGGAGAGTTCCACGCGTTGTCTTTCGCTCCGTTTGGTCTGGACGCTTCGCTGGACCCGCAATACGCCAGCATGGGCTTGTTCGACGGACTTTCCGCAAACTACCGGCTGCTCGGACCGGCCATCCCTGAAATCGCACGCTTGCAAAAGGCAAATGCCATCCAGGTCGCGGTGGAAGAAGACCGTTTGACGGATCTGCGGCTGACGTACACACAATATGAATCGGTCGTCACATTCGGCACGCCGAAACCCAGCTATGGCGGACTATTTGGCACGGGAACGAAGGACAAGACAGGGCGGGCCCTGGTTGCCGAAGTCGCCCCCGATGAGTTCCTGATTGGCGGATTCGATGCGCTGGTGAAATTCCTGCCGCGGCGCAGTTCGGAGTTGCGCCGGGCGCAGTTTGCGTGGGCCGAAGAAGGAGATTTTGAAAATGGCGTCTGGAAGCGGACCCGGCTGCTCAACGGTGATGAGGTTTTCTTCGGCATCGCATTGCCTGCGGCCGGCAAGTGGGTCAAGGTCAAACTGATTGCGTACTAGCCCTGGGCGAAGGCACTTTTCGCCGCCTCCAGCAGATATTCCACCTCGCGCTCTCCATGCGCAGTGGACAGAAACGCCGCCTCAAACTGGCTGGGCGGAAGCCATACCCCGGCCTCCATCATGGCGTGGTGGAAACGCCCAAACGCTGCGGTGTCCGATGTCGACGCCGACCCAAAATCCGTCACGTGCACGCCAGTAAAGAACCAGGTCCACATCGACCCGATGCGGTTGGTGGTCATAGCGATCCCGGCCTCGCGAGCGATCCCGGCGACACCCTCCGCAATCGCCCGCGTCGTGTTTTCGAGGCCCGTGTAGACGGCGCCCTGATGCTCGATCAGGTGGCTCAGCGTGGCGATCCCCGCGCACATCGCGAGCGGATTCCCGCTGAGCGTGCCGGCCTGATACACCGGTCCCAGCGGCGCGAGGAACTCCATTACATCGGCCCGTCCGCCGAATGCGCCGCAAGGCAGGCCGCCGCCGATAATCTTGCCCAGCGTGGTGAGGTCCGGCGTAATTCCATAGATCTGCTGCGCGCCGCCGAGCGAGAGCCGGAAGCCGGTCATCACCTCGTCGAGGATGAGCAGCGAACCGTGGGCGAGAGTGATCTTGCGCAGTCCGGCAAGATAGCCGGGCTCCGGGATGATCGTCCCGGCGTTCCCGACTACCGGTTCGACGATGATGCAGGCAATCTGTCCCGGATGCGCGTCGAAAGCGGTCTCCACGGCGGCTAAGTCGTTATACGGCAACGCCAGCGTGTGCATTGCCGTCTCTTCCGGCACGCCCGCCGACCCCGGAATGCCGAGCGTTGCAATCCCCGACCCGGCCTTTACCAGCAGCGAATCGGCGTGGCCGTGGTAGCAGCCCTCGAATTTAATGACGAACTTACGGCCCGTGAATCCGCGCGCCAGCCGTATCGCCGACATGCAGGCCTCAGTGCCGGAGCTGACGAAGCGCAGGCGCTCCACGCTTGGGAAACACTTCGTGACCAGCTCTGCGAGGTCGGCCTCGTACCTGTGCGAAGCCCCAAAGCTCGCCCCGCGCGCGGCCGCGGCCTGAATCGCCTCGACAACCGGCGGGAAGGCGTGGCCGAGGATCATCGGTCCCCAGGAGCCGAAGCAGTCCAGATACTTATTGCCGTCCGCGTCCCATAGGTACGCGCCGTGGGCCCGCTCGACAAACGGCGGATCGCCCCCGACCGCGCGAAACGCCCGCACTGGCGAATCCACCCCACCGGGCAGCAAACCCGCTGCCCGTACCTGCAACTCCCTCGACTTCGTCATCGTCCGCATCTCTCCAGTCTACTGAAAACCTTCAGCCACCTTTGGCGCTTTTCACACCGCGTGGAAATCACCCCTGCTAGACTGAAGTTCCCTGCCCGACTTGCATCCAGCGACCTTAGATCGCGCCCCAACAGGAGCTTTCCCCTTGCCCGAACCGTCCGATTCGACGCCTTCCGCCGCCGCCCACACACCCGCCAAGCCGTCCGTCTCCTATGCAGACGCCGGGGTTGACATCAGCTCGGGCGACCGCGCCAAGCAGCGCATCAAGATGCTCGCCCGCAAGACCTTCAACAAGCAGGTTCTCTCCGAGATCGGCGGCTTCGGCGGGCTATTTGCTCTTGATCTTGCCAAGTATCCTGATCCGGTGCTGGTCTCGTCGGCGGACGGCGTGGGCACCAAGCTCAAGGTCGCCTTCGAGCTAGGCATACACCACACCGTCGGCGCGGACCTGGTCAACCACTGCGTCAACGACATCGCGGTGCAGGGTGCGACGCCGCTGTTTTTCCTCGATTACCTGGCCACTGGCCGGCTGGCGAATGACGTGGTGGAGACGGTCGTTCGCGGCATCTCCGAAGCCTGCAAGGCCAACGGCTGCGCGTTGATCGGCGGCGAAACCGCCCAGATGCCTGGCTTCTACGCCGACGGAGAGTACGACCTCGCGGGCACGATTGTCGGCTGCGTCAACCGGCCCAACATCATCACGGGAGAGAAGATCGAACCCGGCGACATCCTGCTCGGCCTGCCCTCGAACGGGCTGCACACCAACGGCTACTCGCTGGCCCGCAAGCTGTTCTTCGAGGTCGCCAAGTACGGCCCGGATCAGTACATCAACGAGCTGAAAGACAAGACTGGCGGTGCGCTGATGCGGACCCACCGCAGCTACCTCTCGGTCGTGAAGAAGCTGACCAGCGGCGGCATCGTCTCGGGCCTTGCGCACATCACCGGGGGCGGCATCACCGAGAACCTCCCACGCATTCTGCCGCGCGGGCTGGATGCGGTGGTTGACCTCGCCGGCTGGCAGGTCCCTCCGCTCTTCACGCACCTGCAGGAGTTGGGCAACGTCACGCCGGACGAGATGTTCCGCACGTTCAATATGGGTATTGGTATGATCGCGGTCATCCCCGCTGAGCAGGTCAAGAAAGCCAAAGCCATTCTCAACCGCGCCAACGAACGCCACTGCATTATTGGCCGCATCGTCAGTCGCGGCAGCCGGAAAGTGATTTACAACTCATGACTCCTGCTTACATTTCGGGTGTTATCGAAATGACTGAGATGGTGCACGACAACTCCGCAGAGAACGCCATGCTGGAGGCCGCCTGCACCGATGCCCAGGAATTCCTCCTGACCTACCCGTGGTGTCATGGATTCGGTGAGGTCTACTTTGGTGGCGGTGTTGGCGGCATCGTGGCCATCTTCCTGATGTCTATTTACCCAATTCCAACGGGCGCGGACGAATGGGTCTGGGTGATCGTTGGCGACGTTCCTCCCGCCTACCTGATGCTTCATCAGTGCCCCACTCCGGCGGAAGCCCTCAAGTGTTACATCGCTATGATGCAGGAGTGGGTCGATCTCGCTGTGGACGGTTTCAGCTCAGAAAGCGTCATCCCGGTGAATATGGAGCCGATTCCTGAGAATGCAAGACTGCTCCAGGCGCGCCTCGACGTGTTGGCCACCACGATTGTGCCGCGGCTCGAAGATGGCCCCACGGTTCACTGACAAGGAATTGACGGAGTAGGACAATGGCGCAGACAAGGCGTAAATTCCTATGCTCCCTCGCAGCGGCTTCCCTGGCTGCCCACGCCTCGGCGTCGCTGCCAAAGCTCGGCGACCTCTCCACCTCCGCGGTCCTCGCAGCCATCGACGCGCTGACCCGACGCTTCGTCAGCCGAGCCGGAGTTTCCGCCGCCCAACTCGGGATCGCCCGCAATAACGCGTCGATCTTCAGCAAGGTCTACGCGGAAGCTCCGCCTGCGGGCTTCTCAGCTGTTACTGCGCAGACTCTCTTCCGCATCGCAAGCTGTAGCAAGATGTTTACGTGCGCGGCCGTCACTGCGCTGAGCAAGAGCGGCAAGCTGGACCTAAGCCAAAAGGTCTTCCCGCTGCTCGGCATCCGGAAGCCAGCCATCGCGACTGACCGTCCCGACCCGCATATCGACGACATTACCGTGCAGCATCTCGTCGACCATGCCGGGGGCTGGAACATTCACAAGCCGGTCCAGATTCCCGGCGGCCCGCTGATCCCGTCCACCCACTGGGACCCGGTGTTCAAGCTGCGTGAGATTGCGCTCGATCTCGGCCTTTCCGCGCCGCCGACCAAGCTGCAGATCGCGCGCTATATGTATGGCAAGCCGTTGCAGTTCCGCCCGGGCACACAGGATTTCAAGTCCACCTCCAGCGCGTCCTACTCGAACTTCGGCTACCTGCTGCTCGGCCTCGTCGTCGAGAAAGTCAGCGGACAGCCTTACATCGACTTCGTGCGTGATTCGCTCGACGGCAAGGGCGCGTGGCCCGACGTCCATCTCTCGCCCATGTTGAATCGGCAACGCAACCCGCAGGAGGTTTGGTACGTTGATCCCGGGGCCGGCCCGACTGTCTTCGAGCCGCGCAAATCTACGCTGCTGCCTTATGCCTATGGCGGCGGCGGCTTCCTGACAGAGTTGATGGACAGCGGAGGCGGCATCATGACGAACGCGGAGACGCTGGCAAAGTTCAGCTCGCGCCATGCGGTGTGGGGGCTGGGTGGACGGGCGGCGGGGTTCGAGCGCAACGGCAGCATGGCCGGCACTTCGAGCGACACGTTCTCGCGGCCAAATGGCGTGGATTGCGCGTTCGTGTTGAACACGAACAAGTTCCAGGGCGGGGACGCCGCGCTGGATGGATTTGTGAGACCCTTGCGTCG
>JANXWZ010000219.1 GCA_025350865.1 Rhodanobacteraceae bacterium
TTCCCCCATAGCCCTCACCAGCGTTGGATCGTCCGACCCTAACAACCTGCCCCTCACCTACGTCTGGGGCTTCGGCGACGGCAACAGCTCCACCCTCCTGAACCCTACCCACACCTACAAGACGGCAGGCTCCTACTCGCCCGTCCTCACAGTTTCGAACGGCGCATCGCAGGGATCGGCAAGCACCGTCGTCAGCGTCACCGGAACCCCGCTCGCCGCAATGGTCGCGAGCGCAGGCGGCCCATATACCGTCGCAGTCAATCAACCCGTAACGCTGGACGGCTCCGGCACCCAGCGGCCGCCAGCTCCTCTACACCTGGGACTTCGGCGACGGAACCAGCGCTTCAGGCGTCAAGCCCATCCACTTCTACACAAAATCCGGCACCTACACCGTCAACGTCAGCGTCAATGACGGCGCAACCTCAAGCGCAAGCGCCAACGCCAAGGCGACCGTCACCGGCCCGGCTACCGAAGCCATCACCGTCTCCATCGGCGGACCATACCAGGACGTCACCGGCCAGACCATCACCTTCTACGCCAGCAAGAGCGTCGACAGCATCAACAAGCCGCTCACCTTCGCCTGGGACTTCGGCGACGGAACCGACGGAATCGGCGTCACTCCCACCCACGTCTACACCACCGTCGGCAACTATAACCCGACCCTGACGGTCAGCAGCGCCACGGCATCGGCAACGGCCACCACCGTTATTCCGGTCTCCGCCGCCATCGCCGTCACCATCACTTCGCCCACCGCCAATACGCTCTTCGGCACCAATACCGTCAATGTCACCGGCACCGCCAACGCGCCGCACCTAGCCGTCATGGTGAACGGAACGCCGGCCTCAGTTTCGGGCAATACCTTCACCGCCACCGGAGTCTCCCTGCGCGAGGGCGTCAACCTCATCACCGCCACCGCCGCAGACGGTCACGGCGGCATCGGCTCCGGCGTGGTCTCCGTCATCCTCGACGTCACAGCGCCGCTGGTGTCCATCACCTCCCCAGCCGCCGGCTCCACCGTCACATCCTCCGCCATCTCGGTCGCCGGCCTCGTCAACGACAGCGTCACCGGCACCATCGGCAGCAACAACATGACGGTCACCGTCAACGGCCTGCCCGCGCAGGTCGCCACTCGCAGCTACCTCCTGCCCGCCCTGCAGCTTGTCCCCGGCATCGACACCATCAAGGTGGTTGCCACCGACAACGTCGGCAACGTCGGCCAGACCACCCAGACCGTCAACCTGCTCCCCGCCACCAGCCAGCTTTCGCTCGTCAAACTCAGCGGCGATAGCCAGACCGGCGGCGTCATGTCCGTTCTGCCGCAACCCCTCGTCGTACAGTTGGTCTCGGCCAGCGGATCGGCAGTCGCCGGTCGTCCCGTCACCTTCACCGTCACCCGCAGCGACGGCATGGTGGAGATGCTACCCACCATATCGCAGGCCATCGCCATCACCACCGACGCCCACGGCCGCGCCAGTGTGCTCTTCCAGCTCGGCTCGCGCAGCGGCCTCGGCATTAATCAGGTTTCCGCAACCACCCCCGGCGCAGGCGGCGCGGCGTTGTTCACCGAGACCTCGACAGCTGGTCCCGCGACCCAAATCCTCGCTGTCACCGGTGAAAACCAGCGCAGCCTTTTCGGCGAACCCCTCGCCCAGGCCTTCCAGGTCATCGTCGAAGATGCCTACGGCAATCCTTCTCCGGGCGTCACGGTCAACTACAACTCGGTCGGAGCCACCGACGGCATCCTCGACAACCCTGCCCCCGACACCGACGTCAACGGTAAGGCCATCGCCAACCTGACCATCGGCCAGCAGGAGGGCATGGGCAACTATGCCGTCGCGGCAGACTTCACTGGCGACACCGGGAATCCAGCCACGTTTATCGCGTCGGCATACGCTCCCGGGCCGGTCTCGAACACCCGCGTCAGCGGCACCGTGCTCGACAACTCCCAGATGCCCGTGCCCAATGCCACCGTCACCATCCACGGTACCGGGCTTTCCACCGTCACCAACGCCAGCGGCAACTTCCGCATCGGCGGCGCTCCCGTCGCCACAGTCACCCTGACCGTCGATGGCTCCACTGCCACCACCACCCAGACACTTCCGTTCCTTTCCTTCGTCATGCAGGATTTGCCCGGTATCGATAACTCACTTGGCAAGCCGATCTACCTGCCCGCAATCGACGTCAACGGCGCCCAGACGGTCGGCGCTTCGGACCCCGTTACCCTAACCCTGGCCGGTGTTCCCGGACTCGCCTTCACCGTCGCGCGCAACTCGGTCACCTTCCCCGATGGCTCGACCGTCGGCAAGCTCTCCCTCTCCCAGGTCAAGTCCGACCTCGTTCCCATGGAGCCCAGCAACGGCACCCACCCCAACGTGGTGTGGACGCTTCAGCCAGCGGGAACCAAATTCTGCGTGCCCGTCAAAGTGACGGTCCCCAACACGCAGGGCATGGCACCCGGGACGGTCACCGAAATCTTCCAGTACGAGCACGATCTTGAGCAGTTCGTGTCCGTCGGTACCGCCCACGTCAGCGCGGATGGTTCGGTCATCAACAGCGACCCCGGCTTCGGCATCACGAAGGCCGGCTGGAGCCGCTGCTGCACCCCGCAGGTCACCCACGGCCAGGGCATCAGTTGCTCCAGCAACAACATCTGCATCAAGCCCGTCATCCGCAGCGGCGTGTGCCTCAAGCTGCGCAACGACGGCGCCAAGTGCAAGGGCAATACACCCGCAGTCCAGCAGTGCCAGCAGTCAGGATTCTGCTACGGCGGCTAGTGCAACAGCACCATGCTGGCCGACGGCAGTCCATGTACCGACAATTTATTCTGTACCGATGACCAGTGCATCAGCGGCGTCTGCGAGAGCAAGGCGGTTCCCGATGCGCCCGATCCCACCGTCCCCGGCGGCACCACCTCCGCCCTCGCCATCCAGGGGTCCTCCGCCCAGGTAGGCGCCAGCCTTAACAGCTTCACCAGCGCCATCCACATCCCGCTGATGATCATCCCCACCTGGAGCTCAAGCACCTCCGGGAAGCTGATCTGCTGCGAAGTCCAGAAGACCAAAAATGTGCCCGTCGAAACCGACCAGATGACCGGCGGCATCGATATCACCAGCGGGCAGAACATCCCCATCATCGGCGGCGTCCCGCTGGGCATCGATCTCCCCGTCCTCGAGCTGCAGGGCATCTCGGTGCAGTTCGGCGGCAACATCGGCGGCCAGATCACCTACACCGACGACCAATGCCTCAAGAAAAAGTGCGCCAATGGCGGTCCCACGCTCAGCATCGGCGGCTCGGGCAGCATCACCTTCGGCGCGGCCGCGGCGGCATCGTTCCAGGGCACCGTATCCACCGGCTTCTCCGGCGGAATCACCGTCGGCTGCGACGCACTCACCAGCAATATCGTCTGGAGCGGCATCAAGCTCACCGGCTCCATCATCTTTGGGTACTTCACTATCCCCGTCAATTACCAGTCAGTGAACCCCATCACCCTCGTCGAAACCAGTATCCCCTACTAATATGAAAGCCCTCCCAATCTCGACCTCCCGCAAGCCGAGCATTCGCCTGCTGGCGCTGGCCTGCGCCGCGCTCGCCGTCGTGCCCGCCATCGCACAACAGATCCCCGTGCCCCGCGAACCGGCCCCGCAACAGAACCCCGACCCCGCCTACCGCACCTTCGACGCCCAACACCTCAAGGACGTCCCCTACACCGGCACCCTGCCCGCACCTGCCTTTCCAGCACCCAGCGCGTGCAGCGGACTTTCACTGTCGAGTACGTCTACGACTACGCCATCTCCACCTACCAGCCCGCAGTCGACCTGCCCACCATCTCCGCCCTCCAGGCCAAGCGCGACACACCCGAAGACGCGCTCATTGCCTTCGTCTCCGCCGCCCGCACCGGCAACTACGACGCATTTATCGAGTGCCTCGACGACGCCGGCAAGGCCAGGATGCAGGCCCTCAGCAAAGACCCCAAGCAAGCCAACCCCCTCTGGCAGGGCGTCAAGCAGTTCTACGCCAACAAGCCCGTTCAGCTGCTCGATCGCGTCGAAACCGCCGGTTACGTCATCCTCGACACCCGCTTCAACACCCCCACCGCCAACGCGCCCTTCCCCAACATCTTCAAGTACGTCTCCGGCAAATGGCTGGCAACCGACGAACTCGGCCAGCGCGCCGACCAGATGCTCATGACCTTCAGGCCATCGCTCGCCGGCGAAACCATCCGTGTCCAGCCGGTTCCAGTGGCAAAGCTGGCCGGAGCCGGAAGGCAACAGATCGAAGCCCAGGATAAATTCCCCAAGAACCACGACCTTCGCAACTCGATGGTCGAAACCGTCCGCTAACAGTAGCCGCAGGTGAAATCCAGATGAGCAATTCGCAGCACAACCCGACGCCGGCACCGCTCCATGCAGTCCGGCGCGGTCTTGCGTCTCGGCTCATGCTGCTGCTTGCGATGCTCGGTCTCGTCGCCGGCGCACCCTTCGCCGCAGCCCAGCAATATGCCGGCCAGGGCTGCATCGCCACCATGGAGAACCGTTCGGCCTTCGTCGATGCCGACGGCATCTACACCATTTCCAACATTCCAGCGGTCCTGGGACAATATCCGGTGCACGTCGTCTGCCCACAGGCCGACGGTACCCTGTTGACGGCCACTTCGCCCTATTACAACCTGCAGGGCCTCACCACGCTCATCTTCCCGCAGTTCCAGCTAGGCCCTCCCGGACCGGAATTGCAGACGCTCGTCCTGCATTCTATTGGCGGCTCGCTCACCGCGCTGGGTGCACAGGTCCATCTGGAGACGCAGGGCGTTCTCTCCGACGGCAACGTCTACAACAAATCCACGCTGGCCAACGGCACCACCTATCTCACCAGCAATCCCGCCGTCGCCACCGTAGACACCAACGGCCTCGTCACCGCCACCGGCCCCGGTTCAGTCACCATCACCGCCAACAACGACGGCCTCAGCTCCACCATTCTGCTGATCTCCTTCAGCCAGCTGGATAGCGATGGCGACGGCATGCCCGACGCCTCGGAGATCGCCAACGGGTTGAACCCCTACGATCCCACCGACGCCGGTCTCGATCCCGACGGCGACGGCCTCACCAACCTCCAGGAGTACCAGCTCGGCACCAATCCCCACGTCTTCGACACCGACGGCGATGGCCTCAGCGACGGACAGGAGATTGCCCTAGGCACAAACCCGCTCGTCGCAGACACCGATGGCGACGGCCTCACCGACGGACAGGAAGTCGCAGTCGGATCCAATCCTCTGAATCCCGACTCCGACGGCGACGGCATCCCCGATGGCATCGAACTCAAGATCGGGACCAACCCACTCGTCGCCGACGTCACCACCACCGTCACCGGCTACGTCACCGACGGCTTCGGCTCACCGCATCCCGGCGCGTCCGTCGTCCTGTTCACCTACTTCACCACCCTCGCCGACACTACCGGATCGTTCACCCTGCTGCATGTTCCGGTCACCCTGGGCAGCCTGATCGTCTCCGCCCAGGCCATCGTCGGCACCAGCGTCTACAGCGGGTCGTCGCAGACCACCGTACCCATCGGCAATGGAACCACCAACGTCGGCACCATTACGCTCGGCCCCAACTCCGGCCAGGTCTTTGGACGCATCTTCACCCCCGACGGCAAGCCCGACCCCGGCGTCCAGGTCACCGTCGTCAACGGCGTCAACAGCCGAACCGCAGTCACCGACGGATCGGGCCTCTATGCAGTCGGAGGCTTCTCCGCTGGGCCAGTCACAGTAGCCGCCCTGGACCCCGCCACCTCGCTGCGTGGCTTCGCCAACGGCACCCTCTCCGGTACCGCGCCCCTCACCCTGAACGTCACCCTCGGACCCTTCGGGGCCGTCTCCGGGACCGTAACCAACGCTGCCGGAGCCAACGTCGGCGCGGGCGTGGCCGTCAACATCAGCGGCGCGCTGGGTGGCTCAACCACCACCAATACCCTCGGCCAATACACCTTCTCCTTCGTGCCGCTTGGCGCCGTCACCATGGACGCCACCGACGCCAACGGTAATCACGGCCGTGCCAGCGGCATCATCACTGCGACCTCGCAAACCATCACGGCCAACGTTCAGTACCTTGGGCGCGGCACAGTGACAGGCGTCGTCTCCGACGGCAGCGGCACCCCGGTCGCTGGAGCCGTAGTCCGGCTCTCCAACAACGGCCTCTTCTCGCAATACCCTTCCACCACCACCAACAACATCGGCCAGTACACCTTCACCAACATCTTCGTCGGACCGCTGAACCTCTCCGCATCGTCCGCCGCCACCAGCACCGGCGGCACCGCAACCGCCTCGATCATCACCGACGGCCAGACCGTTACCGCCAACATCTCTCTCCAGGCGACCGGTTCCATCTCCGGCACGGTCTTCCGCGCGAACGGCACCACCCCCGTCTCAGGCGCAACCGTCGCGGTCAACGGCACGGCCCTCACCGCCACCACCACCGCAAACGGCACATTCAACGTCGGCAATCTCCCCTTAGGCACCTACAACCTCTACGCCACGGATATCGCCACCATTGACCGCGCCAGAAAATCGTCTCCGTTGCCACCGCCGGCCAGACCGCCCCCGTCACTATCACCATGGTCGGCATCGGCACCCTCAATGTCACGGTCGTCGACGGAGCCGGAAACCCCAGCGCCAACGCCCAGGTCCAGGTAAGTTCAGGCTCCCCCTTCAGCTACAACACCAGCGGGGTCACCGACCAGGCCGGCAAGCTCACCCTCACTCCTGAGCTCGCTTCCGCCCAGCTCAGCCTCAGCGCCAGCAGCCCATCCAACGGCTTGACCGGCCGAGCCTCGGTACCGCTCGCCGCCAACGGAACGGCCTCCGTCACGATCACGCTCGCTTCTGCCGGAACCATCCAGGGAACTGTCTACAAGCCCGACGCAACAACACCGGTCGCCGGCGTTACCGTCTCGATTCCCGGCGTCGGCCAGACCACCACCGCCGCCAACGGAACCTATTCGCTTAGCAATATCATCGTCGGCACCTACGCCATGCAGGTGCTCGATTCCGTCAATAACCAGCTCGGCGGCGCCAACTCCATCACGGTCGCCACCCAGGGCCAGGTCGTCACCTCGAACTTCGTCATCATCGGCCGCGGAACCATCACCGGTCAGGTGACGGATTCAAATGGAACGCCCGCGCCCGGCGTTCCGGTCAGCGTGCAAAGCCTTTCCCCCGGCGATTCGCAACCCTACGGCACAGCCACCGACGTCAACGGCAAATACACGATCTCGGTGGTGCCGGTCGGAGCGTACAACGCCATCGCCCAAACCCACACGGCGACGTCGAACTCCTACGGCCAGGCCTCCGGTTCGCTGCCGTCCGACGGCGTAACCTCCATCACCAACATCCAGCTCTCCACCTCGCTCGTTCCGACCACCCTCCAGCTCGCCGATGCCAACGGCGCACAGTACCCCATCCGCGAAAACGGCGGCCTCTTCGACGGCTCCTACTCGGTCTTCGCAGGCGATAGCGGCTCCAACGAAGGCGGCTCGCTTCTCACGCTCACCCAGGGCGGTGTCGCCTTCAAATTCACCGGCTCCACCTTCGGCAGTCTCAGCCTCAGCGGCCGCCAGCTCTCCATCACCCAGACCGGCATCGCGGGCCTCAACGTCACGCGTCGCATCTACGTCCCATCCGACGGTTACTTCGCCCGCTACGTCGAGCTGATCTCGAACCCCGGCACCCAAAACGTCACCGTCGACCTCACCGGCTTCGGCAGCGTCACGGTCCATGTGCTCGACGCGGGTGCAAATCCCATCTCCGGCGCCTCCGTCTCGCTGGTCACCAACGCCTACAACAAGACCTACACCGCCACCAGCACGGCCCAGTTCCCCGTCGTCTTCCAGGGCTTCTTCAACGTCAACGCACGCAACCCCGCCTACGGCAGCTCCAGCGTCGCCTACAACGGGCACCAGAACATCACCGTCACCCTACAGGCGCTCGCCAACATCTCCGGAACCGTTTACGGTCCGGACGGTGTCACCCCGCAGGCCGGGACAAGGGTGCAGTTGTTCCCGCCCTACGGCAATTCCACCACCACCGCCGCCAACGGAACCTACCAGTTCCCGAACCTGACCCTCTCCTACTACAGCATGGCGGCCTACGATACCAACGGCCAACTGCGCGCCTCCGCCAGCAGCGTTCCCCTCCAGACCGCCGGCCAGACCGTAACCCAGAACTTCACCTTCGTCGGCGTTGGCTCCGTCTCCGGCATCGTCTTCAACACCGACGGCTCCCGAGCAATCAATACCCCCCTTACCATCGCCAGCCAGAACTCCAGCTTCGGTGGTAACCGCACTGTAACTACCGGTGGAGACGGCTCCTACAGTGCCGGTGGAATTCCCGTCGGCAAATTCACCGTCACGGTCAACGGGCTCGCCTCCACTCTCGCTGGGTTCGGCAGCGGAACCATCGCCGCCGACGGCAGCACCGTCGTCCTCCACATCCACATCATCAGCAGCACCGTCTTGCTGCCCCTCACCCTCAACGACGCCGACGGCTACGCCTACGCGATCCAGGGTGACGGCCGCTACGGACTTGCATCCCAGCCCGGGGCCATCAACTCGCCCTTCTATTCCGCGCAGTCCCTGGTCATCAACGCCGGCAGCGGCGGGTTCGGCTTTGGCGGATCCGGCACCGCTCCCACCACCTCCATCCAGTCCCTCGGCGGCCAGCAGATCGAAATCAACAGCCCGTCCGTCGCCGGCCTCAACGTCACCCGCTAAATCTACGTTCCAAGCACTGGCTACTTCGCACGCCGTCTGGATGTCATTCAAAATCCGTCCGCCTCGCCGGTCAATGTCACCGTCAGCATCGGCAATAGCGCACCGACCCGCTACACCACAAACTACCCCTACACCATCACCACCTCGAACGGCAACACGACGGTCAATAACACCATCCAGTGGGCCGTCGACGACGATGACACCGGCGCCTCACCGTTCACGCGCAGCCAGCCAGCCGTCGCCAATGTCTTCACCAATACCGGCGCGCCGACCGGGCTCGCAACCGTCGCTGCGAATGTCTACTGCACCCCGTTCCAATACAACCCAGGTTATTGCTACCAGTACTGGAACTACGGCTACAAAACAGTCACCATCCCCGCCAACGGCACGGTCAGCTTCCTCTTCTTCAGCGCGCAGGAGGCCACGCAAAGCCAGGCCACCTCCGCTGCGCAGCGCCTCGTCCAACTCCCGCCCGAGGCTTTCACCGGGCTCACCGCGTCGGACCCCGCCAGTGTCGTCAACTTCGTCGTCCCCGCCACGCCAACGCTCACCGCGCCCGCTACGCCGCCCACCAACAACATCGACGGCCACGTCTTCGCCGGCGATGGCACTACTCCCATCCCCGGCGCACTCGTCTTCCTGCAGAGCACGGACCTCCTCTACGGCTTCGGATCGAGCGCTCAGACCGATACATCTGGCGCCTACGCCATGCCGTCTATCGCATCGGCGAACTACATCATCAATGCTGTCGATCCCGCAACCACCATCACATCCACCTCCTTCACGGGAACCATTCCGCCGCCCATCACAACCGTCATTCAGGACATCGCCTTCACCAACACCGGCATCGTGCAGGGTCAGGTCAAAACGACCGGTGCAACCACCTTCCCGGGCGGCATTGCTACCCTGTATTTCCCCTGCGCCAACGGCGTCTTTTACTGTAGTTCGGCCAACGCGACCTTCGGCCCCAACGGCAATTTCACCTTCCTCACCGCGCTCGCTGGAACCATGCAGATCAGTGCCAGCGTCAACACCGCGCAGGGCGGGGTCATCCAGCTCCCCGGCAACTACAACCGCAACAACATCAATATTCCGGCGCAGCAAACCACCCAGTACATCTTCACCTTGCCGGCCACTGGAAACGTATCCGGAACGCTTACCAATGCAGACGGAACACCCGCTCCCGGCATCACCGTCTACGCTACCTCCACCACCAACGGCATTGGAGTCCACTCCGTCACCGACGCTGCCGGAAGCTATGCGTTCATGACGCTGCCCATCGATACCTACCGCATCTACGCCACAGACCCCGCAACCCAGGGCAAAGTCGCGAAGACGACCACCCTCGTGCCCGACGCTACCAACGTGGTCAACCTGGTGTTCCTTGGCAAAAACACCCTGCTGGCGACGGTCCGCTTCGCCAGCGGCAACCTGGCCCCCGGAATGCTGCTCAGCATCCTCACTTCCACGTCGCCCTACTACTCCTACGCCACGGCCTACACGGACGCCAACGGACAGTATTCCTTTACCAATATCCCCACCGGTCCGTTCACGATCCGCGCTTATTACGGGAACACTGGCTTCAACAGCGCGACCACCGGGACTGTCACCGGCACCGGCCAAACCCAACCAGTGGCAGTTGCGCTGACGCCCGTCGGCACCGTCTCCGGAACCCTCACCACCTCCACCGGAACCCCGGTCGCAGGGGCCTACGTCCAGATCGCCGACGCGCTCAGCCAATACAGTTACAGCGCCCCGACAGACTCCGCCGGCAACTACGCCTTCTTCCCCGTACCCGCAGACCGCGTCGTCAATCTCTACAGCTTCCTAACCCAACAACTCGACCGGCAAAACCATCAAGGCCGTCGCCAACAACCAGCAGGTTCCCGGCGACGCCCAGACCCTCACCGTCAACCTCCGCTACCCCGGCCAGGCCAACGTCCAGGTCACGGTCCTGCAGGCCAACGGAACTCCCTATCCCAGCGGCAGCGGCTACATCTACCTCAAGAGTGCCGACGCTCTCCAGAGCTACAGCAATTCCATTGGGTCCAACGGAACCGCAGGCAGCGCAACCTTCTCTAACGTCGTCGAGATGACCTTCCTCGCCTACGCCACCTCGAACAACGGCGGCTTACCCTACGGCTCGCAAACCTTCACCGTCAACCCCAGTGACGATGGGACCCCCGTCCATGTCACCATCCATACTGCCCCATCGGGAACCGTTCAGGGAAAGGTCTTCGCAGCCGACGGCGTAACTCCGATCACCAACCAGCTCAACGTGGCCCTCACCGATATTGACACCGGCGTCTCGAACGTTCTGTATGAGTCGGGCGCCGGATTCAGTTTCACTGGTGTCCAAAACGGGCTCAGCGGCTACCGTTTGACCGCTTCGTTCCACAACCAGTATTCAGGGCAGGTTACCGCGACCGTCTCCAGGAACATAACCACCCCCAACCAGATAGACACCAAGAACATCACCCTACCCGTCTCCTCCATCACCAGCACCGTCTTCCTCAATGACGGCATCACGCCCGTTCCCAACGCCAGCCTCTACGCGGTCGAAAACATCAAGGGCTACAACTATGGCTTCTACGGCATCTCCGCCGACGCCAACGGGCACTACCAGTTCAGCGGCCCGATCACCGGCAGCGTTACCGTTTATGCCAACGATGCAAGCGGCATCTACGGCCAGACCACAGTCAATCCCACCACCGACACGGCAAGCATCACCAAGGTCAACATCTCGCTCGGACCCGTCGGAATGGTTATCGGAACCATCTACGACCAGAATCACCTGAGCGTTGCCAACGCACAGGTCCAGGTTCAATCCTCCGGTGCGAATGGTGGCTTCACTGACTACGTCCAGACCGACGCCAAAGGCAACTACGTCGCATCCGACATCGCAGTTGGCAACATAACCGTCACCGCCACCTTACCCGGCGGGACGACCCCAACGGCGCAGGGTGTCCTCTCCACCAACGGCCAGACCGTCACCATCGACATCGGCACACCGCCGCCTCCAACCGGTCTGGGCTCCATCTTCGGCACCGTCTACGACCAGAATCAGGATCCAAACCCAGGCGCAACCGTCACCATCACCGCCGCCGACGGCACAGTCGTTACAGTCACCACTGACCCCAACGGAATGTACACCTCGATCGGCAACATCCAACTCGGGGCGCAGACCGTTGTCGCCCCCCTGACCGATGGATCGACGACCCAGTCCGTCACGGGCACCATCCCCGATAACGTCACGCCAGTTGAGTTCGACCTTGGCCTCAACAATCCCGGCGACGTCAGCGGCACGGTGATCGATATCAACGGCGATCCGATCCCCAATATCGAAGTCCAGCTCGACGATTCCAACGATCCCAATGTCACCTACGGACTGAACGCAGACAGCAACGGCTTCTTCGACTTCAGCCAGATGATCCCCGGCGCCATCACCATTCAGGTCTTCGACAGCAAGGGCGTCCAGATCGGCCAAGGCACCGGAACTCTGCCTTATGGCGGCAACGTCGTCATCAACGTCCACACCATGACAGTCGGCGCGATGCTTACCAGACCGCAACTGCGCAAGCTGAAACCGGGAGTCGAGGTCGCCGGCCCCGCGCCCCAAACCCCCACACCCTCGCCGCGACAGCCCAACAGCGTCGTTGCAATACAGACCAGCTTCACGACGCTCCTCCCCGTCTCATCGCAAGGAGTCCACCCATGAGATCGAGATTCCTCGCCACACTGATCGTTGCCGTCTCCCTGACATCGGCACTCTCGGGTCAGGCACCCGGATCGACCGTCGCCCCACCCGGCGGTGCGCCGAAAAAGAAGGTCGTCCGTGTTATACCCCCGCCGCTCTCAGCCCGGCCCTCTGCCATCAATCGCCTCAGCGCAGCGCGCCGCACTCAACGCCGACAAACCGTTGCCCCACCGGCTTCCCAATTTCACCGCCACCAATCGCGACGGCCAACCCGTGGCCACGGCAGCCTTGCCCAAGTCCAACCCCTGGCTTCTGCTCTACCGCCGGGCCGACTGCATCGCCTGCGACCGCCTGATGTCCGTTCTGGCCGCCAACGGCACCGCCGCCCCGAACAACGGCCAGCCTTACGTCATCCTGGTCGGCGGCAAACAGCCCAACGGCCTGGA
>JANXWZ010000224.1 GCA_025350865.1 Rhodanobacteraceae bacterium
GATGCCGCGCGAGCTGCTGCAACACTGCCGAGGCTTCGCTCATGCTGATCTGTCCCGGTCGCGCAGCCGTGGCGTTGCGGAGAAATCCGGCTTCAGTAAACGCGCAGACGCTCCATTGCAGGCCGGGGGAGGCGTAAAACCACTCCTTCACAATTCCGTGATGAACGTGGATTCTGGTCGTCAGCGCGACAAGGACATTCACATCGAGCAGATAACGAACCGCCTCAGACAAGGTCGTCCTCGGCAGCTTGCTTCACCATCTCCGGCGTAATCAAGTTGCCGGTCTCGGCAATCTCCAGATAGCCATGCTCGTTCATCCGCAGTCTGGAGGAATCGCTTCCTGCCTGCGGTGCCTGCTCCGCGCGGCGCACGAGTTCCCCCAGTGCGGCAGAGAGCGTGATCCCCTTTGCGCCTGCATAAGCCGCGGTAAAGCTATACACATCCGGATCGAGATTGACAGTTAGTCGCACATCTTGACCTTACACCAAAAAATGAAGTGGTGCATTATCACCATTTGGTGCGGTAGAGAATAATCTCCGATTCCTGCGACTACTCGGCCAAGCATCAATTCCGACCCCGTCTCGTGATCGGACTACCCCTTTCGAATCGGGACTTTACAGGCAAATACTGGACTTGACAGACTTTGAGCTGATCTAAGTCCAATCCTCTCCGGACTTTACGCGAAAAACCAGGGGGCATGCACCCGTGCTGATTGTCCGAGCGTAGGCCGCTCTGCTAGACTTCCGCGCTAGTGGGGCGGTGATGAAGTCATTCGCAGCTATTGGTAAGGCAGGCGCACTTATCTTGTTTCTGGCGTTGTGCGGCGTAGCTTCCGCGCACGCTCAAACCCGCAGCAGCACGCCCGAGCCATGCGGTGCGCCCAACGGCGGCGGGGCCAACTCCACCAACTACTATGGCAGCGGAAACCCATGCGCCTACCGCTACAACATCCCAGAAGAAAACCTGAATCGTGTGCTCAATGAAGCCCCGTACTGCACCATGTTCAGCCGCGTGCAAGTGAATTGCTCGAAACCTCTCACCGGAAACTACGGGCAACTGCAAGCCGGCGGCAGCGCGACCGCTGCAGGACCTATCGCCGCAGGTGGAGCACAGGGGTCGGCGGAGCAGTACTGGCAGCGAGCCTCCACGCTCATCGAACGCAACAACTATCGCGACGCTATCCCCCTGCTGACCCAGGCCGCGAAGATGGGACACACCCGGGCTCAGGCGACGCTCGCGATCGCCTACCAGGACGGCAACGGCATGCGCAAAGACGACCGGCAAGCTGCCTACTGGTTCGGGCTGGCAGCTGCGCAAGGACATCGTGCGTCGCAGTATGCGCTGGGCGGCATGTACGAGGAAGGCGAAGGCGGTTTGCCCCGCGATCAGCGCAAAGCGATGCAGCTTTACCTTGCCAGTGCCGGGCAGGGGTTCGATAAAGCTCAGGAGATCGTAGGCCTCTCGTGCCTCATCGGCGATGGCTTGCCAAATGATAAGCGGCAAGCGATCGGCTGGCTGCAGAAGGCCGGCGCACAGGGATCGAATTTTGGCAGGGACCTGGCGATCGTTGTGTCGGATCGCTCCGCCCCAGCGCAATTTGCCAACATGAACGCATTGAATGCCTATCTGGCAAGAGTGCATCAGCAGGAGGCGGCACGGCAGGCCGCCCGAGGCGGCGGAATGGGCATGCAACAGGATATCGGCGTGGTCGCCCGCATCAATGCCGTGAACGAGGCCAACCAGTGGCGAGCATCGCACGGATGTATGAGCTGCGGCGCCTATATTCCAAAGTGAGATTCAATCCGGAAGGGGCGTCACCCCGCCATCTCGTACCATAGAGGAGTGACCGCCCGCCCCCCCATCTACGTCACCTCCCTTATCGCCGGGGCCTTCTTCATGGAGAACCTCGACGGCACCATCATCGCCACCGCCATCCCGCAGATGGCGCGCAGCTTTCACGTCGGAGCCGTCAACCTCAACATCGGCATGACGGCCTACCTGCTGACGCTGGCCGTCTTCATCCCCATCAGCGGCTGGGTTGCAGACCGCTTCGGCTCACGGACGATCTTCGCCTCCGCCATCGCCATCTTTACCATCGCCTCGCTCTTCTGCTCGATGGCCCACACCCTCACGCAGTTCACGCTGATGCGCATCCTGCAAGGCCTTGGCGGAGCCATGATGGTCCCCGTCGGCCGCCTGATCGTCCTGCGCAATACCCCGAAGGAACGCCTCGCCCAGACGCTCGCCTACATCTCCTGGCCGGGCCTGTCGGCGCTGGTGCTCGGCCCGCCCATCGGTGGGTTCATCACCACCTACGCAAGCTGGCACTGGATATTTTTTCTCAATCTCCCCATCGGCATCGCGGCACTCATCCTCGCGTTGCTCTGGATTGACAACGTCCGCACCGGCGAACAACATCC
>JANXWZ010000054.1 GCA_025350865.1 Rhodanobacteraceae bacterium
TTGACGCTGACGTTGACGGTGTAGGTGCCGGATTTTGTGTAGAAGTGGATGGGCTTGACGCCTGAAGCGCTGGTTCCGTCGCCGAAGTCCCAGGTGTAGAGGAGCTGGCGGCCGCTGGGGTTGGTGGTGCCGGAGCCGTCCAGGGTGACGGGTTGATTGACCGCAACGGTGTATGGGCCGCCGGCGCTGGCGACCATTGCTGCAAGCGGGGTTCCTGTGACGCTGACGACGGTGCTGGCCGATCCCTGCGATGCGCCGTTCGAAACCGTGAGGACGGGCGAGTAGGAGCCCGCAGTCTTGTAGGTGTGGGTGGGGTTGGGCGTGGTGCCACTGTTGCCGTCGCCGAAGCCCCAGACGTAGGTGAGGGGCAGGTTGTTAGGGTCGGACGATCCAACGCTGGTGAGGGCTATGGGGGAATTGGCGGCTACGGTATAGGGGCCGCCGGGATTGGCCGTCGGGGTGCCGGTAGTCGCGACGCCGGCCGCGATAATCGCGCTGCTGGAGGCCGATGCGGTGGTGCCGGTGGTGGTGCTCTGCACAGTGAGCGTTACCGGGTAGGTCGCGGCGGCGGTGTAGGTGTGGACGGGCGTGGGGCGATGCGTCGTCGGGTCGTCCGGGTCGATGCCCAGAACCTTCTCGTATTCGGCCTTCGATTCCGCAAACCGACCGACCGCTGGGAGACCGGGCGGGTGCGGAACGGGAAGCTGCTGTGGCAGCACAGCCCTGAAGCCAGGGCCCGCAAACTGAGAATTGCGCTGGATGTGGGCTCGAGCCTTTGCGCCAGGTCCAACTGTTGGATGGCTTCAGCGTACCGGCCTTCGTGGATCAGCATGGACCCGTACCAGTGGTGAGCCAGACCGGAGGCCGGGTCCAGTTCCAGTGCAGTTTGGAACTCTTTTTCGGCTGCGTCCCAGGACCAGAAGAAGTCTACGAAGAGTAACGAGGCGTGAGCCTGGGGCAACTTCGGATCGAGCCGTATCGCCTGCTCGGCAGCAGTTTTCGCCTGGCGATAAGCCTCGGCCTCCGGCATCCCGGAGTACTCGCGCAGCAGGTTGTAGGTGTTGGCCAGGCCCGCGTAGCCAGGGGCGTAATTGGGGTCCGTGGCGATGGCGGCGTTGAAGTGTTCGAGCGCGCCTGCTGGAGTGCGGCTGGTGTGCGCTGTTCATACGAATAGAGCCCGCTCAAATAAAGATCGTCAACGCCATTAACTTTGGAGCGATAGGGAATGCTGGGCGGCGTCCTGCTGGTGTCGCTGTCATAGGAAACATCGGTATGCGTAGGCCCACCCCGCCGCGCCTGCACCATGCGCGGCCACACGGCTGCAAAGAGTACTGCGATGACGGCCGCCACGCCGAGCCCAACTGCGATGCTTCGTAGCGAGAAACGCGAAGGGTACGAGCTCGCAAGTGGGGGACTGGGCGGGGTTTGCTCCAGCAGGTCAATTGTGGATTCAGAGGCGGCGTCTTCCCCTGGAGCCGCAACGGTCTCTTTCACAATGGGCGGGGCAGGCGTTTCAACTCCTGCCGGGTCGTCGGTCTCGTCGATTTTCGCGCTTACCAGCCACTCGTCCACCTCCGAGATCAGCGCGTAGACCGTGGCTCGGCCTGCTCCGGGAACCCGGCGCACCGGGGGACCGCGATGTTTTTCCCAACGTTCAACAGTGCGGATGTCTCGGCAGACATACGCGCCGATCTCTTTCCATCCGTTGAGTATGTCTTTCCGAACGCGGCCCATGGAACCCTCGATGTACTCTTAGCGCCGTCATTCTACGAAAGCCGATGGCTTCCTGCACAGCACATATGGAAACGGACTTTTACCGTACAACATGGCAGTCAGTGCGGCAGGAGACAGGGTCATCACTGCATGGTTACCGTTCGGGATCTTGCCTGAAGGTGGGATTGGCCTGACGCGGATGTAGCGATCACGATAGGTGTTGCGACGCAAGCTGCGCAATCGCATGCGATTGCGCATCTTTGGCTGTTTGGCGTGCGATTGGCAAACGGATGCGGATGTCGAGATGCAAGCCTACTTTTCGCCGGATTGAGTTCTTGACTGGATTTCCACCGGTCAGGTAACCACCCGGTGGAGTACCGACTAGCCATGCCAGATACCGTTTCGAGTGATTGTGACCCTATTAAAGCGGAGCTACCTTGAGATTGCT
>JANXWZ010000018.1 GCA_025350865.1 Rhodanobacteraceae bacterium
AGGTTACGGAAGACGCTCTGGATCGCGGCTCCGCCGATTGCGCCGGAATCCATTGCAGATTCGGCTGAGGCAATTTCGTTGACGAGCTCCATGACTGCCGCGATGCAGGTGTTGAAGTGCCAGCGACCGCTGAAGTCCTGCGTGATTTTGGCGATGGTCTGATGCAGTTTGCGGAGGAGTTTCGCTTCGGCTGCGGCATCTGTGCCTGGATTGATTACAGATTGCGCGGCGTACTTCGAGGCGAGCCGGTAGACACGGCTGAGAAAGCGCGAGATGCCGGCGACGCCTTCTTCCTGCCACTCGAGGTCGCGGTCTGGCGGGGCGGCGAAGAGGGCGTACATGCGCGTGGCGTCGGCTCCGTAGCGCTCGATCATGAGGTCGGGCGAGACGACGTTGCCCTTGGACTTCGACATCTTTGCGCCGTCTTTGATGACCATGCCCTGCGTGAAGAGGCGCTGGGCGGGTTCGTCATTGTTGATCAAACCGAGGTCGCGCATCACCTTCGTCCAGAACCGGGAGTAGATCAGGTGCAGGATCGCGTGTTCGACGCCGCCGATGTACTGGTCGATGGGGAACCAGTAGTTGGCTTTGGCGGAGTCGAATGGAACAGCACTGTTTTTTGCGTCGGTGTAGCGGTAGAAGTACCAGCTGGAGTCGACGAAGGTGTCCATCGTGTCGGTCTCGCGACGGGCTGGACCGCCACATTTCGGGCATGTGGTGTTGACGAAGTCGGGGACGCGGCCGAGAGGCGAGCCGCCTTCGCCGGAGATGTCGATCTGCTCCGGGAGCAGGACGGGGAGCGAGGATTCCACGACAGGGATGGGGGTGTCGATGCCGCAGGACTCGCAGTAGACCATGGGGATGGGTGTTCCCCAGTAGCGCTGGCGGCTTACTCCCCAGTCTTTGAGACGATATGTAACAGTGGCTGCACCGAAGGCTTCGGCCTCGGCAAATGCGGCCATTTTTTGCTGTGCTTCGACGCAGCAGACGCCGGTCCACTGGCCGGATTCGATGAGGATGGATTCATCTTCGGCGAGATATGGGAGCGGCGGAAGTTCTTCTGTAACAGTTGTGGGTACGATTACGCGCTTGATGGTCAGCGAATACTTGGTGGCGAACTCGAAGTCCCGTTCATCGTGCGCTGGCACGCTCATGATGGCGCCGGTGCCGTAGTCGGCGAGGATGTAGTTGGCGACCCAGATGGGGACGCGCTCGTTGTTGAACGGGTTGACGGCGAACTTGCCGGTGGCTACGCCGTGCTTCTCGATTGCGCCAATGTCTCCGGCTTCGCGGGCGGCCTTCTGCTGCGCGAGCATGGCTTCGATCTCGGCGGAGAGTGTGGGGTCGGAGGCGGCGAAGAGCTTGGCTACGGGGTGCTCGGGGGCGAGTTGAACGCTCGTCGCGCCAAAGATGGTGTCGACGCGGGTGGTGAAGACTTTGATTTTTTCCGCTGCGTTCTCAACGGCGAAGTCGACATGCGCGCCTTCGCTGCGGCCGATCCAGTTGCGCTGCATGGTACGGACTTTTTCGGGCCAGCCTTCGAGCTTGTCCAATCCATTCAATAATTCGTCGGAGTATTTAGTGATGCGGAAGAACCATTGGGTGAGGTCGCGCTGCTCGACCATGGTGTCTTCGTGACGCCAGCAGCAGCCGTTGACGACCTGCTCGTTGGCGAGGACGGTGGCGCACTTGGGGCACCAGTTGACCTTGCTCTTCTTGCGATAAGCCAGGCCCTTCTCAAACATCTTGAGGAAGAACCACTGGTTCCAGCGGTAGTAGTCGGGGAGGCAGGTGGTGACCTCGCGGGACCAGTCGTAGCTGAGGCCCATGCGGCGCATCTGGACGCGCATGGCGGCGATGTTGGAGAGGGTCCACTCGCGGGGCGGGACGTTGTTCTTCAGCGCAGCATTCTCGGCAGGAAGCCCGAAGGCGTCCCAGCCCATCGGGTGCAGGACGTTGAAGCCGCGCATCCACATGAAGCGCGCGAGCGCGTCGCCGATGGCGTAGTTGCGGACGTGACCCATGTGGAGTTTGCCGCTCGGGTACGGCAGCATTTCGAGGCAGTAGAACTTGGGCTTGCCGGTATCGTGCGTGTCGGCGGCGTAGAGGGTGGGGTCGGCATCCCAGCGCGCCTGCCATTTGGGTTCGATTTCGGCGGGTGTGTAGCGTACTTCGATTCGTTCCTGTTCGGACATCTCTCCATTGTAAAGAAGAGTTGTGATGGCAAGGGCGAAAGGCTTAGCGCAAAGGGCGGGAAGGAAAGCGGGAAGTTGCGCGGAGTTACGGTTGAAGCGGCTTGAGGCAGCGGCTGAGGATGGCTTGCAGTGCGTCAGGATTTCGGTGCATGGCGGCTTGATCCCGGGCGAGATACAGGGCTTGACGCTCCGGCTCGCCACCGCTGGCTGCGCTCCAATCAAGCTGGTATCCGGTGCCTCGGGCGAGGTCACAGAAGAACTGTCGGAGGGTGCGGCTATTGCCTTCGCGGAACGGGTGGGTGCCGTCCATCTCGCCGTAGTAGAAGGCGGCTCGGGTGGCGAAGGCGTCGAGTGACAAGCCGCGGAGATCGTTTTCGGATTTCAGTTCGGCGAAGATGCGATCCATCTCCTGCGGGATGTACATGGACGGAGGGTAGACGACGGGGTAGCCTGCGGGACGGTACTTCTGCATGGAGCCGGTGTTCTCGCGGAATTGACCGGCCCAGTCGTAAATTTCGCCGAAGATGGTCTTGTGAATAGCTTTCAGGCGCGGGACGCCAATGGGGAGCTTCAGGGGGTTGGATTGGAGGATGTAAATACCCGCTTGGGCGGCTCGCAATTCGACGAGATCGAGGATGCCTTGATCGCGAATGTTCAGCCGATTCCGAAGCACGTTCGTGCCTGGATCAACGTATGGATCGCTCACGATCTGGTCAACTCGCCTGCGCAAGCTCCGCGCCGACCCCTTCGTACTTCGCTCGGGAATCCTGCATCAGCAACCGCATCATCTCTTGGCCGTCGATCTCGCCCGCTATGACACGCGCTTTTACGGCCTGATAAAACTCGTCGTTGCTGCTGTCCAGTCCTTCCAGCAGACAGCTAGCCTCGCTCTGCCGAAAGTGCTCTGCCCTGATCGCTTCGTCGCGCATTGAGTACCCCAGAACGCTATTCAGTCTAGCGTTATTCTAGTCCATCTGGGATGGGAAAACCATCGTTTCTATAGGGTTTGCTACGGCTATTAGGCGAAGGCGGAGGCGATGGTGATGCCGGGCCTAGCCTGCGGCGAGGGTTCGCAAGAGGCCTACGTTGCGGGCTTCGTCGCCGGGGTTGTCGACTGGGGTTTCGGCGATGAAGAGGGCGTGGGCGAAGCGCTGGTCGTGGAGCAGGCGGCGGAAGGCTTCGGCACCGATGGTGCCTTCGCCGATGTGCTCGTGACGGTCCAGTTTGGAGGCGAAGGGGGCTTTGGCGTCGTTGCAGTGCCAGACTTTGACGGCCTCGAAGCCGATGGTTTGTTCGACGAGGATCATGGTTTCCGTGTAGCCGTCGGCAGAGACGATGTCGTAACCCGCGACGTGGGTGTGGCAGGTGTCGAGACAGACGGCGACCGGGGCGGAGCGGCGCAGGAGCTCGACCAGTTCGGCGACCTGTTCGAGCTTACTGCCGAGCGAGAATTCGGCACCGGCGGTGTTCTCGATGAGGATGTGGAAGTCTGAGCCGCAGTCGATGCCGTCGATGGCGCGCTCGATGGATTGGGCGGCGAGGCGGAGGCCTTCGTCGCGGGTGAGGCCGTTCCAGCTGCCGGGGTGCAGGACGAGGTAGGCGGCTCCGAGTGCGAGGGCTCGCTCGACTTCGCCGCGGAAGCCGATGATGGAATTCTCGCGGACGGACTCGGTCTGGCTGCAGAGGTTGATGAGGTAGCTGGCGTGGATGCTGTAGGGGCCGATTCCGTATTCGGCTCGGAGCGAGGTCATTCTGGCGGCGTCTTCCGGCTTGACGGGCGCGGACTTCCACGCTCGGGGGCTGGAAGAGAATATCTGGAAGGTGTTGGCACCGGCTTCGGCCGCCCTGTTTACCGCTGTCCAACAACCGCCCGCTACGCCTACGTGTACGCCGATGCGCCTCATTCGATTCCCTTCTGGTGCATGGTCAAGGTTAGCTCAATACGATGTAATAATGATCGGCACAAGAGCGTATGCAGTGCGGCAGGATTTAAATACCTATAACCAGCGGTTACTGAATTATGCAAAAGCTGGGGGTCATTTATTGGTGCTGTTTCAAACGCCTGAATTTATTCCTAATCTGATGGCTCCTTTTCCTGCTGAATTGCCTGATAATTCGGAAGAAGTTTCCGAGGAAGATGCGCCCATTAACTTACTAGACGTTCATCCCCGTTGCTCTACCCAATTCCCAAAATCAGCTACTGTAATTTTATTTGGATAATTTAACACCCGGTGATGAA
>JANXWZ010000031.1 GCA_025350865.1 Rhodanobacteraceae bacterium
TACTCCGCTCGATCCGCCACCTCGAACGTCAGCGAACCATCCTTGGCCGCATCTACGATTACCCGATCTCCATGCAGCACCGTACCGTCCAGAATCTTCACCGCCAGTTTGTCCTGCACCATACGCTGGATCGCCCGCTTCAACGGTCGCGCACCATACGCCCGGTCGTAGCCGGCCTTGAAGATCGCCTTCCGCGCCGCATCCGTCAACTCCAGGGTGATCTTGCGGTCGGTCAGCATGTTCTGCAGATCGGCCAGGCGCAGGTCGACGATGTGCGTCAACTGCTCCTCACCCAGCGGATGGAAGACGACGATGTCGTCCACGCGGTTCAGAAACTCCGGCCTGAACTGTTGCCGCAGCGCCTCCATCACCCGCACCTTCGCCTCTTCGAAGCCGTCCGCACCCTGCGCCCACGCAGTCGCGAGAGCCGCAGCGCCAGTGTTTGACGTCATGATGATGACCGTGTTCTTGAAGTCCACGGTGCGGCCCTTGGAGTCGGTCAGACGGCCATCGTCGAGCACCTGCAGCAGCACGTTGAAGACGTCTGCGTGAGCCTTTTCGATCTCGTCGAACAGCACGACGGAGTAGGGCCTACGCCGTACCGCTTCAGTAAGCTGGCCGCCCTCGTCGTAGCCAACGTAGCCCGGGGGCGCGCCAATCAGGCGAGAAACTGCATGCTTCTCCATGTACTCGCTCATGTCGATCCGCACCATCGCGGCCTCGTCGTCGAACAGGAACTCCGCCAGCGCACGCGCGGTTTCGGTCTTGCCAACGCCGGTAGGCCCGAGGAAGATGAAGCTGCCAATAGGCCGCTTCGGATCGGATAACCCGGCGCGCGAACGACGAATCGCATTCGCCACCGCCTCCAGCGCCTCATCCTGCCCAACGACCCGCTCGCGCAGACGAGTCTCCATCTGGACGAGCTTCTGCATCTCGCCTTCAAGCATCTTGGCGACGGGAATTCCGGTCCACCGCGAAACGATCTTCGCGATGTCCTCCTCATCCACCTCTTCCTTCAACATGCGCTGCCCGCCAACGCCCACGGCATCCGCCGCATCGGTCAGCGTCTTCAACTCGTTCTCCAGCCGAGGAACCTCCCCGTACTGTAGCTCTGCGGCCCGCTGCAGATTGCCCTTGCGAGTTTCCTCGCTCATCTGGAAGCGCAGGTCTTCGAGCGTCGCCTTCAATTCGGCAATCTTGCCGATTGCGCCACGCTCCGTCTGCCACCGAGCCCGCAGCCCGCTCGCTGTCTCCTGAACCTCGGCCAGCTCGCGCTCGACAACCTCCATCCGTTCCTTCGACGCGACATCGGTCTCGCGCTTCAACGCAGCCCGTTCGATTTCGAGCGACGTAGCCCGCCGCTCCAGGTCATCAATCTCCACCGGCACCGAACCAATTTGGATCGCCAGCGCAGCCGCTGCCTCGTCGACCAGATCGATCGCCTTGTCCGGTAGAAAGCGGTCCGAGATGTAGCGATGCGACAACGTAGCCGCCGCCACGATCGCCGAATCCTTGATGCGAATCTTGTGGTGCGACTCGTAGCGTTCCTTTAGCCCGCGCAGGATCGCGACGGTATCTTCGACATTCGGCTCGCCCACGTAGACGATCTGGAATCGCCGCTCCAGTGCGGCATCTTTCTCGATGTACTTGCGATACTCGTTGAGCGTCGTAGCGCCAATCGCCCGCAGACCGCCGCGAGCCAGCGCCGGCTTCAGCATGTTGCTGGCATCCATCGCGCCCTCGGACGCACCCGCGCCAACGAGCGTATGCAGCTCGTCGATGAACAGAATGATCTCGCCGTTCGACTCCTCAATCTCCTTCAGCACCGCCTTCAGCCGCTCTTCAAACTCGCCCCGGAACTTCGCACCGGCGATCATGCTCGCCAGGTCCAGCGCCACCACGCGCTTATCTTTCAAGCTCTCTGGGACGTCACCCGAGACGACACGCCGTGCCAAACCCTCGACGATGGCAGTCTTGCCCACGCCCGGCTCACCGATCAGCACTGGATTGTTCTTGGTCCGGCGGCTCAGTACTTGCACGACCCGACGGATCTCCTCGTCGCGCCCGATCACCGGGTCCAGCTTGCCGCGCCGCGCCAGCTCGGTCAGGTCTTTGGCATACTTCTCCAGCGCCTGAAACTTGCCCTCGGGAGTCTGGTCCGTCACGCGACTCGACCCGCGAACAGCCGACAGCGCCTTCAGAATCGCGTCATGCGTTGCGCCGAAGGTCTTCAACGCGCCGGCTACTGCGCCGTTCTTTTCCTGCGCCAGCGCGAGCAACAGGTGCTCGGTAGACACGTATTCGTCCTTGAAGTTCTCGGCTTCCTTGAACGCCTGCTCCAGCACCTTGGTCAGCGCGACCGCCATGCCGGGCTGCGCGTTCGAGCCCTGCACCTTCGGCAGCTTGACGATTCCAGCGTTGACGTCCGCGAGCATCTGCTCCACCGTCGCGCCGACCTTCTCCAACACGGGAATGACGACACCCTCACGGTCTTCCAGCAGCGCGGCCATCAGGTGGACGGGCTGGACCTCCGGATTGCCATGTTCCGAAGCCATAGCCGCCGCAGCCTGCACCGCCTCCTGCGACTTCACCGTCAACCGTTCCCAACGAATTGCCATGTATCCCTCTCTTTACGCCGAAGGCGTCCAAAACCGTACGAAGTACCGCCCGCCCGGCGTTAGGGCGCTGTTGCACTCAACCGAAGGACGGAGGACCACCCGGGTGATCCTCCGCCCCGAACATCAACACCACACCAGCCTGCTTACCGCGTTGAAGCCTCAACCTGCTTCGCCTCGGGCGAAGGCGAGCTAATCTCGATCTTTACCTGCTTCGGCTTGGCGGCTTCCTTCTTCGCCAACTGAATCGCCAGCACCCCATTCTCATACTTTGCGGCGATCGAAGCTGTATCGACTGACACAGGCAGCGTAAAGGTCCGCGCAAACGTTCCGAAGCGCCGCTCGATCCGGTGGAAGTTCTCTTCCTTCTCCTCGGCCTCAAACCGACGCTCGCCGCGCACGGTGAGGAGCTGGTTTTCGATGCGCACGTCCAGATCTTCCTGCGGGATGCCCGGAACTTCCAACTTCAACATCAGCTTCTGCTCATCTTCATATACATCGACTGCCGGGACGAAATTGCCAGCCGTCAGCGGCTCCTGCGCACCCTCCGGACCGGCGAAGTCATTGAAAATGCTGTTCAAACGGTTTTGCAGCACGGCCACATCGGACAGGGGTGAACGGAACGGAACAAATCGAGTCATCGTGGTCATAACGTCTCTCCTTATTGCTTCCTCAACGGATGTTTTATGCATGGTTTGTGGCCCGGCCGCAAACCATGCACTTATTCAGACGCGTATCTTCCGAATAAGTTGCATAAAATATGACACAAGGACGCTCATATTTTCAACAGCTTTTTGCCGGAGTAGCATGGACTCGAATGCCGAACGCTCCGGCCAGCCCCACAATCGCCTCCACCCTCACCTCCGCCGGGCTGCTCGCGGCGGCGGGCGGACTGCTGGACGCAGTCGTTTACCTGAACCACGGGCATGTCTTTGCCAACGCCATGACCGGCAACGTCATTTTTCTTGGCATCGAAGTCGTCGACCATGACTATTCGGGCATACTGCCGCACGTCGCGCCCATTGTGGCGTTTCTGGTCGGCGTCGTGGCCGCTCGCCTGCTGAAGTTTGTCCCTCTGCGCAGCAGCGCGGTGCTTTCGCTCGGCATCGAAATCGCGGCGCTGTTCGCCGTCGGATTCTTCCCCCGCGACTACCCGCAACTGGCGTTCACGGCTACCATCGCCTTCGTCTCGGCATTCCAGGTGACGACGTTTCGGCGGGTCGGCCGCTTTACTTACAACTCCACCTTCGTCACCGGCAATCTACGCGACATGGCGGAGGGTTTCTTCGACTTCCTCTTCGCCGCCGATGGCCACACACGGCGCACCGGGCGGGCGAAGTCCTTGAAGATGGCGATCATCTGCGGGGCTTTTCTCGGTGGAGCCGCCTTCGGAGCATGTGTGGCCCCGCGCTTCCCGGCCCATGCCGTCTGGTTTGCCGAGCCGATGCTGCTGGTCGTGCTAGCGCTGACGCTGCTGCGTCCGGCGGACTTCCTGCATCCACACCGGTGAGCGGGACAACTTGTTCCGCCGAGGCTTGCGTCAGCAGCACATCGCGCTCAGCCTTTTCGGCGGCAAACTGCGCCGTCCCCTCTCATGGGGATATCCCGCTTTAATTGCGCGTTAGAATAAAGCCGAGGACCATGACATGGGGACACATCGCATCACGGTCGAACTTGCCGACGATTCGTATCAGATACTTCGGAAGGCGGTCGAATCCGGAGAGTACGAATCCGAACGTGACGTCATCATTTCCGGACTGTTGGCGCTCGATGGTCATGAGTCCCCGTCGGACGAAGAAGAAGTTGACGTCTGGCTGCGCGACGAAGTTGTACCGATCGCGCTGCGGATGCGAGCGAATCCGGGCAGCGGATATACCAGCGAAGAGGTGCTAGCTCACCTCGAATCCGATTTGAGGGAATTCGCCACCAGGCCCAATGCCGCATAAGGTCAGCTTCAGCCCAGAAGCGGACGAGCAACTTCGTGAGCTGGGTCGATACATTGCCAGAAAGAAATCTGTGGTCGTTGCCGTCCGCTATATCGCGGCGATCACGAAGGCATGCGACGGTCTTGCGACGTTTCCCGAACGTGGAACGAAACGGAATAGAGTCATGGCCGGACTTCGCACGGTCGGCTTCCGGAGGCGTGTCACGATTGCAATTCTCGTAACCGATTCGACAGTCGAAATCCTCGCCTTGTTGTATGGGGGTCAAAGCATTCCGAAATACTTCCGGTCTTTGCGGCAGCGCGACGAGCTCGGTAGCTAGCCGTACAGCTCCGCCTCAAAGCGCTGCAGCGCGGAATCTGACCACGCGTGGCTTTCCTTCTGCCACGGATCGCCTTGTGCCGCTATGAAGTTCGGGAAGTTCAGCCGGCAGTACCCGCAACGCTGGCCGAAGTCGAACAGTGCCTGGGCGGTTCCGTCGAGATACAAGGCGGCCCGCAGCCCGTCTTTCGACCACTCCACGGAGGCCAGCCGTTCCGATTCCGGATTGTTCATTGAGCCGACGTTGTAGATCAGCATCGCGTCCATGATGCTGTCCTCCTGCGTCTGCTGGGAGCGGTCGCAGGCGTAAAAGTAGCCTGCCACTCCCTCGTCCTCGAACACTACAGTCCACGGCACGGTTTTTGAGTTGGACGAAAGAAAGGCACGGCCAGGGCGGAACGAAAGCGACTCCATACCTCAACGATACACGTCGCAAAACACGATCACGATACACTCAAACTCGGATGACTCTCCCCCGCCCCAAGGGTTTTACGTTTCGCGTCGGCCGCCCTCAGCGTCTGGCGGCGGTGCTTCTGCTCCTCTTTCTGGGGCAGTGTATGTGGGTGATCGGCCACCAGCGGCTTAACAGCGAGGACTATCGCTACGCCCGATGCGGCCGCGAGATGTGGGAGCGGCCCAGCCCGCTGGCCGGTTACTTCACCACCTGCGGCAATCTCAACGGCGACGGGACGTTTGCCTACCGTCTGGCTGGGCTGCCGCTGACGGTACAGCGTTGGCTCCTGCTCGGGACAGACCACTTCCGCAAACCCGAAGATCGACTCTACCCCGGTGGGACTCTGAACGGTTCTACGTGGGAGGCGCGCCACCAGATCGGCTACGTGGCCTACCTGATGCACGTCCCGTTTGTGCTCTTTGCGATGTGGCTGGGCGGAGGCCTGTGGTGGGTTGCGCGGCGGCTCTTCGGCAATGAGGGTGGCTTCCTTGCGCTAACGCTCTACTGTTTCTGTCCGGCGATTGTTCGCTCGGCTGTAGTGCCGAATAACGAGTTGCTGGCCATGTGGGGTCTTTATGGGCTGGTCTACACGGCCATCGGGGTTGCGCATGCGATGCACGGGCCGCGCCGCAAGTGGAAGCCGCGCATTGCGCTGCTGACCGTTGCGTTGGGCTTGACCGCCGCGGCACATCTGCTGGCGGCGATCCTGGGCTTCGTAGCTTCGGTAATCCTGATGTTCTACCTTGCCAAACGTCGCCGCAGCGCCGTCCTCGTCATCATCACGTATGCGGCAATCGGTGCGGCCCTTATCGAGTTTGCCTGCTTCAGCTTCCGTCTGTCGGCGTTCTTCTACGTCTTTATCGGAGGGGCAGCGCGCTTCTGGTTCGCGCTCGATCGGGTGAAGGCCTTCGCCGCCGACGTCACGACGTGGCCGATCCTGATTGCGATGGGAATCTCGCTGGTGATCTACGTAGGCTATCGCCGCAGCCGCTACTTCGGCAATACGGCGCCGCTCGCGATGGTGTTGGCGACGATCTTTCTGGTCACGACGCAGGTGTTTTCGAACCCAGTTCTGTGGGCGCTGCCGTTTGTGTTTACGTTTATTGCCGGAGTGTTTGCAGACGTTCTCGAAACGAAGCATCGCCGCCTGTTCCTGGCAACAACGGGCTTATTGGTGGCGAGCCAGGTGTTGGCCTGCGTCGCGTCGCTCCGGATCATCGCGCACGGCTGAACGACTACTGCTTCGGGATTTGCATCGTAGGGTGTATCAACTTTGAAAAGGGTGGGAAGAGCAGGATTATGGAACCGAAACAGCGCAAGATCGCAGTCGTGTGTGTGGTTGCCGTACTGGTTGCCGTGGGGATTTATTTGTTTGTTGGCCGCCGCCACCGTAAGACCCGTTCCGCTCCAAAGTCCGATGTGTACGCCGGGAAATTGAAGCCGGTGGTCGAGTCCAACCAGGTTAAAGTTCTGCGCTGGCCGAATTTCTCTGACTACGAGCCGCTCGTCCGCACCTTTTACGACGACCGCAACTTTGAGGTCGCGTGGGTGGACGATGCGGACACCAATCCGCACCCCTCGCCGCAGGCTCTGGCGTTCATCCAGGCGTTTCAGGATGCCGCGCACAAGGGTTTGAATCCTGACGATTTCGACGCGGCGCGCTGGCCGGAGCTGACGAAGAAGCTCGCCGGGAAGAACGATGACGACATCGTCGAGTTCGACGCTGCCATGACCGTCAGCGTGATGCGCTACATCTCGGACCTGCGCATCGGCCGCGTCAATCCGACGCAATTCAACTTCGACATCAAGACAGACGACAAGAAATATGATCTGCCGGAGTTCGTCTCGGACAACGCGGTCGACGCGACCGATGTGCCGAAGCTGATCAAGTCCGTTGAGCCGGATTCAGAGCAGTATCGCAAGCTGGAAGATGCGCTGGGGCATTATCTTGATCTGGCGAAGCAGCAGGCGGGCGACCCCGCACTGCAACAGCAGTTGCCGACGGTGGCTAAACCCACGGCCGTGAGCGACAGCTACCCGGCACTCCCTGCGCTCGCTACGCGTCTACAGGTTGAAGGGGATCTCGGGATTTCGGAGGCGGTCGCGGGACAGGGAGGCAACAGCGATCCGCAGCCCTCGGTCGATCAAGTGAGCGACGGAATAAAGCACTACCAGGAGCGCCACGGCTTCGCTCCCGACGGCAAGCTGACCCCGCAAACCATTGCCTCGTTGAATATTCCGATGACGCAACGCGTGCAGCAGATTAGCGACTCGCTGGAGCGCTGGCGCTGGCTGCCGAACGAGTACGTCAACCCGGCGCTGATGGTGAATCTCCCCGAGTTCGTACTGCGCGGCTATGACGAGAACCATCACCTCGATTTCACGATGAAGGTCGTCGACGGCAAGGCGATGGGCGACCACGATACGCCGGTCTTCTCGCACATGATGAAGTACCTCATCTTCCGCCCGTACTGGAACGTGCCGACGAGCATCATCAAGAAGGAGCTGGCCGGGCATCTTGCGAAGAGCGGCGTCGGCTACCTAGCCGCGCACAACTTTGAGACGACCGACAACACCGGCCACGTCGTCTCCGCCACCGCCGCGCAGGTGGAGCACTTCAACGTGCAGGTGCGGGAGAAGCCGGGGCCGAAGAACTCGCTCGGCCTGGTCAAGTTCATGTTCCCCAACGAGTACGACATCTACCTGCACTCCACGCCGCAGCCGGAGCTCTTTGAGCGGACCCGCCGCGACTTCTCCCATGGCTGCGTCCGCGTCCAGAAGCCGGCCGACCTAGCCGTGTGGGTGCTGCATCGCGGCGGAGTGGACACCTGGGACATGGACAAGGTGCAGGAGGCGATGCAGACCGGCGCAGACAATCACCAGGTCAACCTGAAGAGCCAGATCCCCATCGTCATCTTTTACCTGACGGCCAATATAGAGGAGGACGGGCACGTTCACTTCTTCGACGACATTTACGGCTACGACAAGCGTCTCGACGCGGTGCTGGCGAAGGGAATGCCGTACCCGTCCGCGACGCAGAAGGTGAATCCGAAGGTGTCGCCCGAAGGCACGCTATAGCCTACTCTTAGTAGATGCACGACGCTGGACAAGGCGAGCTGAGCGCGGCGGCGATTCACACCTTCCGCCGCAAGCTGATCCACTGGTATCGTACGAACGCGCGCGACCTGCCGTGGCGCGGCATCTGTGACGCTTATCGCACGTGGGTGTCGGAGGTAATGCTGCAGCAGACGCGCGTCGCCGCGATGCTCGAACACTACGAGCGTTTTCTGCGGATGTTCCCCACGGTTTTTGCGCTAGCCTTGGCACCGGAGGCCGAAGTGCTCGCCTGCTGGTCCGGCCTTGGCTATTACCGGCGTGCCCGCATGTTGCACAAGGCGGCGCAGTTTTTGGTCACAGAGAGGGCGGGTGTTATTCCGGATACGTCTATCGGCTTGCGAACGCTGCCCGGCATTGGAGAGTACACCTCCGCTGCGATCGCCAGCATTGCCTTCGGCGAGAGCATCGCGGTGGTGGATGGCAATGTCGAACGCGTTCTCCTCCGCATCACCGGACGGGCGGAAGATACCTCCGTGGCTGGGCAGAAGCTGATCCGCGACCTCGCAGCATCGCTCATCCCGCACAAACGTGTGGGCGACGAGACGAATGCCGCCGGGGATCACAACCAAGCGATGATGGAACTCGGAGCAACCGTCTGCACTCCCAAGGCGCCGCTTTGCCTCACCTGCCCGGTCCACGATCTGTGCCTGACTCGTGGGGAACACGTTAAACTCCCGCGTGGTACGCAAAAGAGCCACCCGGCGGCGTATCTGCTGGCGACACGCAAGCGCGGAATTACCACCGATGTGTTGCTGGAGCGGCGCAGCGCCGATGCCCGCCTGATGCCCGGAATGGTAGAACTGCCGCCGCTGCCGATGAGCGCCGTCGCCGGGCGGGAACCGCTGCTGCGCCTGCGTCATGCCATCACCAATACGAACTACTATGTCGAAATTCATGCTCAGTCGGGCAGCGGAGAACGCGTCCTTCGCCGCGCCGTCAAGGTTCCGGCCGACTCGCTGATCTGGCAACCTGTCCCGCAGCTCCACGCGCTGCCGCTCACCGGGTTGGCGCGCAAAGTCCTGATGCGGCTCGACCTGATGGCGGTTGCAGGTCCGGAGAACCCCAGACGCGCCACGGGCTTTGTCATTCCATAGCTGGAGGTGGTATCAACTACTATGCCTGCACGCCCTATGATCGTTCGCGCCCTCACCTTGCTTGCCGCCTTTCTGCTGTCGGTTGTGCCGCTCCGTGCACAACTTAGCCCCGAATGGACGACCGCGCAGAAGCCGTTCCACATCGCCGGAAACCTGTACTATGTCGGCAGCCGCGACCTGGCCGCGTACCTCGTCACCACGCCCTCGGGCAATATTCTGATCAACGCCAACCTCGCGACTTCGCCACCGCAGATCAAAGCTGCAGTCGAGGAACTCGGTTTCAAATGGGCCGACACGCGCATCCTGCTGAACAGCCAGGCCCACTATGATCATCTCGCCGGAGGCGCACAGGTCGTCCGCGAGACGCACGCCAAACTGATGGTGATGGCGGGCGATGCGGAGAACGCGGAGAATGGCGACACGCACGACTTCGACCCCACCGGTGACCTGTTGCCTTATGAGCCGGTCCACGTCAGCCGCGTTCTTCACGATGGCGACACGGTCAAGCTCGGCGGAACGGTTTTGACTGCGCATCGCACGGCAGGGCACACCAAAGGCTGCACCACCTGGACCCTCCAGGTCCACGAGGGTGCCAAGACCTGGAACGTCGTCATCGGCGGGGGATTTGTCGCGCTCTCTGCCTATCGCCTGGTTGATCTCCCCGGCAAACCAGCGTCCTATCCAGGGATTCTCAAAGACTTCAAGGACGGGTTCGCGCTACAGCGGAAGCTGCCCTGCGATATCTTCCTGGGAGCCCACGGTGCCTACTTCGATATGCAGGCCAAACTCAAGCGCATGGACGCTGAAGGGCCTTCAGTCTGGGTAGACCCGGCGGGCTATCTCAAGCTGCTGGACGCGTCGGAGAAGGCAATCGACGAGCGTGTGGCAGGGGAGCGAGCCGGGAAGTAGCCGGCGGATATATCGTTGAGTGAGGAGTGAGACATGGCAAAGGCGCATTTACAGGAAATCAACGGAACCGTAATGCTGGTGTTGCCGCCGATCATTCTGGATCGATTGAAAAGGTTCGGCAGTCCGGAGGTCGAGGTTGAATTCGCCGCGCAGTCTTTAGTTCTGCGTGAGGTCCTGGACCCGGCGCGTCACCTAGCCGAGCTGATTGCCACCTCCGACCCCTTGGCATTTGAGCGGACAGAAGAAGATCTGGAATTCCTGAACTCTCCTCCCGTCGGTAGAGAGCTGATTTGAGACAGGGGGATATCTATTTCGTATCTCTCGATCCAGCCGCAGGCCGCGAGCAGCGCGGACTCAGACCGGTGATTGTGTTGACTTCAGAGGCGTTCAACCATCTGACGGGTTCGTTACTCGTTGCCGCCATCACGACTGGAGGTCAGTTCGCGCGACGAAATAACTTTGCCGTCGAACTGCCCGTCCGAGGCATGAAGACAACAGGAGTTGTGCGCTGCGATCAGGTTCGGACGCTGGATATCGCGGCACGAGGCGCTCGCTTTGTGGAGACCGCATCGGCATTCGTACTTGAAAGTGTGCTTATCAAATTGGGTTACATCCTCGCACGAGTGACATAGCCACCGAGACTGGGATTGCGACAGATTGTGCTCGGCAGCGGATTTTCAATAAAATCCGCGCAACTCAGAAAATACCCGCACGTCCGGCACACCAACTTGCACCGCGACTCCGCCAGCCGGGCGCTGCACGTCGGGCAGAAGACCGAGTGATGTTCGTCCGGAATCCTGCAAGCCGAAGGTTCAGTTGTCCGGGCGGGTTCTACGTTCGTCTGCATCACAAGACTTTAACCCTGCCGCGACAAATCTTCAACGTCCATCTAGAGTGGAGAGGCATCTCATCAGATGCGGGGCTCAGCTCCCAACCACAAGGAGAAACATCATGGATCGCAGCGCAAGCGCCGTCTGGCATGGCGGATTGAAGGACGGAAAAGGCACCATCTCCACGCAGAGCGGCACCCTGCACGAGACGCAGTACAGCTTCAGCACACGGTTCGAGAACGGTGTCGGCACCAACCCCGAAGAGTTGATCGCCGCGGCTCACGCCGGTTGCTTCACCATGGCGCTTTCCGCTCAGCTCACCACGGCCAGCTTCCCGCCCGAGACGCTCGAAACCACTGCCGTCGTCACGCTCGAGAAGACCGACGCGGGCTTCACCGTCACCAAGATCCACCTCACCACCAAGGCGACGGTTCCCGGCATCGACAAGGAAAAGTTCGACGAGCTGGCCAAGAACGCCAAGGAAGGCTGCCCCATCTCGCGCTTGTTGAAGGCAGCCGAAATCACGCTGGATGCAACGCTCGCCTAAGCCACAGAGAGCGTAATTGACCACGGATTTTCATGGAATGGCACGGAAAAAAGATGAGTAGTCTTTATCCATGTTGATCCGTGAAATCCCTGGTCAACGTGTCTTTGATTTAGTGCGAGTGGTCGTGCCCATGGTGATGATGCCCATGCGCGCCGACCGCTTCCAGCTCCGGCGGCGCGGAGCAGCCATGCGTCGTCTGGCAGCCGACGGTCTCGAACTGAATGGTCGTATGCGAGATGTGGAACTTGTCCCACAGCGCGTCTTTGATCTTGTCGAGGATCCCGGCGCACTCGGCCACGCTCATCTCGCGTTCTTCGTCGCAGCGAATTGTCACATGACTGGCAAGCGCGTGGCTGCTGGAGCCGAGACTCCATACATGCAGGTCGTGGACATCCGCGACACCCGCGACGCCGGCCATGGCGGAACGAATTTCTGCCAGCGAAAGGTCCTTCGGCGTTCCTTCGAGCAATATATTCAGGGTTTCGCGAACGATCCCCCAGGAGCTGTAGACAATCATTGCCGCGATAATCAGCGAAAGTACCGGGTCGATCCACTGCAGGTGCGTCATCAGGATCCCCGCGCCGCCAGCGATGACCGCCGCCGTCGAAAGCGTATCGCCCAGCATGTGCAGGAAGACCGAACGGATGTTTACATCGCCGGAAAACTTCCATAGCAGCCCCGCAATCGCGCCGTTCATCAGGACGCCTGCCGCCGCCACCATCATCATCATCTTCGGCTCGACGACCACCGGCGCATACAGCCGCTGGACAGCCGAAATCCCAATCCAAAGCCCGAGCACAATCAGCGCCAGCGCATTTACGAATGCGGCAAGCACCCCGGCGCGCTGGTAGCCGAAGGTCTTCTTATCAGTCGCGGGACGCGATTGGAAATACACGGCGACGAACGAAAGGATAATCGCCAGCATGTCCGACGCGTTATGCCCGGCCTCCGAGATCAGCGCCAGCGAGTGTGCCCGCAGCCCGAAGACAAGGGTCGCGACGACATAGACAGACGTGGCGGCAAGCGAGATCTGTAGAATCCGCTGCATTGTCCGGTTGTTCGACGCCACCATGTGCATAGGTACAGTTTAGAACAGTTGAACTGGGTTCACCTGATTTTCAGCTCGCCCACAGCCCATTCCATGTTTCTGCGACCACAATGCTGTCCGCAGGGTTTTCGCGACTGTACCGCACCTGGACGGGGTAGTCGAGCCGCAGATTCGTCACCATCGGCCCCAGCGACGACACATCCTGGGCGCACTCATACGTGACGCCGGCGATCCGGTAGGTGTAGATGATTACCTGTGGCGTTTCTTCCGCCGGCGTCGCATCGAGCAGACTGCCATCGACGATGCGGCCCACCGTGGCAAGTCGCCGGCGTCGCCGCTCTTCCAGCACCAGCGCCGAAGGCCTCCGCGCGATGACAAACGCGGCCACCGCCGCCGTAACGATGCAAACCCCGCCAAGCGCGGCGCCGCCCACGATTAGCCAGTGCCGCACGACATGGGGATGAACGATCATTTGCTCCAAAGGGTATCTGTTCCTATTGCACCATAAAAGTTGCAACAAAGGTACGGCAGGCACGGCCATTCCTCAATTGGACCCGGACCCGCCGCCCGTGATCCGGTTTTCGGCTTTGCCTATGGCTGAGCGGTATACTGAGGAGTGCCAAAAAACCAACATTCCCGAACAAATCCGGAGGCTGGCGGCCACCCGCTGGATCTCGCCGAAGGTCGCCGTATCCGCTCGACTACTGTCATCTGCGTTCGCCGTGGCGACAAGGTTGTGATGGCCGCCGATGGCCAGGTCTCGCTCGGCTCTACGGTGATGAAGAGTTCGGCAAAGAAGATTCGCCGTCTCTACAACGACAAGGTCCTCGCCGGGTTCGCCGGCTCCACCGCCGACGCGTTCTCGCTGTTCAGCCGGTTCGAAGCGAAATTGGAGCAGTATGCCGGCAATCTTGGCAGGGCGGCCGTGGAGCTGGCAAAAGACTGGCGCACTGACAAGATGCTCCGCCAGCTCGAGGCCCTGCTGATCGTCGCCGACCCGCACACCACGCTGATGCTTTCCGGAACCGGCGACGTGATCGACCCCGATGAGGGCATCATGACCATCGGCTCCGGCGGCCCCTATGCACTGGCCGCTGCACGCGCCCTGATGGCCAATACCGACTTCACCGCCCGGGAAATTGCCGAGAAGTCCATGAAAATTGCAGGCGACATCTGCATCTACACCAACGACCACATCACGATTGAAGAGCTTTCGACCGTCGAGCCATCCAAGTAATCGCACGTCATTCTGTCGAAAGCGGAATCTCCATGTTTGGAGGTTCAGTGCAGGCACCATCTCGGAGCTCACCATCATTAACCAAATAGGTTATTATTGAATGGAAAAGCGAATACCGCATTGCGATCTTGTCATCGTTCGGAGGCTGATCTCAGAGGGCAAAGTTCGCGCCACATTCACCGCTGCTACCGCTGCCAAGGAGCTCGGATGCGACCGACTCGGCTTGCACGAAGTGGTGCTTGCGCTCACACCGAAGGATTTTTACAAGTCCATGACGACCTACATCGACAACAGGGTCTGGCAGGATGTCTACCGACCCACAACCAGGTATGGCGATCTTTATCTCAAGCTCACGGTCCTCGACGACGTGCTGATTGTCTCATTCAAGGAGTTATGACCATGACATGCCCAATCTGTGGAAGGGCGGAGTTGATTCACGATACTCGCGACGTCCCCTACACCTACAAAGGAGAGGAGACGAGTATTCCCTTTGTCGAAGGTGACTTCTGCCCCGCTTGCGGCGAAATCATTCTCGACATGGCAAACACGGATCGCGTGAGCTCCCTCGCAGGGGATTTTCATAAGCAGGTGAACGCTGCCGTGGTCGATCCCCAATTCATCGTCAGCGTCCGCAAGAAGCTCGCGCTCGACCAGAAGGAGGCGGCGGAGATCTTCGGCGGCGGCGTCAACGCGTTCTCGCGTTACGAAAACGGCAAGACCCGTCCGCCTCTCGCACTCGTCAAACTTCTAAAGGTTCTCGATCGCCACCCCGATCTCCTTGCAGAGGTACGTTAGTCAATCCGTCCCAAAATAAGATAAGGTTCACGACACCATGGCAATTTTTCTACCCGGAACCGCTGAGGATCAAGCCTTGGCTCTCGACGAACTGACTCCCCGCGAAATCGTAGCCGAACTCGACAAATACGTCGTCGGCCAGCACGCCGCCAAGCGCGCGGTGGCCATTGCTCTGCGCAACCGCATGCGCCGCCAGAAGCTGCCGCCCGATCTCGCCGACGACATCATGCCGAAGAACATCATCATGATCGGCCCCACGGGTGTCGGCAAAACCGAGATCGCCCGCCGCCTTGCCAAGCTGACCAACTCGCCCTTCCTCAAGGTCGAAGCAAGCAAGTTCACCGAGGTCGGGTACGTCGGGCGTGACGTCGAATCCATTGTCCGCGACCTGGTCGAAATCTCCATCGACCTTGTCCGCGAAGAGAAGCTGGAAGACGTGGAAGACAAGGCCGAGCTGAACGCCGAAGACCGCCTGCTCGACCTGCTGCTGCCGCCGATGTCCACCACGGCCTCGAACGCCGCCGCAGCAACCGAGGTTCCCGGCACCAATGTCATCCAGCTCCCGGCGTCGATGGACACGCTCGCCGCCGAGAACGAAACTCTCGGCCCCAAGATCGTTGAGCCGGCGCGTGAGCAGTCGAGCCACGAACGCACCCGCGAGAAGCTTCGCGCGCAATTCCGCGAGGGCAAACTGGACGACCGGATGGTCGAGCTTGACGTCCGCGACCGCAACCAGCCCAGCTTCGAGTTCATCGCCGCGCCCGGCCCAGACGGCGGTCCCGACGATTCTGGCATGTCGCTGAAGGACGTGCTCCCCGGCCTCTTCGGGCAGCGCACCAAGAAGCGCAAGATGAAGGTTTCGGAAGCCTTCGACTACCTCGTGCAGGAGGAAGAAGGCCGCCTGATCGACATGGATCAGGTCACGCGGCTCGCCGTTGAGCGGGTCGAAGATTCCGGTATCGTCTTCCTTGACGAGATCGACAAGATCGCCGGACGCGAAGGCGGACACGGCCCCGACGTCTCGCGCGAAGGCGTCCAGCGCGACATTCTTCCCATCGTCGAAGGCACGACCGTCAACACCAAGTACGGGATGGTTTCGACCGACCACATCCTCTTCATCGCGGCCGGTGCGTTCCACGTCTCGAAGCCGAGCGACCTGATCCCCGAGCTGCAGGGCCGGTTTCCCATCCGCGTCGAGCTGCAATCGCTGACGGTCCATGACTTTGTTCGCATTCTTACCGAGCCCAAGTCATCCCTCGTCAAGCAATCCACCGCGCTGCTCGAGACCGAAGGCTTGAAGCTCGAATTCACGCCGGAAGCCCTTGCCGAGATGGCAGAGTTCGCGTTCCGCGTCAACGAGCAGACGGAAAACATCGGTGCGCGCCGCCTCCACACCATCATGGAGCGTGTGCTCGACGAGATCAGCTTCCAGGCTCCGGACCTGATGAAGTCGCCCCGCCCGGAGGCCTCGCAGGAGGGCGTTGTCGGTCAGGTTTCCGTCTCGGCTCCGCTCGGTGTGCCCAGCGAAACCGCCTCCGCGCCTCTGCCCGTGATCGAGCGCCGCAAGGAGGATGGCACCATTGAAAAGGTGATCGTCGTTGACCCCGAATACGTTCGCCAACAGGTCGCCGGAATCGTCAAGAATCAGGACCTTAGCCGCTATATCCTCTAACTCTCCGTCGATGTCTCTGAGATACGTCCGGACTTCAGTCCGGACATTTCAGGTTACGATGAAACGGGCTTTAGCCCTTGGGACTTGCAGTCTGACGATTGCGCTCATGATGTGCAAAGGTGACCAGTGAAGTTCTTTCTTGCGGCACTCCTCTTAACTGCCACCGCCCACCCCCAGCAGATGGCCATCACTTTCGACGACCTCCCCAACCACGGAGAAAAGCCGCCGTCGGTCACCAGAGTTGAGATCGCGCAGTCCATCCTCGAAACCATCAAACTCGAACAACTGCCGCCGGTCTATGGCTTCATCAACGCCGCGAAGGTACAGGCCGACCCCATCACTGAGCCGGTACTCAAGGCCTGGCGCGACGCCGGTCAGCCGCTCGGCAACCATACCTGGTCGCATCCGAACCTGGACGACATCACCGCCGAGGCGTTCGAAGCCGAAATCCTGAAGAACGAGCCGATGCTTAAGAGATACATGCCGGATCAGGACTGGCATTGGCTCCGATATCCTTTCCTGCACGAGGGCGACACCTTAGAAAAGCGCCGCGCAGTCCGCGTATGGCTCGTCGAGCACCACTACCAGACCGCCGAAGTCTCCATGGACTTCGAAGACTACCTCTGGAACGCGCCGTACGCCCGCTGCGTCGCCAAGGGAGACACCGCCGCAATCGCCAAACTGCACGACAGCTACCTCGCGACGGCCGACCATTACCTGACGGTCTTCCGCACGCTCTCCAAGATGCTCTATGGCCGCGACGTAAAGTACATCCTGCTGATGCACGTCGGGGCCTTCGACGCGAAGATGCTGCCTGAGCTGCTCGCCCTCTACCGCAAGCAGGGCTTCAGCTTTATCAGTCTGCAGGATGCTATGACAGACCCGATTTACGCGGACGATCCGGACATTGGCATGCGCGGGGGCGGAGCCATTCAGGAGTTGATGATGGAGAAGCGGAAGCTGAAATTCCCGCCCAACAGCAAGCCTTACAAAGAGCTTGAAGCCACCTGCCGCTAGTGGGTGAGGGCTTTGCCCGCCATCACCGGCTGCAACGCTCCGTTGTCCACCGCCAAGTGCCCGTTGACGCTCAGATACCGAACGCCCGTCGCCAGTATCTCGGGCTCAAGATACGTCGAGCGATCGACGTAAGTCTTAGGGTCGACGACCAGAATATCCGCAAAATATCCAGCCTTCAACAGGCCGCGATCCTTCAGGCCAAGCGTCGCTGCGGGCAGGGAAGTGCTGGACCTGACCGCAGCTTCGAGCGACAAGACATGCCGGGTGAAAACGTACTCGTGGAACTTGCGCGGAAACGTGCCGTACTTGCGCGGATGGCCGGTCGATCCGTCTGAGCAGGTCATCACCCATGGCTCTTTCATGAAGGCCTCAATCTCGTCCTCCTTCATGTTGAACGAAGCGACGCTTGATCCACCCGCCTTCAGAATTTCAAGCGCGGCGTCGATCGCCGACTCGTTGCGCTCCGTCGCGATCTGCGCCAGGTTCTTGCCGACGATGCTCTTGTCCTTCGCGCTGGTCATCAACAACGTGTCCGCACCGCCGCGCCTGCGCAGATTGTCGGTCATCTCCTTCATAAGTCGTGGATGAATCGCCGGAACATTCAGATTCGCTAGAATCTTGCCATCCACCATCGCCCAGGGTGGCACCAGCGATGCTTCGATGCTCGTGCCGGAAGCAGCGTAAGGATACTCGCTGGCGATCACATCCACGCCGCGTTTGCGCGCCGCGTCGATCATCGCGATCACGTCCTTGCTCTGGCCCCACACGTCAGCCCCCAGCGCCTTGATGTGCGAAATCATCACCGGCAGATGCGCCTCTTCACCAATGCGAATCGTCTCTCGCACGGACCCCAGCAGCCCGATGGTGTACGAGCTTTCGTCGCGCATGTGCGTGTCGTAGATGCCATGATGCGCTGCCGCTACCTTCGCCAGTTCAATCACTTCACCGGTGGTGGAGTAGCTCCCGGGTGTGTAATACAGACCAGTCGATAGCCCAATCGCACCTTCCTGCATAGCCTTGTCCACCAGCGACTTCATCTGCTCCATCTGCGTCGACGTGGGCTTGGCGTCTGACATCCCCATCACCTGCTGCCGCACCGTGCCTTGCCCGATGAACAGCGCCGCGTTGGTCCCGATGCCCTGCCTGCTCCACTTCGCAAGCTCCGCGCCGATTGCCATTGGACTGCTGCCATCGTTGCCTGTCGCAACCGTGGTGACGCCCTGCATCAGGTACGCGTCGTTGCGGCTGCGCGCCGGGTCCGCCAGGTCGCCTGCAGTGTGGGTGTGCGGGTCGATAAAACCGGGCGTCACGATCAATCCATTGGCGTCGATCATGCGCTTCGCGGTCTGCTTGCCCGTGTCGCCGACGAAGACGATGCGGTCGCCCTTGATGCCAACGTCGGTCACCTTGCCTGCCGCGCCGGACCCATCGACAACCAATCCGCCGCGGATGATGACGTCCAACTCCTGAGCCCTGGCCGCACCCGTCAACAAAGCCAACACGGCGCCAACAGCGACAATCCCAGATTTCTTCACGCGACTCCTTCGGACGATTCCCCTTCAGTCTATCCGCAACTCGCCCAACTCCTGCCGCAACTTTGCTGTCCGCTTGCGCCCGTTTGCAACCTCGAACTTCTCCTGTGCCGCCGCCCACAGCGGGAAGCCTGCAACCAATCTCTTCCGTCCCTCTGCGGTCAGCGCAATCTCCCGGCTGCGTCGATCTGTCGCTGAAGCCGCAATGGCAATCAACCCGTCTCGCTCCAGTGGGCGCAGATTCTTGCCCGTTGTCGTGCGGTCCAGATCAAGCTGCGCAGCCAAATCCTGAATATTCATGGCTTCCCCTGCTCGCAATGTCGCCAGCATCGCGAACTGCGACGCCCCCAACCCAACTGGCGCGAGGGCTTCGTCATACCATTGAGTAATAGCCCGGGCCGCACGACGCAGCGCCATGCAGTGGCAGTCTCCGATACCTCGACCCTTCATGGCGCAATCACCTCTTGGATAATATACGGGCATATGCTTTTATAAATCAGAGCATATACCCGCATCCAGAAAAGGTCACGTCCATGAAAATCCTTCTGCTGCTCCTTTCTTTCGCTATTCCGGCGGTGGCACTCGCGCAGAACCCGACGGACGCCGCTGTCCCAACCGTCAAGATTCTCGCCATCGGCCGCATCAATGCAGCGAAGGCTGGAGACCGTGGCTCCATTATGCCGTCTGAGGTCCGCGACACCGTCAAGCTCTACCTCGCTGGCACGATCGACTCCTGGTATGTCCGCAAGGATCAGCCCGGGGTGGTCTTCCTGATGAACGTTGCCACTGTGAAGGAGGCGCACGATCTGCTGGAAGCCCTGCCGCTTGGCAAGGCCGGCATCATGGAGTTTGACCTCATTCCTATTGGTCCGCTTAGCCCGCTGCAATACCTGCTCGCTGAGCCGACTGCGAAGCCTTAGGGGCCTCTTCGGTGTATCCTCATACCGGAGATTCCCATGGCAAAAATTGCAATTGTAGGGGTAGGCGCCATCGGCGGAGTCCTCGCTGGCATCCTCGAAACCTCTCAAGCCCACGCGCTGACACTCTGCACCCGCCGCGCTCTTTACGCGCTTACAGTAGACACGCCGGAAGGCGCTGTCTCAGTACAGTTTCGCAACGCGACCGACCCCGCTCAGACCGAACCCGTCGACTGGATTCTGTGTGCCACCAAGACCTACGACGCGGTCTCTGCCGCGAAGTGGTTCCCCGCGCTGACCGGCCCCGAAACCAGGCTGGCCGTCATCCAGAACGGCGTGGAACACCGGGAGAATTTTTCCGGATTGTTTCCACCAGAACGGATTCTTCCGGTGGTCATCGACGTGCCCGCCGAACGACGCTCCGAGACCCAAATCCTCCAGCGGGCCGACGCATTCCTTCGCGTTGAAAGCTCCCCGCCTGGCTCTGACTTCGCGTCCCTTTTCGCCCACACGCGGGCAAAACTGGACCTGACAGATGACTTTCTCTCCGCCGCCTGGGCCAAGCTCTGCATTAACTCGGCCGGCGTCATCTCGGCGCTCACGCTTAAGCCCGCCGGCATCCTCCGCGACGAAGCTCTCGGCGAGGTAGCGCTTGGCTTGATCGCCGAATGCGTCGCCGTTGGTCGAGCTGAAGGAGCACATCTCGATGACGGCACCGGCGAACGCATCCTGGCGGGTTACCGCGCTGGCTCCCCCGACTCCATCAACTCGCTACTGGCCGACCGCCTCTCTAACCGGCGCACCGAGATTGAGGCTCGCAACGGGGTCATCATCCGACGCGGCGAAAAGCACGGGATTCCGACACCGCTCAACCGCATGGCTGTTGCGCTGTTCAACGGCATGGCCACGTAGCCAACCTTTGTGTACTAATGCCGGTGTCTCAGCAATCCCGAACCAAGGAGAGCATTATGCACGGATTTATCTGGTGGATCATCGTCGGTCTGATCGCTGGCTTCCTGACGGGCAAGATCATGCGCGGCAAGGGCTTTGGCTTCTTCGTCGACATCATCGTAGGCATCCTCGGCGCGTGCATCGGAGGGTGGCTTATGTCGATGTTCGGGGCGGCGGGCGAGGGCGGCATGATCTACACCATCATCGTCGCAACGATTGGCGCGGTCATCCTTACCTGGCTGCTGCGCCTTGTTACCGGCAATCGAAACTAGCGCCTTGAATTCTGTATTGATCTGGAGACCACAGCAGCTGGGCCGCTCGAAAGGCAGGTTTTCCACCTCCACGTGGAGACCGCGTGGCAGCCCGGTTACAACGGTTTGGGAAATTGCATGCGTCGAAGAATGAAACGCAGAGACAACTTTTGTGCGACGAAACCGGGCACCCAGCATGACTAACTCTTCGAAGTTTGCGCTCTCTGTTCTGCTCGCCGGCGGCATTGCCATTCTAACTCTGCACGGAATGCGCGCTTTAGGTCCGTCTGTCCCAACCAACATGCCAAGCGATTCGCATTTTATTCAGTCGGGGTACGACCTTAGGCATAATGAGCCGCTCGGCAACTGGATATCATGCCGTGCCGACGCGGCCCAGGCCGCTGACTTTTGTCGAGTCACCGACAATCGCGGGATCGTGATTTATCAGGGGGAGTTTACGTCGCTGAGCGGGAGCCGTGCCGTTCCGCAGGCGGACTTGCGCTTTACTCCGGCAGACCCGAGGGGGATATGGACGCGGGGTCCAGCCGAAAACGCGCCTGTGCCCGTCATTTTCTTGGTCGGCGGGCAAATCCTGGTACCCGCCGCGGATTCGGATGCACTGGCTAACCGGTGGGCGAAAGATCCGGACGAACTCGCTCGGCTGGAAGCGTTCAACTAAATTACAGGCACTCCAGAGGCAACGAAAAGGTTGCTCGTCGCGACCATATCGACGTTATGCCTTGCGGGCAGAGGTAACGCGGGTAATAAAGGCGATGACTGTCGCCCAGTAATCTTCGGGAACCAATCTGTAAGGCGCATCGTGCCCGTAGCCGTGAAGAATGCGGAGTTCCGCCTCTGTCCCCCCGCGGCGCGCCGCTGCCAGCAAGTCTTCGGCCATGGACACTGGGAACAGTTTGTCGCCGGAACTGTGGATCAACAGCAGCGGAAGGCCAAGATGGGCAACATTTTCGCGGGTCTTCCAGAGGTTGGGCAGCATATAACCGAGAATCGAGGCTGGTCTTGCGGCTCGTTTCGCCGCCTCACGCAGGGTTGTGAAAGCTTCCGATAGAACAAGCCCCGCCGGTCGCGGAGTCAGCTTGCCCGCTACCTGGGCGGCTAGACCGCTGCCGAGCGAAAAGCCCAGCAGAAGGATCGGCGTTCGCGGTGAAGCCTTGCCAACAAGTAGGCCATAGGCCGCGCGGGCATCGGCCTCCATGTTCGCGGGCGTAGTGGAGCCGTGGTTCCCGCCATAGCCCGCCAGGTCGAAGATCAGAGAACTGATGCCAGCCTCGGCCAGCCGTTCCTGCGCTCTCCGCCAGTAATACGCCCGATCGCCGATTCCGTGGAGTAGCAATACAGAAGCGACGGGGGTGCCACGCGATGCCACAAACCATCCAGTAACGGCACGGGTTCCCGATCCAAACTCAACGGGGTACCCGATATCGGGTACAAACACCGTTTTTGCAGTGGCTTTCCCCGTCAATCGATCAAGACAGGGGGCAACGCCATCGATAGCGTAAATAAAACGCTTGCCCACGTCGAGGAGTTGGAATCGGAACGAATCGGCAATAGACATAGGGCTATCGAGATGGTACCCCGATCTTCACGAATTGGGCAGGGAGTCTGCTGTCCGCCCGATTTCCAGACCTTTTACACAGTTCAAGAGGCAGCAGGCCTTGCGCCCATTGGGATGCACTGGTACTCTCAGGAAGTCGCAGAGAACACACTGTCCGACGGAAGCGACTGCAAGTGACTTGCATGCAACCGAAAGATGCGGTACTCTGGATGAGTTGCACAGAAACAACAAGCTTCGCACCTCAGCTTTGGATTGTAAGAGCGGTACATGAGGGACGACGGAGCGCAGTCCAAGCGTTTGATCGCGGCAAATGAGCCAAGGCAACACAGGCCAGCCGAATCCAACCCAAGCCACTGCACTACATGCGAGGAGAGCACCTCTCGCAGGATGTCCGCCTTATGCGGATCTAGAATTAGGAACTCAGTGTTCCGCGGCGTTATCGTCGTTAGGTTGTTTCAAGTTTTGTGCTGCACGAACAAACGGTTCGTCTTCCCATCTGTTTGCCTCCCTCCTTCGAGCGGACTGAGCGAAAAGAAGCGAAGAAAAGAGCTTGACATAAATGGTCAAGTTCGATAATCTTAGAAAGTTCGTGCTAAAACGTCACAAGCTGCTATGCGGATCGCATGCGGGTTGAGCAAAGCCTTGAGCTTGCAGAAACCCAGGCAGATAATCACGACAGACGACAGCGCAATCAAGTTCGAGGACACAAGGTAAGCCATCCTTCGGGATCGACCCTGCCTGGTCCTTGATCCAAAACTCACGGCTTAGGCCTGATGAGTTCGGATCTTTGACAACATAGTTGAACATGCCAGTCGTGAGATGACTGCGAAATTGGTTTAGTCATTCTCACTAGTTATAAACCTCCGGAAACTTTCGAGTTTCGGGGGCGCATGATAACCATCCCGACCCCTGTCGCTGGATGGCATGCAAACCAAGATTAAACGAGAGTTTGATCCTGGCTCAGAATCAACGCTGGCGGCGTGCCTAACACATGCAAGTCGAACGAGAAAGGGACTTCGGTCCTGAGTATAGTGGCGCACGGGTGAGTAACACGTGACTAATCTACCCTCGAGTGGGGAATAACTGAGAGAAATCTTGGCTAATACCGCATAACACTTACGAGTCAAAGCAGCAATGCGCTTGGGGAGGAGGTCGCGGCCGATTAGCTAGTTGGCGGGGTAATGGCCCACCAAGGCGATGATCGGTATCCGGCCTGAGAGGGCGCACGGACACACTGGAACTGAAACACGGTCCAGACTCCTACGGGAGGCAGCAGTGGGGAATTTTGCGCAATGGGGGAAACCCTGACGCAGCAACGCCGCGTGGAGGATGAAGT
>JANXWZ010000189.1 GCA_025350865.1 Rhodanobacteraceae bacterium
GCATTGTGGCTTGATCGATGGTGCCGGCCCGATACATTCCCGCAATGTTGCTGTGAACCGCCTCGGCAATCTCACTTTTGTATTTGCGACTCTTGTACATGACAAATCTCCACAATTTCTTTCGCCTTCAAGTCTCGTTCGATATCAATGTCTGACTTTCGCGACTAAACGTCAGCTAGTCCGCGCAACAGAACAAGGTCACCTTCGTCGATGTTGGCTCGGTCCTTCTTTGCAAATAGGTAGGTGTAAACCCAATACCTTCCGCCCTTCGCGATAACGATCGACCGGTACTGGTTTTTACCCAACCGCTTCTTGTAAACGCCGCCGCCCAGATCGTCAGCCTGACCTAATTTCACCTGCGATATTGCCGAGCACAGCTCTTCGTCGGCGATGTGCGCCTTCTTTGACGCTTTGGCGAACCAAGCGGTCTTGAAGACGCGTTCCACTCTCTTCAAGTGTAGCACTTGGTGCGACCTCACACCTCCACCGTGCGCCCTTCGGCTGAACTCACTCGCGCCAACTCCAGCAAGCGGACGACGAGTTCGCCGTTCGCGCTGGGGATGGCCAGTTGGGAGGTGCCGTTGATGGCGTCGCGGACGTTGGCGTAGAAGTGGCGGTAGTCTCCGGGTAGCGTGGGGACGGGGGTGACGTTGAGGGTTCCGGGCTCGGTGAGGACGGGGGCGATGGAGAGAGTGCCCCAGTGCTCTTTTGCTTCGGTGAGCCAGTCGGTTGGGTCGCCCATTGGAGGAACTTTCGTTCCGGCGACGAGGGCGGGTTCCTGGGGGTCGAGGCCGTATTTCTTGAAGCTGCCGGCGGTGCCGTGGAGCAGGAAGCGGGGGCTGGCGTCGCAGGCCAACATGCTGGAGCGGCACCAGGCGAGCAGGCCGTCGTAGCCGAGGCAGATGTCGAAGGCGTCTTCGATGTCGGTCTTGTCGCGGTCGGTGCGGACGCTGGCCGTGATGGTCTGTGGGGTGCCGAAGAGGGCGATGCATTGGTCGACGAGGTGTGGGCCGAGGTCCATGAGGAGGCCGTTGGCGGAATTGGCGGCTTCCTTCCAGGTGTTTTCGCGCTGAATGGGGCGGTAGCGGTCGAAGTGAGACTCAAAGGTGACGAGGCGGCCGAGGGAGCCATCGGCGAGGATTTTTTTGACGGTGAGGAAGTCGCCGTCCCAGCGGCGGTTGTGGAAGGGCGCGACGATGACCCCATTGGCGGCGGCCAGCGCGATCAATTCTTCGGCTTCGGCGCTGGAGCCGGCGAAGGGCTTGTCGATGACGACGTGTTTGCCCACGCTGAGGGCCTGTTTGGCGAGGGCGAAGTGGGTTTCGTTGGGAGTGGCGACGACGATGAGGCTGATTTCGGGGTCGGCGAAGAGCTCTTCGGGGGTGCGAACGGTTTTGGTGGCGGGGTAGGCCTGGGCGGCCTCGTTCGCTTTGCGTTCGACGAATGCGAGGAGCTTGAGGCCGGGGACCGCGCTTACGAACGGTGCATGAAAGACCTTTGCCGCGAGGCCGAAGCCGATGATTCCTACGCCGATGTCTGCTGCCATTTCGATTCTCCCGATTGCTGATGATTGTGGAATGTGTGCCTTCGAAGTGTACCCGGAAACTTTTTTTGAAGACTTCGCAATCTGTGCGGCATCCAAACTCAGACAACAAACCTAAGGGCTTGGCTTCGTCCGGCCGCATCACCTACGTCAGGACAGTTACCATTAGAGATATGCCAAAAAGTGAATCAGAGCTTCATCGGAGTGCCGCGCCTGCGGGAAGCTTCTCTGCCCGGCATCGCGGAGCATGGATGTGGCTCGGAACGATTGCCCTTTCGTCCACCGTAGCTGTGATGCAGGGGCAGGCTCCGGCTGCGAGGGCCAGCCAACAACCGGCGGCGCAAAATGTGGACGCCATCAGCGCGGGCCAGCCGAATTTATACAACGCCACTGGAGCGAACGGCGCGACTCCGAACCAGGATTCGTTCAAAGGGTCGATCGTCAACGGCAAGAACACGGGTACCGTGATCGATCTGTCGTTGGACGAGGTGATTCAGCGTGGTCTGCGGCAAAATTTGGGGATTATTCTGCAGGGCTCGTCGGTACAGGCAGCGAATGGACAGCGGTTGCAGGATCTGCAGCGTTTGCTGCCGACGATCAATGCCGGGGGCAGCATTGAAGTAGAGCAGGTGAACCTGGCAGCGTTTGGGTTCAAGTTCAACGGGCTGAAGCCTATCGTCGGGCCGTTTCAGGTGATCGATTTCCGTGCGTACCTCACGCAGAGCCTGTTCAACCTGAATTCGCTCGAGAACTATATTGCGGCGCGGCATAACTTTGCCGCCCAAAAGCTGACTGCTGAAGATGCGCGTGACCTGGTGGTGCTGACGGTTGGGAATGCGTACCTGGTTTGCGTAGCGGATACGGCTCGAATCGAGGCGGTGAATGCGGAGCTGAAGACCTCCAAGCTGACGCTGGATCAAGCGGTTGCGGGGCATGACGCCGGCACGAACCCGCGGCTCGATGTGCTGCGGGCGCAGGTGGACTACCAGACCGAGCAGCAGACGTTGATTTCGACGACGAACCAGTTGGCGAAGGACAAGATCGCGTTGGCCCGGGCCATCGGGCTTCCGCTGGACCAGAGGTTTGCGCTGACTGATACGGTGCCGTACAAGGTTTTGGACAACGTGGACCCGGAGACTGCGTTTGCCGCGGCATTGAAGGTTCGCAAGGATTTGCAGGCGTCGGAGGAGCAGGTTCGCTCGGCGGAAGCATCCAAGAAGGCGGCCAAAGCGGACATGCTGCCGACGGCTAGCTTCTCAGGCGACTACGGCGATATTGGCGAGACTCTGGGCCACTCGCACGGAACGTTTTCGGCGACGGGATCGGTGACTGTCCCGATTCTTCAGATGGACAAGAATCGCGGCGAGCAGCAGTCAGCGGACGCGAGCCTGCAACAGGCGAAGGATCGGCTGGCGGATCAGGCACAACAGGTAAACGCGGACATTCGGTCGAACATTCTGGATATCCAGTCGGCGGCGAAGCTGGTGGAGGCTGCGAAGTCGAATGTGGACCTCGCGACCGAGGCGTTGGCGGAGTCGCAGCAGCGGTTCCATGCGGGCGTGGCCGACAATCTTCCGGTTTCGCAGGCCCAGACGCAGTTTGAACAGGCGAACGACCAATACATTAGCGCGCTGTACCAGCACAACGTGGCAAAGCTATCGCTTGCGCGTGCGCTGGGTGTGGCGCAGAGCAACTACAAAGACTATCTCGGAGGCAAGTAAAACCGTGGCCGATCAAGACCCAAATGTGAAACCAGCGGCGCCCGATCAAGGCGCTGAGACGGAAGAGAAGCCGAAATCCGGCAAGCGGTTCATTGCGATGGCAGTGGTGCTGCTGCTAGCGCTCGGCGCGGGCTACTGGTACTGGCGCGGAACCTTCTCGGAAGAGACGGACGATGCGCAGGTGGACGGCGATATCTACCAGATCAGCTCCCGTATACCGGGGCAGGTGACCGCTGTTTACGTGCAGGATAACAAGCCGGTGAACAAGGGCGATCTGCTGTTGGAGATCGATCCGAAGGATCTCCAGGTAGCGTTAGAGCAGGCTCAGGCCCAGTTGGCGAACGCACAGGCTTCGTATCAGCAGGCGACGGTGAACGTGCCGATTGCGTCGGTGACGACATCGACGCAGCTCTCGAACAGCGGCACGGATGTTCGGGCATCGCAATCGGGTGTGGAGCAGGCGAGGCAGCAAGCCGATGCCGCCGCTGCTCGCGTGGAGCAGGCCAAGGCGAATGCGGTAAAGGCCATCAAGGATGTGGAGCGCTACACACCGCTGGTCGAGAAGGATGTGATCAGCCGGCAGCAGTTCGACGCAGCGGTTGCATCGGCAACGGCGGCGAATGCGAGCGTTTTGGAGGCGGAGAAGTCGTTTGTGGCGCAGCAGTCTGCGATCAGCCAGGCGCAGCAGAAGTTGGAGCAGGCGCGCAACCAGGCGGCGGAGTCGGCGAAGAATGGACCACAGCAGGTTTCGGTGGAGCGTGCCCGCGCGGCCGCTGCGATGGCCCAGGTAAAGCAGGCGCAGGCGCAGGTGGACAATGCGTTGAACAATCTTTCGTACACGCGGGTCTACTCTCCGGTGTCCGGCATTGTGAATAAGAAGAACGTTGATATCGGGGCGAACCTTTCGGCGGGCCAGAATCTGCTGAATATCGTGCCGCTCGAAAACCTGTGGGTGACGGCGAACTTCAAGGAGACTCAGCTGAAGCAGATGCACCGTTGCCAGGAGGTCAAGCTGAAGGTGGATGCTCTTGGGAATCGTGAGTTCTCGGGACGTGTTTCGCAGATTGGCGGAGCGACGGGTTCCCGTCTTTCGCTCTTTCCGCCGGAAAATGCCACGGGCAATTATGTGAAGGTGGTGCAGCGGATTCCGGTACGGATCGACTTCACGAATCTGGCCCAGGAGAATGGCGACCACGCCCTGCGACCGGGCTACTCGGTTACGCCTGAAGTGTCTATTAAGGGTGCTGGCGACAATAAGGATAGCCAGACTTGCGGAGGCACGGCGCAGGCTGACAATTCGCGCTGATGAACCTGGTTGTGGAAAATGCCCTGCGAGAGTTCGCAGGGCATTTTCATTTAAATGCTACAAACCGATCGCTCGCTGCAGGCATCAAATAAGCACGTGAGGTAAAGAAAAATGTCAGTAAAGACAACGAAGACGGCCAGTGGAGATGTAGCTCCGCACTGGCACGCCAAGGCGAACGAGATACAGCAATTTGGAACGGTAATTGCGGATTTGCCGCACCCTTTATCCGCCGATGTTCGCGGTTCGATGTGCGAGCAGCTAAATGTTTTGCTTGCCGATACGTTGGCGCTGCGGGACATGTACAAGAAGCACCACTGGCAGGTGTCGGGTCCGACGTTTTACCAGCTCCATCTGCTGTTCGACAAGCACTACGAAGAGCAGGCGGAGATGGCAGACACGATCGCTGAGCGGATTCAATCGCTGGGCGGGGTGACGGTGGCGATGGGCGGCGATGTTGCTGCGCTGTCGACCATTCCCGCACCACCGAAAGGCAAGGAAGAAGTTCCTGTGCAGATTTCGCGGCTACTGGAGGCGCACAAAATTGTGATGTCGCTATGCAAGGACATTGCCGATGCAGCGGACGACGCGGGCGATGACGGCACGAACGATCTTGCGATCTCGGACATTCTGCGGCCGAACGAATTGCAGTCATGGTTTATCGGCCAGCACCTGGTCGAGATGCCGTTAATTCTGGCGAAGTAGCAGCCCTCCCACAAGGTCCCTGTGCCCGACGTTGCCTTGACGTTGGGTGCGGGGACTTTCGTGTTTTACGAAAATCATGGCGCACCCTTGTGAGTCGCACTATCATCTACTCACCAGAGAGTCTCCCCATGTCAATCGCGCTTGAGTTTTTCGTACAATACGCCTACGCAATCCTATTCTTGTGGGTGCTGGTGGAGATGATCGGCCTGCCGGTCCCCTCGGTGCCGCTGCTGCTGACTGCCGGCACACTCTCGGCCATGCACCCGGCGCGGGTTAATGGATTTGTGGCAATGCTGGTCGTGATTGCCGCCTGCCTGATTGCCGACACGTTTTCGTATTGGCTTGGACGACGATACGGTCACGCGATCCTGCAACTGCTGTGCCGCTTTTCCTTTGAGGCATCGACCTGCGTGGTGAAGACGGAGCGGTACTTCGAGAAACGCGGAGCCGCAACGTTGTTGTTCTCTAAGTTTGTGCCGGGACTTTCGACCGTCGCCCAGCCCATTGCCGGGCAGATTGGGATGCCGTACGGGCGGTTTTTGCTTTATGACGCGGGCGGCTCGGCTCTCTGGGCGATCACTTATCTTCTGGCCGGGTATTTCTTTGGCGACATCGCACAGCGCAGCCAGATGTTCCTTACGGAGCTTGGGCACTTTGCGGTCGTCATCTTTGTGCTGATGGTGCTGAGCCTGATGGTCCATAAGTTGTGGAAGCAGCGCAGGTTCCTCAGCGGGGTTCGCCAGATGCGGGTTGCACCCGAGGAACTGCTGCGCATGATTGAGATGGCGGAGCGGCAGGACAACATCCCGCCGTTCATCGTCGACCTGCGGCATCCCCTGGACTACCTGCCGGACCCTCGGGTCGTGCCGGGATCGCTGCGGGTGAGCCCCTCGGAGTTGACCTCGCACTCTGCGCAGTTGCCGAGGGATCGGGATGTGATTCTGTACTGTACCTGCCCGTCGGAGGAGACGAGCGGCAAGGTGGCGCTGCAGTTGCGCAAGCTGGGCATCAACCGGGTGAGGCCTTTGCGGGGTGGATTTGAAGGCTGGCGCAATGCGGGGTATCCGCTGGTTGACTATGTGGCACCGGCCGAGGCTGCGGAACTGATTTCCAGCTCCGCAGCCTAACGCTAGCTAGTCATCCGGAAGTTGACCGAGATCGTGGTGATGACTTCGGTGGGTTCACCGTTGAGCAGGTACGGGCGGTAGCGGGCTTCTTTCACTGCGTCGACGGCAGCGGTTTTGAGCATGTCGGGGCCGCTCAGAACCTGCAGTCCAGTGATGCGGCCGTGTTTGTCGATGATGGCGGTGACCACGACGGTGCCTTCCACGCGGGACATCACAGCGATCCTTGGGTAGATGGGGCGGATGGGCGCGAGCAGAAGGCCGGTTGAGACGCCTTGCGATATCTTGACAGGCGACGTGGTCTTTGGGACTGCTGCGACGACGGTTGGTGTGCGGTTGCCGATGCCGTCTCCGCCGAGTCCGAATCCGGTTGGCCGATTGCTGCCCATAATGCCGCCTATTTTGAAGTCGGGGGCTTCCATCGCCAAGACGTTCGGGGTGCTGGTATGGATGAAGCTGCTTCCTCGCGATTCGACCATTGGTTGGGCTTGCGCGGGGCCGTGGTAGGCGTTGTCTGTGGCGGTGGGGAGGATTTTGGGCTGGACTTTGACCTCGGGTTTTCTGAGAGTGAACGACGTCATTTTGGGGGCGATTGCGACCAGCGGCAGCGTCTCCGGCCAGATGAGCGGGACGATGACGAACCCCGCCAGAACGGTTCCCTGAATGGCGACCGAGGTGAGGGCGATCCAACGTTTGCTTGCGGTCTTGCGGCCTTCGATGATGCTGTCTTCGAACATGGCAGTCCCTCGCGGTGGTGTGGATTCATGTGCGCGCGGCCAGCGAGGGAGTGCGTACAGATGCTTAGACACCGGCGGTGGGCGCGGTGTTCCATTGTTGGTGGTGTGAAAGGCTTGGGCTTCGAGTTGCGAGTGGGGAGTTCAGAGTTGAGAGGAAGTACGTGCTGGTCCGGTAACATCGTTGTGGACGCACGAGGAGCAGGGAATTGGCCTATAAGGACCTACGCGAATGGATTGCCCGGATGGATCGGGCGGGTGAATTGGTGACGATCTCGGAGCCGGTGTCGCCGTACCTGGAGATGGCGGAGATCGCGGATCGGACGTCGAAGCTGCCGGCGACCGCGAAGCGCGGCCCGGGTGGCCCGGCGCTGCTGTTTACGAATGTGGTGGGGCATCCGGGTGCGATGGTGCTGATGAACCAGTTTGGCTCGGAGAGCCGCATGAAGATGGCTCTGGACGTGGACTCGCTGGATGCGATTGCGGAACGGATTCGGACGCTGCTGCATCCGCCGACGCCCATCACAATGATGGACAAGCTGAAGCTGCTGCCGATGCTGGCGCAGGTGGGGAGCTTCTTTCCGAAGACGATCGAGCGCAAGGATGCGGCCTGCAAGCAGGTGATATTGAAGGGGGCGGACGTCGACCTGACGAAGCTGCCGGTGCTGACGACGTGGCCGCAGGATGGCGGGCCATTTATTACGCTGCCGTGCGTGATTACGCGGGATAAGAAGTCGGGCAAGCGAAACGTCGGGATGTACCGCATGCAGGTGTATGACAAAAATTCCACCGGGATGCACTGGCAGCGGCAGAAGAATGCCGCAGAACAGTTGCGCGACCGACTTCGGGCGGCAAGTCCCGATCTGGCGAGTGCGGTCGATCTGATGGCTTTGACGGCAGGTGGCACGGCTTCTGCTCCACCGTCGGACACGGTGTCTACTCAGACGATTACGGCGATCAAGGGCGACCGAATGGAGGTCGCGGTGGCCATCGGGACCGATCCGGCGACGACCTTTTCTGCCATCGTTCCTGCACCGCCAGAGATTGAGGAGTACCTGATCGCGGGGTTCCTGCGGCAGAAGCCGGTGGAACTGGTGCGTGCGGAGACCGTCGACCTGGAGGTGCCAGCCCATGCCGAGTACATTCTTGAGGGCTTCGTGAACCTGGCGGAGTTGAAGACGGAAGGGCCGTTTGGGGATCACACGGGCTTCTACACGATGACGGACGACTACCCGGTGTTCCATGTCACCTGCATTACGCATCGGAAGAAGCCGATCTACGCGGCGACCGTGGTGGGCAAGCCGCCGATGGAAGATGCGTGGATGGGCAAGGCGGTGGAACGGATTTTTCTGCCACTGATGCAGTTGACGATGCCGGAGATTGTGGATGTGAACCTGCCTGCGGCTGGGGTGTTTCACAACCTGATGATCGTGGCGATCCGCAAGTCGTACGCGGGTCATGCGCGGAAGGTGATGAGCGGCATCTGGGCGATGGGGCAGGCGATGTTTACCAAGTGCATCATCGTGGTGGATGAGGATTGCGATGTGCAGGATTTGAACGAAGTGACGCTGCGGACTGCGAACAACATCGACCCGGAGCGGGATATTCAATTCACTCTAGGGCCGGTGGATTCGCTGGATCACGCATCAAGGCTGCCGAATTTTGGAAGCAAGATGGGGGTCGATGCTACGCGGAAGTGGGCTGCGGAAGGATTCACGCGGCAGTGGCCGCCGATGCTGACGATGGATGCGGCCGTGAAGGCGAAGGTGGATGGGATGTGGAAGAAGCTCGGGATTGGGTAGGGGTTGAAATGAGTAACCCCATGGTCGACGATGAGACCGTCGAACATGGGGCACCCGCTCTACATCATCATGCCTTGGGAGGAGATCAGGGTGAAGGTGACGTTTCCCGCGGTGCTGCGCCGGTGGGGGGTGTTGCGGGGGATGGTGACCATGTCGCCCTTCTTCAGGGTCATTCTGGTGGCACCTTCGCTATCGGTCGCGAGGTATTCGCCGGACTTTCCGCTGGGGTTGGCGTGGGTGCCTTTCGGTGTGCCGCCTAGCTCGTAGACGGTGGTGCCGTCGAGGATCTGGACGATGTGGTCACGGCCTTCATGCCACTCGAACTCCTTGGCGGAGTGGGCGACCTCGGTGGTCATGACCATGGTTGCGGTTTTGATGTCGACGAGGTTATTGTTGCCCGGCTTGGCGGCGAGGGCCTTGGCGTCGTCTGCGAGCTGCGCAGCCGTGAAGACCTGAAACTTCCCAGCGGGCGGCGCGGCGGCGTGGATCGACTTGTTGGCGACGGCGAGACCGGCGACAGCGGCGGCTGGAGCGATACGAAGGAAGTTGCGGCGGGATGCTTGAATGGCCATGGCGAAAGTCAAACACATTGGCGACTGTTCTGCCAAGCCGGAGCCGTCCGTGCCGTACACTGAGGCGGTGAAAAAGACTGTCACCGCGATGACTCTGCGCGAAATGGGGGAGCAGCATCGGAAGCTGCTGCCTCGCGCCGATTTGGGCAGACTGGGCGTTGCGAAGCGGAAGCGTACGGCGCTGGAGTTGCTGGATGAAGCGGCCCACGACCGGGTGGCCTCGCTGGTGAAGTTGAAAAATGAGCGCATGGCCCTGTCTCCCTTTGGTTTCTTTCGGGGTGCAGTGCCGGTGATGGCTTACGATCTTTCGCTCTCGCCGCATACCGGCATCGCGGTCCAGTTGTGCGGGGATGCGCATGTCCAGAATCTGGGTGCGTACGCTGGTCTGGATGGGCGCCTGATCTTCGATATCAACGACTTCGATGAGACGCTGCACGGACCGTTTGAATGGGATGTGAAGCGAATGGCGACGAGCATTCAACTTGCCGGTGAAGCGGCAAAGGTCAAGCCGTCGAGCTGCAGGGAGGCGGTCGAGCTATTCCTCAGCGCGTACTGCGGATTGATGCGGAAATTTGCCGGGATGCCGGTTTTGTCGGTCGCGCGGTATGTTGTGCACCGGCTCGGGGCGATTGAACCCGTCGAAAGGATTTTGCGAAAGGCAGAGCGAGCGAATCCGCTGCTGTCGCTCGAGCAACTGACTGAAGTGAAGGGGAAGGGCCGTGTCTTCCGGACGAAGCCTCCGGTATTGCGACCGGTGAAGGGGAAGGAGGCACAGGGCGTTCTCAATTCGCTGGCAGAGTTCTCGACGAGCCTGTTGCCCGAACGGCAGCAATTTCTGGCGAAGTTCCGGCCGGTGGCGGTTGGGTTCAAGGTAGTGGGGACGGGTTCGGTGGGGCTGCGCGATTATTGCGTTCTGCTGGAGGGAAATGGCGCGGACGATCCGCTGTTCCTGCAGATCAAGCAGGAGGTGAAATCGGCTTATGCGGCGTATCTCCCGCAGCGGGCAGCAACGCCAAAGAACGAAGGGCAGCGGGTGGTGGAGGGGCAGCGGGCCATGCAGCTCCAGTCCGACCCGATGCTAGGGTGGACGAGTATCGGCGAGCACAGCTACCTTGTGCGGCAGTTGAACGATCACAAGGCTGGCGTAAATATTGCGATGCTGAAGTCTGCCGGTTTGGAGGCGTATGCGACGGTCTGTGGCGAGATGCTGGCGCGGGGTCATGCGAGGTCGGGCGAGTGCAGGGAGATCGACGGATATATTGGCAGCGGGTCGCGCTTCAAGGTGGGGATTCAGGAGTTTGCCAAGGCCTATGCGGCGCAGACGGAGGCGGACTGGAAGCTCCTGGTGGCCCGGCAGAAAAAGGTGGAGAAAAAGTAACGGATCGGCGGCGGTGTGTCAGTTGAGGAAAGCGCGACCAGCAGGCTTAACGAAATTCACTTGTCTGCGTATAAAGGTATTGGGCCCCTGTTCTTTGATTCGCGAGGTTGCTGACTATGGCTAGTTCCGTTGCAACATATGCGGCAGAAGTGCCGTCCCTGGAGCGCAGGCAGGGAGTTCCGTGGACGATATGGGCGGGATTGATTGCGGTGACTTCGTCCACGATTGGCGGGACGTGGGATGTGTCGTGGCACCGCACGATCGGGCGCGACTCCTTTCTGACGCCGGCACACATGCTGATCTACGCGTGTGGCGTCATCGCGGCACTGATCTGCGGGTACCTCATTTTCTATACGACGTTCGGCAAATCGCAGACACTGCGCGCTGAGTCGGTTTCTGTGCTGGGTTTCCGTGCGCCGTTGGGCGCTTTTATCGCGGCCTGGGGCGGCATTGCGATGATGACGTCTGCACCGTTCGACAACTGGTGGCACAACGCCTACGGGCTGGATGTAAAGATCATCTCGCCACCGCATACGCTGCTGATCCTGGGGATTCGGTGCGTGTCGGTGGGTATTATTTTCCTGATCCTGGCGGCGATGAACCGGCTGGAGGCGGAGCGGGTCGAGCGTGGACTGACGGCCGCCGGGGAATCGACTTACACGACCCTGCAACAAGCGTTTTTGTATATGGGCGGCCTGACTGTTGTGGGCCAGATGTTCTTCCTGCAGGAAGAGACGTGGGATGTCGTGCTGCACACTACGAGCGCCTACATTGCTTTGGGGATTGGCGTTCCTGTGGCGCTGGCTGTGATCTCGCGGGCCTCGGGGAATCGCTGGGCGTGCACCATCGCGACAGCAATCTACACCGCGTTCATTCTGGCGGAGATATGGATTCTTCCCCTGTTTCCGGCGACTCCAAAGCTGGGCCCGGTCTATAACCCGGTGACCCATCTTGTTCCCGGTAAGTTTCCGGTGCTGATTATTATTCCGGCGATCCTGCTGGACCTGCTGTGGCAGCGAATGAAGGGCTGGAAGATGTGGCAGGTGGCGCTGCTCTCGGGCGTGCTATTTACGGTGGTAATCTTCGCGGTGGAGTGGCCGCTAGCGAACTTTTTGATGTCGAAGGCGAGCCAGAACCGCTTCTTTGGGACGATCTACTTTGATTACAACTCGCGACCCAATGGGCTGGACCGGATGCGGATCTTCCTGAATCCCGCGTCGGGATTGCCGCTGTTCATGGGGCTGATTTGGGCGTCGGTCTGCGCCGCGATCAGTACCTGGTTTGGTTTGTTCTTCGGGCAGTGGATGCGTGGGGTCAAACGGTGAAGGCTCGACTTACGGCGTTGTTGCTGATTTTCTTCGCGATTGTTCCCGCTGCGTCGGCGGCGCATGTGGGGTCTAAGGATGTCTTTGAAACGGTTCATGCGGGGCCGTACACGCTGTTCGTCACGGTGCGGCCGCCGAATGTGATTCCGGGCGTGGCGACGGTTGAGGTTCGGAGTACGGGAGCGGCGATCACGTCGTTGAAGGTGACTCCGCTGCCGGTCACGGGCGAGGCTTCGAAGCATCCGCCGGCTGCGGATGTGATGGAAGCGTCGAGCGCGGACCCGGCCTTCTACACCGGCGCGGTATGGATGATGGCCGGCGGAACGTGGCAGTGCAGGTTCGATATCGACGGCGCGGCGGGACATCAGCAGGAGTCTGTGCCGGTTGTTGCCGTACCGCTTGCAGTGTTGACGATGGATAAGGGTATGGGTGCGGTGCTGGGGATCATGGGGCTATTCCTGGTGCTGTCCATGGCGGGGATCGTGGCGGCCTCCGTGGGCGAGGCGCGGCTGCAGCCCGGTGCAGAGCCGACGGCCGGGATGCGTCGTCTGCGGACGGTGGCGACTGCGGGCAGCGTCGTTTTAATGGTGCTGGCGGTGGTGGGCGGAGCGCATTGGTGGAATGTTGAGGCGGCGGGATACTCGGAAAATATCTTCAAACCGGCCCCGACGACTGCGACTTTGACTGGCGATCAGCTCGATCTGCAGGTGAAGAGTTTATACGTGGATGCGCGGCGCGGAGGGCGGAAGAATGACGACTATCTTCCCGATCACGGGCATCTGATGCACCTGTATGCGATTCGTCAGCCGGAGATGGATGCGGCGTTTCATCTTCATCCGGAGCTGGTTGCGCCGGGGGATTTTCGCATGAGACTGCCGGCGATGCCGGCCGGGCACTACAAGCTTTATGGCGATGTTGTGCACGCGTCGGGGTTTCCGGAGACGCTGCTTGCGGCGGTGGATATTCCGGAGGGGATGCAGGGCGGTGGGCTTGGTTCGGAGGATGCCAAGGGGCTTGCGGCACCGGTCAGCGCGGGTCAGTTGTCGACGGCGTGCAAGTTGCCCGATGGCTACACGATGGTGTGGGACAAGCCTTCGGATATCACTGCGGGAGTGGCATCTAGCTTCCGATTTCTTCTTCTGGACGCAAGCGGCGCGCCTGCGAAAGACGTGCAGCCATACCTTGGCATGGCGGGTCACGCGGCGTTCGTCAAGACGGATGGGACGGTGTTTGCGCATACGCATCCGGAGGGATCGGCTGCGATGGCAGACGTGATGCTGGCCAACGAAAGCATCGGTATGGGACCAATGGCAACGATGATGCCGGAGGGGCCACTTCCGCCGGAAGTGAGCTTTCCGTACGGGTTTCCGACGGCGGGCCGGTATCGGATCTTCGTTCAAATGAAGCATGGGTCGACGGTGGAGACTGGGATCTTCGACGCGCCCGTGAAATAGTACAGATTTTCTGTGCACTCAAGCACTCCGAAGGTATATCGTTTCGGCCAGCGTTAATTGGGTCAAGAAAGATCGCTGACCGAAGCAGACGACTGCGCCAAGCGGCATCAGCGATATACAGGAGCGATGCAATGAAAAAAATTCTATGGATTCTTCTGCTCGTGCTGCTGATCGTGCTCGGCATCTACTTCATCTGGTCGTGGCGGAATCGTCCGATTGATGTGACGGGCATGATGCCCGGGGTGGCCGTGGAATCGAATACCAAGTTGCTGATCGCGCTGCCGATCAAGAACTTTGGTGAAGAGGAAGCGGACGACGTCACGATCGACAAAGTCACCGTGACCTCTGGAACGCGGGAGTTTCCGGCCTCTCTGCCGATTGCGCTGGGGAACATTCCGGAGGATCAGCGCAAGGTGGCACAGGTGCGATTCGATATCGCCGGACTGAATCCTGCGAACACCTATGAGCTGGTTGCGGAAGGGCACTATCGGCCTTCACGCGACAAGGACGATCGCAAGTCGTGGTCGTACAAGACGAATGTTGCGATTCCGCCGCTGGGTCCTGGGTCAGATCCGGTGAAGACGAACACCGGCCCGACTCATGTGACGGCAGGCCCGTATCCGGCTTTGCCTGAGCCGCCGAAGGCCAATGAGAACGAAGATGTTGCGCCGACCCCGGAAGGGACGCCGCGTGCCGTGTTCCCCAAGACTCCTACGGGGTCTGCGGTACAGAAACCCGGGGGTGGCGGCGCAGCGGTCGGGTTTGTGATCGACTCGCAAAGCAACGGCGTTGGCTCGCAGAATTTCCCGCCCGATCCGAGCGCGGCGGGGTCCGGCACGGGTGCGGGTGGTGTGGTGATCGCGACGGGCAATCTCTACGTCAAGTATTCGAAAGACGGCGGGAGCACCTTCACGACGATCACGAATCTATCGACCGTGTTTGGCGATACGCCGGGCGGTGGCTATTGCTGCGATCAGGTGGTCCACTACATTCCGAGCATTGATCGCTTTATCTGGTTGATCCAGACGAACCAGAAGACCGATGCCAAAGGCAATGTGACGGCCGCCAATGGAAATCGAATGGCGTGGGCCAAGCCCGCGGATATCGCGGCCAACTTCAACACGGCGTGGACGTGGATGGATGTCACTTCGACATTCCTGGGGTTGGGGAACGATGCGCTCGATTATCCCGATCTGGCGGTGTCGGATGGATTTCTTTATATGTCCACCGACGATACGGCGAAGGGCGGATTGGTGGTCGCGCGCATCTCGTTTGCCGACCTGCAGAAGCCGGGCGGCAGCAATGTGGGCTGGAGCTTTACCGATCCGACCAAGTCGACTGCCGCGGTAGCGTCGCACCTGACGCAGAATGCCCACGGAACGATGTATTGGGCGGGACACAACACAACCAGCCAATTGCGGGTGTTTTCGTGGCCGGATAGTTCCGGCAGCTACAGTTGGACCGACGTGAACAGCACGTCGTACAACAACACGAATTACACGTCGGAGGTAAAGGACGGGACGTACTGGCTCGACCCGCGGCCCAAGGGCGATGCGATTATCGGGGCTGCATTCAAGCAGTCGCTGGGCGCGTTTGGTGGACCGCCTCCGGCGGACCAGCTCTGGTTTGCATGGACTGCGGGGCGCGACAGCAATTTTGCGCAGCCGTATGTGCGGATGGTGTTCATCGACGATCAGCAGTTCAAGAATGTGGGGGAGTTTGAAACCTGGAACTCGGACTATGTGTTTGCATACCCTGCGTTTGCGGTGAACAGCGCGACGTCGGAGGTTGCGGTGTCGATGCTGTCCGGCGGCAACGACAAATATTTCATGAACAATGTGGTCGGGTTCCCGCAGGACTTTCTTCTGTACTTCACGACCAACAGCGATGTCGGATTCTCAGTCAACCCGGCTGGAGCGACGGGCTGCGATGACGTGTCGGGAGGCACGGTGAAGGGCAGATGCACGCGGTCGGGCGACTACCTTTCGACCCGGCGCGTGGGCAGTGCATCCGGATTGTTCGGGACGCTGGGGTACGAGATCAACCTGGTCGATTCGACCAAGTCGACCGACTGCCTGAAGGCCCCTGGCTGTTTGCAGAATGTGCGCTGGGTGGTGTTCGGAAGGCCGGGAGACATCAACCCGCAGCCTCCGCCGCCGATCAAGTGAGGATGTTGACGTGGTAACACGAGGATGCTCGCGGGCGGGATCGCAGTTCCAGCCCGCGGGCTTCTTTGCGACGCCTTTGGTATTCTTGTCGTATGTCGATCGTCGATAACGCAGCCGCCATTGCCAAGGGAATGAGCATCACGCTCCGCGAGATGTTCCAGCCGACCGAGGTCGAGAACTATCCCGATGGACCGGGACCCATGCGCGGCGCGAAGTTCCAGGAGCGGTTTCGCGGCAAGCACCAGTTGCAGCGCGACGAGAACGGGCTGGAGAAGTGCGTCGCCTGCTTCCTGTGCGCGGCGGCCTGCCCTTCGAACTGCATCTACATCGAGGCGGCGGAGAACACCGAAGAGGTGCGGATTTCGTCGGCTGAACGGTATGCCAAGGTCTATAACATCGACTACAACCGCTGCATTTTTTTGCGGGTACTGTGTCGAGGCTTGTCCGACCGATGCGATTACGCATGGGCATGGGTTTGAGCTTGCCAGCCTGAACGCGACGACGCTGGTGATGCGCAAGGAAGATCTGCTGGTGGGGATTCAGCCGGCGATGCCGCTGAATGCAGGCAGCCAGCAGGATGTAGCGGACCGGTTGCGGTAAGGGTTTACCTTTTATCCGTAATAAGCTGTCGTGCAGCGGCATTAATGGTCGTGCGAAGACAAAGGCATGATTGGAGAGATGTGAGCGTTCAGCTGATTTTTAGCTAGAGCTTGGAGCATAGACAGATGCGGATTGGCGAGGTCCTTGAGGCAGTGGGCATGGCATTCGTAGGGTACGTCATCTTTCTTGTTCTCATTGGTTTTCACGAACTCGGACATCTGGGTGCTGGCCTAGCGGTGGGCTTCGAAATCCGAGGTTACCGAGTTGGGCCATTTGGATTTCAAAAAGATAGAGGGTGGTCAATGAACTGGCGCTGGGACCGTTTGCTCAGTGGTCATATTTTGCCGCAAGCGAATAGCCGATCGATTTCGGCGGTTCGCTTACGTTATCTGGTCTGCGTGGCCGCTGGGCCGTTCGCAACGAGTTTGATACCGCTCGTGATGGCTGGTTGGCTTACCTCTGCACGGGGTTTGAAAGCCGAGCTTTGTGGGTATTGCATATCAGCATCGTTCTTTTTGCTTTTTTGCACCTTGATTCCAGGATCGGCGAAAAAGGTTAGTACGGATGCATACAAAATTCTGACACTTCTTTTGGGAAGGAAGACGAAACGGGAGGAACTCTCAGCACGTCTTACGATCCACCATCTGCTGACGAGTTTTGGGAGGACATGCAGCGTAGATGATCTTCAAACCCGTCGCATCAAGCTGGATGAACTCATTCACACTTGCGAAGCGATACCGGAATTGCGTACGGGTTTTCAGTATCTGGATACCTTGCGTGAATTTCGTAATTGCCTGAGTCGAGAGTCCGCCGGCTCAATACCATCTCTTGAATCGGTGCTTCCTGCATGACAGACGAGGCCTTTTCATGGCGCGTCAGGCTTGCTGCCTTCGTCGAAGGCGAAGCCCGCCCAATGGAGAAGTACGGCCATCAGCCGCGGTTGTATGCGCTCACGTTGAAAGTCGGGGCTGGGCTGGCGTACGACGACGATGTCGTTTGCGCTGCGGTCTGGCTGCATGACCTGGGTGTGTTTGTGGGGCATCGGCCGGAGGAGCCTGGGGCGTTGAGCCGGTGGGATCATGCGGTTTATGCGGTGGAGAAGGTGCCGGGGATTCTGGCTTCGGCAGGGTTTCCGGCTGAGAAAACGGAGGCGGTCCTAGAGTGTATTCGCAACCATCAGCCAAAGGATGAGCCGGAGACGCTGGAGAGTACGATCCTGCGGGATGCGGATATTCTGGAACAGCTTGGGGCGATCGGGATTCTGCGGACGGTGTGCAAGGTGGGGCGGGATACGCGGTTTGCGACTTTCTCGGATGCGGAAGCATCTTTGCAGAAGGCGATTGATGGGTTGCCGGGGAAGTTGCGGCTGGATTCGTCTCGCGAGTTAGCGAAAGAGCGAATGCGGGTGCATCGGGAGTTTCTGGCGGCGGTGGCGAGTGAGGCGGATGGGCGGCTGTTTTAATTGGCCGGGATGAGAGGGCATACCCCAGGGGCTAAAGCCCCATTCTTTCGGAACATGGAGAATGCCAAGGCTGAAGCCTTGGCGTACCTAAAAGCCAAAGCAGCCCGGGGCGAACTATTCGTGTTGACGCCTCGACCTTGTATTCTGGGAGTTGGGAATATCTATGACTAAGACAGAGAAGCATCCGTTGGAGAAAGTTCTTGAGCAGCGGATTGCCATTATCGACGGTGCGATGGGCACGACCATCCGGACATATGGGATGAAGGAAGCGGACATTCGCGGCGAGCGATTCCGCGACTCCGGCAAAGATTTGCTGAACAACGGCGACCTGTTTTCGCTGACTCAGCCCAAAATGATCGGCGACATTCACCGGCGATTTCTGGAGGCGGGTGCCGACATTCTGGAGACCAATACGTTTGGCGCGACGAGCATTACGCAGAGCGAGTTTTTCGTCGACGACCCACGCGAGACCGGCGGGCGCAAAGACCCGGAGTTTTATCAGAAGGTAATCGAAGATACGATGCTCGGCGACCTGGCGTGGGAGATCAATGAGACGTCCGCGCGGCAGTGTCGGGAGTGGGCGGATCGGGTGGGAAACGATACGGGGCGGCAGCGATTTGTGGCGGGGGCGATTGGGCCGCTGACGGTGTCGCTTTCGAACTCCCCAGATGCGGACGATGCCGGGTTTCGGGTAGTCACGTTCGATCAGGTGCGGACGGCGTACAAGCAGGAGGTTCGTGCACTGATTTCGGGAGGCGTCGACCTGTTGCTGGTGGAGACGATCTTCGATTCGTTGAACGCGAAGGCTGCGCTGGTCGCGATTCGTGAGGTCTTCGACGAGGATGGGAAAGACTTGCCGATCATGATTTCGGCGGCGGTTGGACGCGGAGGCGAAACGATGATTTCGGCGCAGACGACGGAGGCTTTCTGGAACGCGGTGAAGCATGTGAAGCCGCTTTCGATTGGGCTGAATTGTTCTCTGGGACCGGACCTGATGTACCCATTTTTGAGTGAGCTTTCGGAGAAGGCGGATGTGGCTGTTTCCTGCTATCCGAATGCGGGGCTGCCGAACCCACTGTCGGAGACGGGGTTCGACCTTGGGCCGGAGGATATGGGCCGGTATCTGGGTGGCTTTGCGAAGGATGGGTTGATCAATATTGCGGGGGGATGCTGCGGGAATACTCCGGAGCATATTGCGGCGATTGCGAAGGCGTTGCAGGGTGTTGCGCCGCGTGAGTTGCGGGTTGAGGTGGCGGCTTGAAGGGTGGGAATAGTAGCGATCCGAACGACAACTACGGAGATTCTGGCTTCGCCAGAATGACGACAGTGGGGGGAATGACGACAGTTTCTGGGAAGCCGCTGCGGTTGTCGGGATCGCAGCCGTTTACGCAGCAGGCGGGCGTGTACATCATGATCGGCGAGCGGACCAATGTGGCCGGGTCGCCGAAGTTCGCCAGGCTGGTGAAGGAAGGGAAGTACGAAGAGGCGGTCGCGATTGCGCGGCAGCAGGTGGAGAACGGCGCCAACGTGATCGACATCTGCATGGATGAGGGGATGATCGACGGCGTGGCCGCCATGACGCGCTACTTGCAACTGCTGGGCAGCGAGCCGGAGGTTGCAAAGGTTCCGTTCATGGTGGACTCCTCGAAGTGGGAGGTCGTCGAGGCGGGCTTGAAGTGCCTGCAGGGCAAGGGGATTGTGAACTCGATCTCGCTGAAGGAGGGCGAGGAGAAGTTTCGCGAGAACGCCGCGAAGGTGATGAAGTATGGCGCGGCTGTGGTCGTGATGGCGTTCGATGAGCATGGCCAGGCGGCTACGCTTGGCGAGAAGATCCGCATCTGTTCGCGCGCTTACAAAATTCTTGTGGATGAGGTTGGTTTCCCGCCGGAAGACATCATCTTCGATCCAAACATCCTGACCGTTGCTACCGGAATGGAAGAGCACAACAACTACGCGGTCGACTTTATCGAGGCGACGCGGTGGATCAAGGCGAACCTGCCGCACGCCAAGGTGTCGGGCGGCGTGTCGAACATTTCGTTCAGCTTTCGGGGCAATAACAAGGTTCGCGAGGCGATGCACTCGGCGTTTCTTTACCACGCGATCGCGGCGGGTATGGACATGGGCATCGTCAACGCCGGGATGTTGGAGGTGTACGAGGAGATTGAACCGGAGCTGAAGGTGCTGGTCGAGGACGTGCTGCTGAACCGGCGTCCGGATGCGACGGAGCGGCTGGTCGAGTATGGCGAGACGCTGAAGGCCGTGGGCACGATTGCGCAGGAAAAGAAGGCAGAGGAGTGGCGCAGCGGGTCGGTGGAGGATCGGCTTGCACATGCGCTGGTGCGCGGAATCGACGCCTACATTGAGATCGATGCGGAAGAGGCTCGCGTGAAGCTGGGACGGCCGCTCTTGGTGATCGAAGGGCCCCTGATGGCAGGGATGAGCATCGTCGGGGACCTTTTCGGCGCGGGCAAGATGTTTCTGCCGCAGGTGGTGAAGTCGGCGCGCGTGATGAAGAAGGCCGTGGCTCACCTGACGCCGTTTATGGAGGCCGAGAAGGCTGCTCTGGAGGCAGCGGGGCATGTCGTCAAGGCCCAGGGGAAGATTTTGCTGGCGACGGTGAAGGGCGATGTTCATGACATTGGCAAGAACATCGTGGGTGTGGTGCTGGCTTGCAATAACTACGAGGTCATCGACATGGGGGTGATGGTCTCGAGTGAGAAGATTCTCGAGCGCGCCAAGGCGGAGAAGGCCGACATGATCGGGCTGAGCGGACTGATTACACCGTCGCTGGACGAGATGGTGCATGTGGCGAAAGAGATGGAGCGGCAGGGGTTTACCCTGCCTCTGCTGGTGGGCGGCGCGACGACCAGCCGCGCCCACACCGCTGTCAAGATCGCCCCGCATTACAGCCAGCCGGTGGTGCATGTGCTTGACGCCAGCCGTGCCGTGGGCGTGACGACGAGCCTGCTGAGTGACGATGGCAAAGCTGATTTCGTCGCGCAGCATCGGGCTGACTATGAAGCGCTGAGGAAGGCTCATGCCGCTCCGAAACAGGCTGTTGTGGCGTTGGCCACAGCGCGACAACGCAGGACGCCGATTGCATGGCGAGCCGAAGATTTGGCGACGCCGGAATTTACCGGAGCGCGGGTTCTGGATGACTTCCCGTTGGCGACGCTGCGCGAATACATCGATTGGACGCCGTTCTTCCACACGTGGGGGATGAAGGGTATTTATCCGCGCATTCTGGATCACGCGGAGCAGGGTGTCGAGGCTAAGAAGATTTTTGAAGACGGCAATGCGCTTCTGGACAGGATGATCGCGGCTAAGTCGATTACGGCGCGAGGCGTGTACGGGCTGTTTCCGGCGAACGCTGTTGGCGACGACGTCGAATTGGCGGGTGGGCCGCGTTTTCATTTTCTACGCCAGCAGGCGAATCGCGAGGGTAGTGAACCTTGCCGCTCGCTGGCGGACTTCATCGCCCCGCAGGAGACGGGGCTGCCGGACTCGATCGGTGCTTTCGCGGTGACGACGGGCATCGGGCTAAAGGCTCTTTGCGACGATTTTCGAGCCGCGAACGACGACTACAACGCCATCATGGCGGAGGCACTGGCGGATCGGCTGGCCGAGGCGTTTGCAGAATGTTTGCATAAGCGGGTTCGCGACGAGTGGGGGTACGGTCGCGCTGAAGGGCTATCCCCGGCAGAGCTGATTCAAGAGAAGTATCGCGGCATTCGCCCAGCACCGGGGTATCCGGCCTGTCCAGACCACACGGAGAAGGGGACGATCTGGAATTTGCTGAACGTGGAAGCCAACACCGGCATCAAGCTGACCGAATCTTTCGCGATGTGGCCGGGGTCGAGCGTTAGCGGGCTGTACTTCGCGCATCCGGAGGCGCGATATTTCTCGCTCGGAAAGATTGATCGCGACCAGGTTTCCGATTACGCTGCGCGAAAGGCCATGCCTGTGGTCGAGGTTGAACGTTGGTTGGGCCAAAACCTGAACTACGACCCTGCGGGGTAGCCAGGGTTTTTTCGTGGCCTAATCAGGCTCATAAGCCGATCGGTTTGCGTGACTTATATGCCCGATTTACACTATTGGCACGGTGCCATATGCCAAACCCCGCCGAGATCGACGGGGTCGTTGTGTGTATCGAGGCGGATCCGTGGGGCCCCATGACGATAGACCAGAACCAGCCGGAACAGAAAAAATCGATTCTCCATGTATGCAAGGTGGAGATTCTCCGACCTATCCGAGACGAAATCCTGAAGTTATCCGGATTTTATGTGGAATCGACCTACTTGCATGACGAGGCTCTGACAATGTTTCACGCGCGCCCCTTCTCGCTTGTGTTGGTGGATGTTTCCGGTGAGGAGGGAATACCGCTGGCGGAGCACCTGTGCTCAGAACTAAAGACCATCCGTCCTGAGCAAATTGTGTCGTTCGTGTGCAACTGGCGCGTGGCTCTTCTGACTGATTGTCCGGATCACATACTGCGGACGGAGTTTGATCCAGCGGCGTTTGTGGCCGGGGTGAAGGACATACTCACCCCTGTTAGTCCTTCGGATATTGCCGATCAGTCTTGATCTGTTCGATCTGACGGCAGTGGCGCAGCGTGTGCTGGCCGACGACGATCAGCCACTGGTAGCAGTCGAGATCGCCAAAGGCAATGTGCGGGAAGAAGTGCAGCCGAAGGTCGGCTTGAGTTTCGGTCGCGAAGCCGACGGTTAGGGCGCGGGTGGCGCGAAAGTCGGCGATCATGGCTGTTGGATCGGGGTGGGCACCGTAGGGGCGGACGGCGTCGCGGGCGCTGAATGGAGTCGCTCTTGAGTTAGCGAGGTCCAGGACCAGAGCTTCTCTTTCCATGGCTTTCTGCGACTTCTCAGGCGTGGCGGGAGCTGCCAGGGTACGTCGTACGGCGTCGCGGATGAAGGCTTCGAAGAGGATGAGGTGTTCGAGGTTCTCGGCGATCGACCAGCGGTCGGGGGATTCGCGGAAGTGAAACTGGTTGGGTGTGAGGTCGCCTAGTTCGGCAAGGAGTCGGACTTCGCTCGCGGTGAGCTGATCGAGGATCAGTTGGCGGGAGACGGTAGAGACTGCCATGGAAACAGTTTACGAGTAGGCGAGCGATCAAGACCCCCACCTCAATCGCGGTGAGGCTACGATTGAGATGGGGCTACCGGTAGTTGGATGGCGGAATTGCGTGTTTCCACAGGTTGCACGGCATGGGGTGTAGTGGTATAACCGAGTTATTCCGATCAGCTTCGGCTGGTTTGAATTTCATGCAGAGTGGTTGAGGGACGAGCCCTTTGACGCCACGACAACCGGACAGAACAAAGGCGTACCGGTGTCAACTCTCTCCTGGAAGCGAAAGCTTTTGAGGGTACATGAGATTCGGAGTAGTGGGACACGGTTAAATCGTGATCCCGGTTGCCTACCCGCATTTCATTCCCCCTTCCAATTGAGTGGCGTCCTAGATAAGCCAGCCCCCTTTGCCCTTTAGGAGCTGAGCTTTGGAATATTCCTGTCAGACCTATGAGTTGAAGTGCAATGAGTGCGGTCGCCGCTTTGGCAATCGCCCGCTGTCCGGCTGCCCGGACTGCCTCGCACCACTGGAAATCGCGTACGACCTCGACATCATCCGCAAGGAAGGCAAATTTACCCGCGCAAATATTGCGGCGGGGCCGTTTAATATCTGGCGATATGCTGCACTTCTTCCCATTCCCGAGGGCTTTCAGCCGGATATTCCGGTGGGCTTCACGCCTTTGGTTCGGGCGCGGGGACTGGGGAAGCGCATCGGCGCGGACAATCTTTATGTGAAGAACGATGCAGTCTGCTTCCCAACGCTTTCGTTCAAGGATCGCGTGGTTTCCGTGGCGCTGGCAAACGCGCAGAAGTTTGGCTTCACGACTGTGGGCTGTTCGTCGACTGGAAACCTGGCCAATTCGGTTGCAGCGCAGGCGGCTCGTCTGGGGTTGAAGGCTACGATTCTGATTCCGGCGGATCTGGAGCCGGCAAAGATTTTGAACACGCTGGTGTATGGAGCGCGGCTGGTTCGGATCGATGGGAACTACGATCATGTGAACCGTCTCTGCACCCTCATTGCTGATGAATATGATTATGGGTTTGTAAACGTGAACCTGCGGCCGTACTACGCGGAAGGCTCGAAGACGCAAGGGTACGAGATTGCCGAGCAACTCGGCTGGAAGCTGCCCGATAACGTCGTCTGCCCGATGGCCGGTGGGTCGCTGATCCGCAAAATTCGCAAGGCATTCAATGAGCTGATTGCGCTGGGCCTGGTGGAAGACAAGCCGGTTCGGTTCTTCGGTGCGCAGGCGACTGGCTGCTCGCCGATCTCCCAGTCCGTCCGCAATGGGTGGGATTACATTGAGCCGCAGCGCCCGAACACAATCGCGCGGTCGCTCGCGATCGGCAACCCGGCAGACGGCCCGGCGGCCTCGAAGATGATCCGGTCGACCGGTGGCTGGGCTGAGGATGTGTCGGACGTCGAGCTAGTGGCTGGAATTCAGGAATTAGCGGAGACCGAGGGTATCTTCACCGAGACCGCCGGCGGCGTGACGACCGCGGTAACTGCTCGGCTGTACGCCCAGGGGCGCATCTCGGGCGACGAGACGACGGTGGTTTGCATTACCGGAAACGGTTTGAAGACGACCGATGCCCTTGCCCATCATTATGACCACATCGACGTTCGGGCAATTCGTCCGCGGCTTGTGGACTTTGTGGACTACATCGCGGCGCTAGATTGTCAGGATGTCGATGCGTTTCCAGAACCGGCTTTGGTTGGATAGTGGTAACCGCTCTTTCGAGAGCAAGGAGTGTAAGTGGCAATCAAAATTATTCTTCCGACGGCCTTTGTGCGACATACGGATGGGCAGAAGCAACTCTCGTCCGATGCGGCAAATCTTCCCGCATTGATTCTCGATATCGATAAGAATTTTCCGGCTCTTTCGACGCAGATCAAGGACGAAAGCGGCAAGTTGCGGCGGTTCATCAACATCTACGTGAACGACGAGGACATCCGCTTCCTTGGTGGCGATACCTACGTATTTCAGGATGGGGATGAAGTAATGCTAATTCCGTCGATTGCGGGTGGAACGGCCCGACTAAGCTGAAGAAAAAGAGAAATTTGAACCACTAATGAGCAACGCTTTGCGGAGATATCCGCTCTCAAGTCTTGTACTCGACGTTGTTGGTCGATCCCTCAAGCCCGAAAGAAGGTTGCCATGTTTCTAATTCTCGCGGTTGTTCTCGTTGTTCTGTGGCTGGGCGGTTTTACAGTCATGCATGTGTCCAGCGGACTGATCCATATCCTGCTGCTGTTCGCTCTGATTTCGGTGATTATGCACTTCATCAGCGGGCGGCGAACGGTCTAGGCTGCAAGGCATCGCACAAATTGCGCACGACGGGGGCTCGCGTGGAAAACATGCGAGCCCTTTGTCCAGTCATGCGGGTGGCGGCTCTTGAGCGGGCGATCCAGGCTCACTTTTAGTCGATAAACCGACGAGTGATGTTGCCGTATGCGTCGATCCGGCGATCACGCAGAAACGGCCAGTTGCGGCGGGTGTCTTCAAGGAGCTTCACGTCGATTTCGGCGATGAGGATCTCCTCCTTGTCGTGCGAGGCTTGCGCGATAACGCGGCCAAAAGGGTCGGCGATAAAGCTGCCACCCCAAAACTCAAGCCCTGCCCCTTCGGGGCCCTTCATCATGACGCCGTTGTGCTGGACGTCGCCGTACTCGTGTCCGACGCGGTTCACAGCTCCGACGAATACTCCGTTGGAAATGGCGTGGGCTCGCTGCATGGTCTGCCAGGCGGAGTATTGCGCCTCGCCGAACTCGGCTTTCTCGCTCGGGTGCCAGCCGATGGCTGTGGGGTAGAAGAGCGTCTCGGCGCCCATCAGAGCGGTGATGCGCGCCGCCTCCGGATACCACTGGTCCCAGCAGATGAGCGTGCCCACAGGGCCGGCGGTTGTATCGAATTTCTTGAAGCCGAGGTCGCCGGGCGTGAAGTAGAACTTCTCGTAGTAGAGCGGGTCATCGGGGATGTGCATCTTGCGATACTTCCCGGCGAGGGAGCCGTCGGCCTCCAGAATCGCCACCGTGTTGTGGTAAAGGCCGGCAGCACGGCGCTCGAAGAGGGAAGCGATGATGACGACCCCTTCCTCTTTGGCAACTGCGGACAGGACGTCTGTGGACGGCCCCGGGATGGACTCGGCGGTGTCGAAGAGGGCGTGCTCCTCGCGCTGGCAGAAGTACTGTGCGCGGAAGAGCTCAGGCAGGCAGACGATGTCTGCGCCCGCGCGGGCGGCCTCCCGGACGAGGGTGGCGGCCTTGTCGAGGTTGGCCTGGGTGTCGGCAGAGCAGGACATCTGGATGAGGGCGATTTTTTTGTTTGCAGACATTTCTTTCTTTCTAAGCTTTCAGCACTGCGAGGTTTGTAGCTTTCGCAAAATCGAGGATATCGCGATCGCGTGTCACCAGTGTCAATCGTTCAACGCGAGCGGACGCGACTAGAATTCGGTCGCAAGGGTCCTTGTGCATGGGATTTGGGAGATCAACCGCGTCGATGGCAATCGGTGGTGAAAACGACAGCAAGTTGACTCCAGGCAGCAGTAAAGCCTGATTTACCCAGTCCGAGATCGAGGTATGAAGAGACAGCCGCTTGAGTCGTACCAGGAGGGCGACCTCCCAAATGGAGATTACGGAGACGAAGACATTGCCTGAGGATCGCGCCTCTTCGATTGCTTGCACTGTCTTTGACCGCAAGATGGGAGAAGCGTTGAGATAGTTGACCCAGATGTGTGTATCCAGCAGCAATGGCAAATTGCTACTCATCGCCTGCGGCCCACTCTACTCCGGTAGGACCAACGATGTCGCCAAGCTCTTGTACCGTTCCGCGCATCCATCCGTAACCCGACGTGAGCTGCTGTGTGGGGAACGGTACGATCTGCGCTATGGGAACGCCGCGACGGAGAATTGTGACCGGGCCACGGTTATTCTCGACTGTCGAAATGAGAGATGAAAAATGGGTCTTAGCCTGTGCAATCGACATGGCGGGTGCCGTACTGGATAACGTATTAGATTGCCGCTTGCTTGACTGCCCCATTATGGTCACCTCGACATGACTAGTTTACCTCAAACTAGGTGGCGAGCAATCAAGCGGACATGAAAACGGGTGCGTGAAGCGTATTCCGCTTCACGCACCCGTCGTTCTTATCAATTCAAACTTACTACGGCTTCGGTACGCTGTTGATGGTCTTCAAGATCACCGAGACGATCTGGTACGGGTCACCCTGCGAGTTAGGGCGGCGGTCTTCCAGGTAGCCCTTGTAGCCGTCCTTGATGAAGTTGACCGGCATGCGGATGGAGGCGCCGCGATCGGACAGGCCGTAGGTGAATTTGTCGATGGCCTGGGTTTCGTGGTGGCCGGTCAGGCGGAGGTGGTTGTCCGGGCCGTAGACTGCGATGTGGGCGGCCACGTTTTCGGCGAACTTCGCCATCAAGGCTTCAAAGTATGCCTGACCGCCGGTCTCGCGGATGTAGTCGGTCGAGAAATTACAGTGCATTCCCGAGCCGTTCCAATCGCCCTTGACGGGTTTGCAGTGGAACTCGACGTCGACCTCGTACTGCTCGCAGAGGCGCATCAGCAGGTAGCGCGCGATCCATACGTCGTCGGCTGCCTTGGCGGAGCCTTTGCCGAAGATCTGGAACTCCCACTGGCCTTTGGCGACCTCCGCGTTGATGCCTTCGTGGTTGATTCCGGCTGCTAGGCAGAGGTCGAGATGCTCTTCGACGATGGTGCGGGCGATCGAACCCATGTACTTGAAGCCGACGCCGCAGTAGTACGGTCCCTGTGGGACGAGCGGATAGCCACCCTCGGGGAAGCCCAGCGGCCGGCCATCCTGATAGAGGAAGTATTCCTGCTCGAAGCCAGCCCAGAAGTCGGGGTCGTGGATGATTGTGGCGCGGCAGTTGCTCGGATGCGGGGTGCCGTCAGCGTTCATAACTTCGCAGAGAACGAGAAGGGCGTCCTTGCGGCTGGCGTCGGGATAGAGCGCGACGGGCTTGAGGATGCAGTCGGAACTTTTGCCTTCGGCCTGCATAGTAGAGCTGCCGTCGAAGCCCCACAGCGGCATATCGGCGAGCGTCGGAGGGTACTCGAACGATTTGAGTTGAGTCTTGCCGCGAAGGTTGGGAACTGGGATATAGCCGTCCAGCCAGATGTATTCCAGTTTGTATTTGGTCATATCGATGCAGGATCTCAACCCGGGCGCAGTCTTACGCCCGGCTTTCAGATGGGATTTGGCGCAACAATAGAGGACACTTCGTCACCCAGGGCAGGGTGAGTTCGATGCGTTTCTAACTTTGCTATAACCGAGACTTTATCAGAGATTGACCGAATCGAAGCCGGGAATCATTGTTCAAGGTTACTCAGTTTGTCGGGTTCTCGAGACCATTCTCCGAGCGACTTGCTGGATCGGGATTTGCCAGAGCAGAGATTAGGACGACGACGGGATTTGATCAAAGCCTTCTGGGCTGTATTCTGTTCATCAGGATTCCCCACCAAGGAGCAGGAACACTATGTCGATGGAACTGCGCAATTTTCTCGAACTGTCGTATCCCGAATTGGAAGACCTCAACCTGGCCGCCAAAGAGCAGCGCAAGCACCGCGTGGCTCCGCAAACGATCCAGGAAGAGCGCCTGAAGTATCTGACCGATGAGCCCAGGATCAAGGCCGTGACGGTGGTCTTCTCCGACCTTGAAGGCCGTCTGCATATGCTGGACTACGACAAGAAGTTCCTGGTCAAGAGCTACGACAACCTGACGTTCGATGGCTCTTCGATCCGCGGCTTTACGGCGCAGCGCGAGAGCGATCTTCGTTTGGCGCTGGACTGGTCGGCGTTCTACTGGGTTCCTGCCGACGTGTTCGGTGCGGGCAAGGTGCTGGTGTTCGGAGAGGTGATCGACAAGAACGGCAGCCATTACATCGGCGATCTGCGCGGCGTGCTGAAGGACTTCGCACAGCAGATGTTTACCGAGAACGGCTGGACTCTGAATGCGGCGAACGAGATCGAAGGCTTCCTGTTCGAGGGTATCGACGCTGAGCGGTCGTTCCATGAGACTGGCTCGTTCGAGTATGTGAACAAGGGTGGCTATTACCACTCGCTGCCGGGCGATCCGCTGCGCGAGTTTATCGACACCACGGCTGAAGTGCAGCGGGCGATGGGCTTTGAAAACGAGAAGGACCACCCGGAAGTTGCGCCGAGCCAGTTCGAGATCAACTACAGCTACGGCGACGTGGTTGCCGCTGCGGACCAGATCCAGTTGTACAAACTGATCTGCCGGCAGGTTGCGACGCAGATGGGCATGACGGCGAGCTTCCTGCCCAAGCCGGTGACGGGCGTCAACGGCAGCGGCATGCACACCAACGTTTCCATCACCAAGAACGGCAAGAATCTCTTCTGGGACCCCAGGGGCGACGAGAAGGTGTCGAAGATGGCGTGGACGTTCGTCGATAAGATCCTCACACACGGCAACGATATCTGCCTGCTGCTGAACGCGAGCGTGAATGCGTATCGGCGCCTCGACCCGCACTTTGAGGCCCCGAATCAGATCAAGGCTTCGGCTACGGACCGCGGTTCGATGATCCGCATCCCGATTGGCAACGAGAAGTCGGCTCGGGTCGAGGTTCGGTCAGTTGGTCCGGATGCGAACCCGTACATGGTGCTGTACTCCGTCTTCAAGACGGGGATTAATGGCAACCTGTCGAAGATGAAGAACTTGCGCCAGGCGGAGCGGTATCTGCCCGACAACATCTACTCTGCGCTGGCCGACTTCAAGACGGCGGAGTGGACGACGACCCTGCTTGGTCCGGACGTGAAGGAGCGGTACGCGGACCTGAAGCAAGCTTCGGCGGATCGGTGCCCGCGTTTGTTAGGCACGATCGTGAAGCCCTGCGAGGTTCAGTTCCACCACGATGTTTATAACCAGCTGCTTTGGGGTCAGTTCTAAACCTTCGCAACGTCAACAACGCCCCGGCTTCGGCTGGGGCGTTGTCGTTGATGAACGGTAAACGGAAGTCGTGTGCGATAAACGGCTTCCTGAGTTGTCAGTTGTAATTTGAGAATGATAGCTTGACCTCATTCCAATTTCGGAGCGCAACCTTCATGCAATCGAGTTATAACGGCATTTCAGTTCCGGCAGACGGCACGGCAATCACCTACGCAGACGGCGTTTACACCGTGCCTGACAACCCGATCATCCCGTTTATCGAGGGCGACGGCACGGGCCGCGATATCTGGAAGGCCTCAGTGCGAGTGTTCGATGCGGCTGTGGAGAAGGCCTACGGCGGCAAGCGGAAGGTCTCCTGGTACGAAGTGCTGGCTGGCGAGAAGAGCTACCGCGCGACACAGAACTGGCTGCCCGACGATACCGTGAAGGCGACGATCGATTTCCGCGTGTCGATCAAAGGACCGCTGACGACGCCGGTGGGCGGCGGTATCCGCTCGCTGAATGTGGCGCTGCGTCAGTTGATGGACCTGTACCAGTGCATTCGGCCGGTGAAGTATTATGCCGGCGTTCCGAGCCCTGTGAAGGCTCCGGAGAAGCTTGACGTGGTGATCTTCCGCGAGAATACCGAGGATATCTACGCTGGCATTGAGTTCCGTGAGGGTACACCGGAAGCGGCGAAGGTGATCTCGTTCTTCAACGACGACATGCTGAGGGGGACGAAGAAGAAAATTCGGCTGGACTCAGGTGTGGGCATTAAGCCGATCTCGATTACGGGATCGAAGCGGCTGGTTCGCGCAGCGATCGAGTACGCGATCAAGTCGGGACGCAAGACGGTGACGCTGGTCCATAAGGGCAACATCCAGAAGTTTACTGAAGGTGCGTTCCGCGAGTGGGGCTACGAGGTTGCGTCGGGTGAGTATCGCGACCAGACCGTGACCGAGCGTGAGAGCTGGATTCTGGGCAATGTGGAGGCCAACCCAAACATCTCGCCGGAGGAGAATGCTGCGCTGATCGAGCCGGGCATTGAGTTTGCAGCGAAGGAGTTTGGCGAGAGCGTTGTGGCCGAAGTGAAGGAAGTGTTGGCCACCATCGGCGAGACGCATGGCGGTGGTAGGTGGAAGTCGAAGATCCTGGTCAACGACCGCATCGCCGATTCGATCTTCCAGCAGATCATTCTGCGGCCATCGGACTACAGCATTCTGGCGACGACGAACCTGAACGGCGACTACATCTCCGACGCTGCGGCGGCGCAGGTTGGCGGGTTGGGAATCGCTCCTGGTGGGAACATCGGCGACGGTTTCGCGGTGTTTGAGGCGACGCACGGCACGGCTCCGAAGTATGCGGACCTGGATGTCATCAATCCGGGCAGCGTAATCCTGAGCGGCGTGATGCTGTTCGACTTTCTGGGCTGGACGGAAGCGGCTCGGCTGATTGAAAGCTCGATGGAGAAGACGATCGCGCAGAAATTCGTGACGTATGACTTTGAGCGCGGCATGCAGGGCGCGACCAAGGTGAAGACGAGCGAGTTTGCGACGCATATGATTGGGAATATGTAGGACGGAATTTCAGGACCGTGGATGGAGAAATGGGTCGACGTGAGGAACGTCAAGCAGCAGGAAGTGTTTGGTGTTTCGGGTAGCGACGGTCAGACGATGGATGCGCGCGGTCGCCGCGATCATCGCGTCTTCCAGTAGATCCGGCGAAATTCCATCGAGCAGCCTCGCCGTCTCACGGGCCTCGTCGTCACCTAGCGGAATCACGGGGCAAACTGCGGCGATGTCGTCCGCCCACCGCTCGATTTCCCTGGCTTTGCGGTGGTCCTGGCGGCGGGTCAGTTCGGCGCCAGCCTGCATTTCATAAAGGGTGATGGAGGATATTGCGTAGTCAGATTGTGGATGCGAGGAATACCAGGCGAGCAGGCCACCGTGAGGCTTGTGCTTGCGAAGTTCGGAGATCACCATCGTGTCCAAAAGGAACTTCAAAAAGTCACCGGTTTGCGATGTTTGTGCTGGCCGCGAGGGGGAATATTGAGGTCATACTGGGGGCCGGATTGAAGGACTTCGAGCAACGTTTTCTTTGTCGGGGAGTGCGTGGCCTGAAGCTGCTTCCATTCTGCGATAGAAATCAGGACGGCAGTTTCTCTCCCGCGCTGGGTAATCGTTTGAGGTCCATCCTTTGTCGCAACCTCGATAACCTCAGTGAGTTTTGCTTTCGCTTCCTGCAATTGCCAAGTTCCCAAGACGGTGTCTCCTGACCAGATACCTGACCAGATTATCAGAGTCGTATGATGAAAGAGAAAAGGAGAAAGAATGCGTAAGAAAGTAACAATCGTCGGGGCTGGCAATGTTGGGGCCACCGCTGCACATTGGATTGCCGCAAAGGAACTTGCGGATGTGGTGTTGATCGACGTGGTCGAGGGAATTCCTCAGGGCAAGGCGCTGGACCTGTTGCAGGCCATGCCGATTGAGAAGCGCGATGTGTCGATCATCGGGTCGAACGATTATGCCGACACGGCGAACTCGGACATTGTGGTGATTACGGCCGGAATCGCTCGCAAGCCCGGGATGAGCCGCGACGACTTGCTGAATACGAACTTCAAGATTATGTCGGACGTGGTGGGCAAGGTGGTTGCGGCGTCGCCTAACACGATCCTCATCATCGTCTCGAACCCGCTGGATGCGATGGCGCAGACGGCCTTCAAGGCTGCCGGCTTCCCACGTGAGCGCGTGATCGGCATGGCCGGCGTACTGGATTCGGCACGCTTCCGGACGTTCATCGCCGAGGAGTTGAAGGTGTCGGTCGAGAATGTAACCGCGTTTGTTCTGGGCGGCCATGGCGATACCATGGTGCCGCTTAGCCGCTACTCAACGATGGCCGGAATCCCCATTACAGAACTGATCGAGCCTGACCGTCTGAAGGAACTCGAAGCCCGCACTGCCGCTGGCGGACTCGAGATCGTCAAGCACCTCAAGACCGGCTCGGCGTACTACGCGCCTTCCGCCGCCGCCGTTGAGATGGTCGAAGCGATTCTGAAGGACAAGAAGAAGATCCTTCCGTGCGCGGCGTATCTGCAGGGCGAGTACGGCATCTCCGGGCTGTATGTCGGGGTTCCGTGCAAGCTGGGCGCGGCGGGCCTGGAGCAGATCATCGAGATCAAGCTAACCGAAGAAGAGCAGGCCGCGTTGAATAAAAGTGCGGACGCTGTGAAGGAACTCTGCACGGTTATTGGGGTGGCTTAGTACAAAAGCCGACCGCGGATTTATGCGGAAGAACGTGGATAAAGCAGAAGGCCCGCTCGATTGAGCGGGCCTTTCTTGTTTCAGAGGTAGCGAGTTAGGCTACGCGCTCGATCGTGACGCTTTCCAGGACAACCGGCGTCTTGGGGCGGTCCATGCCGTCGCGGGAGACCTTGCTGATCTTCTCGACGATGTCGTAGCCTTCGACGACTTCGCCGAAGATGGTGTGCTTGCCCGTCAGCCAGTTCGTGTCGGTTACGGTGATGAAGAACTGGCTGCCGTTGGTGTTGGGGCCGGAGTTCGCCATGGCGAGCTTGCCCGGAGCCTTGAAGTGGTGCGGCGAGCCCTTGGTCTCGTCGGCGAACTTATAGCCGGGGCCGCCCATGCCGGAGCCTTCGGGGTCTCCGCCCTGGATCATAAAGCTGGGGATGACGCGGTGGAAGACGGTGCCGTCGTAGAGCTTCGGCCCCTTCTTGGAGCGGCTGTTCCACTCGCGCGAGCCTTCGGCGAGCTCAATGAAGTTCTTTACGGTGACGGGTGCGTCCTTTTCGAACAGCTCGCAAACGATGGTGCCTTCGCTGGTCTTGAAGGTGGCGTAGGTGCCGGGCTTGGTAGGCATGGTTTGTGTCGACTCCTGGATCGGTTATCGGTGAAAGTGGCGCGGAGAGGGAAGATCGATCCCCAGGGCTGAAGCCCGCTTCTTCTGCGGTTCTAGAAAGCCAAGGCTAACGCCTTGGCGTACTTAGAAGCAAGTGATTCAGAATCGAAGCCGGAGCGATGCAAACCGGCTCTACTTCTTTGGCGGCGGCATCGGAGAGACGGCTGGTACGGCGGACGCGGGTGCCGCTGTCGGAAGAACCGGCTCGGGCGGCATGGGCTGTCCTTCGCGCACGATGGTCATTTTTTTGATGACAACGTCAGTAGCGGGCTTGTCGTTGGAGTTGCGGTCGACGCGGGCGATGGTGGCGACCATCAGGACGGTGTGCTCGTCGCACTGGCCGAAGATGGTGTACTTGCCGTCAAGTTCGGGCTGCGGCGCTTCGGTGATGAAGAATTGCGTGCCATTGGTGTTGGGACCGGCGTTGGCCATGGCTAAGCGGCCTGGCACCTCGAAGGTGAGGTTGGGCAGCGCCTCGTTGTCGAAGTAGTAGCCTGCGTCGCCTGAGCCGTCGCCCTTGCGGTCACCGCCCTGGATCATAAACCCAGGGATGACGCGGTGAAAGGTGGTGCCATCGTAAAAGCGCTGGCCGTGAACCTTCCTGGTGGTGTTCGGGTCGACCCAGTCCTTGGTGCCTTCGGCGAGTTGGATGAAGTTGTCCGAGGCGATCGGGGCTTCCTTGCTGAAAAGTTTGCACGTCAGGCGGCCGGCTGTCGTGTCCAGCACCGCGGTTGGCCCCGTCGGCACCGGGGGTACCTTGGCCTGCACTGCAGCGCCTGGGGAATCGGGCAGGGGAGCGGGAGTCTGCGCTGTCAAGGCTAATCCGCCGCCAAGCAGAAGAAACGCACTGGTCAGCAGATGAAGGTTCAGGTTCGGAAACTTGCGTAAGCTCATCACGATTAAGGCTACCCCATTCCGCCGCCTAACGGCAAAGGTTAGACGTGCATCCAACTCCGCAGGAGGAATTTATGGCAAAGTTTGCGTTGTATGGACGTTTGAAAGCCAAGCCCGGCAAAGAGGCCGAGGTGGAGGCGTTCCTGAAGCAGGGTGCGGTGATGGCCCAGGATGAGCCACAGACGATCAGCTGGTACGCCATCCGCGAGGATGATGGTGCTTTTGGCATCTTTGACACGTTTGACGATGAGTCCGGCCGGGAAGCACATCTTAACGGGGAAATCGCCAAAGCCCTGATGGCGAAGGCCGGCGAATTGCTTTCTGAACCACCTCACATCAGCAAGATCGCTATTTTGGCTGAGAAGTAAGCGATTCCGCGCGGGATTGAATCGCCGCGAAAACACGCATCAGGTTGCCGCCGAGGATCTTGTGCAGGTCCTCGGCGGTATACCCCTTGGCGAACAGGGCTTCGGTGATGCGGGGAAGGTCTGCGGCGGAGTCGATGCCCTGGGGAAGTTCCTGAATGCCATCGAAATCGGTTCCGATTCCTACATGGTCGAGGCCCATCGTCTGGATCATGTGGTCGAAGTGTGCTACGAGGGACTCGAATGGCGGGCGCGGAATTCGCGAAGTGAATTCCCGATCGACCTGATGCGATATGTGGAAGGGAACTGCCTGGCCAGCTTCGCGGAAGGGTTTTGAAGCGGCTTCGAAAGCAGTATCCCGCTCCGGCTTGAGGGCTCGCCATGCCTGCTGCCAGGTTGCGTCGATGAACGCTGGATAGAAGTTCACCAGCGCAACTCCGCCACGCGCTGCCAGAGCTCGAAGTTGCTCATCAGTCAGGTTTCGGTGGGATGGCGTGATGGTTCGGGAACTCGAGTGCGACGCAATCACCGGCGTTTGTGAGGTCTCGAGGACATCCCAAAACGTTTTGTCGGAGACATGCGATATGTCCACCATCATTCCAAGGCGGTTCATCTCGCGGATCACCTCGCGCCCGAAATCCGTGAGGCCGTTGTGGATTGGCGCGTCACCCGACGAGTCGGCCCACTCGTTGTTATTCGCCCACGTCAGGGTCATGTAACGGATGCCGAGACGATGAAAAGTCCGCAGCAGTCCGAGGTCGTTCTCGATCGCGTGTCCACCCTCCAGACCAAGCACGATGGCAAACTTCCCATTGGCCTTGGCGTCGAGAATGTCGGCTGGACTAAGGCATAGCTGTAACTCGCTGGCGTGCCGCCGAACCTGCTCGTGGACGGCATCGGTCAGGGCCAGCGCGCGATGCGCGAAGTTGCCCGCGTGCTGCTCAGGTTCCACCCAGATGGCGAAGAACTCGGCTGCAAGGTTCCCCTTTCGCGCCGACGTGAGATTGATGTGGCCGCCGTTCAACTCATCCAGAAAGGACCAGCCCTCATCCAGGAAACGCTGGGGAGTGTCGGCGTGGGTGTCGATGACGAGGGCGGAAGCGTGGATCGATGCGGCATCATTCATAGTCGTCTTGCGATGGTAGCAAGGGCAACGCCGAAGTCACAGGAGGAATCGTATTGACCGAGGTGAACCTATGGCACACGGCGTAGATGCAACGAAAACCCCGGCTCGTCCTTCCCATGAAGCGACTGAGATCTCAGGCGAAGAATCGGACTCAAGCAAACTCGACAAGGCAGCGATGGAGGGCGCGAAGAGAGCACAAAATCGAATCCACTCGGACGAGACGCAGAACCCGGGGAGCAGCGAGTTCACGAAGTGAACATACCGTGAGCGGAAGAGCGTGGAAGTGCTCGTGTCGTGTGCGGGCCCTTCCGGTTGATCAGCAACCTATATTCCGGGCGACGTATCAATCTCCCCCACGGTCATCTTAACCTGTGACTGAAACCGGTTCACAAGGTGGAACGGGGTAACGGTCATGGGTGTCCCTGGACATACTGTTAGCTGTGTCGCCTTGTCCTCTTGTTGTGGCTGATACCACCTGTCCAGTATCTTAATCGATGAGGTCCAAACCGGTGCGAATCCAATGTCGGCCAAGGCCGGACTGAGTTGTTTGCCGACCCATGCCGTTTGGATTTGCCAACCCGGTGGAACGGGGTGGGAAGTATCGCAAGGAACTGGAGATTCGATGGCCGCAACCTGAACCAGCGCCGGTTGGTGGAACGGAACGCGGCATTGGATGTCTCCGTAAGTTTGCTTGCAAATTCCAACAAGCGGAACGGCAAAATCTTTTCCTGTCACAAATTCCACTTTTGCCGGTTTGCCGGGAGCAATCCGTGTCAGGGCGAGATCCACGGTCAGTGATAGCGGACCTGATTTGATGCTCGAGAGGAAGGTCTGATCGACCGCGACGACATAGGTCTCACTGCCGGTTTCGGTAGCTGTGACTCTTCGGTCGTCAATTCCCTGCCATGGACTGATCCAATGGGCACCACCGGGTGCGTTGATAGTCAGACGGATGTTGTCCGGCGTCACCGCCTCGCCATTGGGGATCCCAATAATGGCAATCGGAACCTTCACGTACGTCAGCTTTTCGCTAAGGCGACTGATTCCGAGCCTATCCACCGAGGCTTTTGGGGCGACCGCGTGGATCGAATCCGCATGCCCCGGCTCCGGGAGCCCATAAATCCGCTCCAACATCGCCACATCGAATGGATCGCTGGCAGCGATCACCAGAGACACCGCCAGAGCAACCAGCAGTGTGCGGCCCAGCCAGACCTTGCGTCCCGAATATTGGACAAACAGAATTCCCGCGGAGAACGCCAGAATGATTGGAAGAATCAGCCGATCAGAGGAATAAGGAACAGAGGCCGGGGACGCAATAATCGTCGACGGAAAGAGAAATGCGGCAACAGCTATACAGACCGCTGCCCCCACCATCATTCCAATGATTCGCAGCAGGCTCGATGTCACCGCCGAAATCGCAAAAATTGGGAGCACGACTGTGATCACGATTGTGAGCAGGCAATAAGCCAGCCCCGGAATGTACTGAAGCGGATGAAAGCCGGCTCGCAACAACAGCGCCATCTGGGCAGCAGTGAATGGCGCACAAACAAACAATCCCACGAACAGTAGCTTCTCGATCAGCAGCCATTGCCACCGATAAGGTCGCGTTATCCAGAACTGCTTAGTCCCGACCAGGTTTTCGTCATGTACTACCCTCGCAATCAAAAGCAACCATGAGACCGGCAGCAGGACCGTACATACTCTAGCCAGCGTCTCCAGATGGTTCTGGTCCAGTCGAAACCATGATCCTGGCGAGACCGCGACAGCAGATCCCTCGGACATCCAAAGAAGCGGATAAGCCCACACGAACGCACAGGTCACGGCGAGGGTGAGCACGATCTCCGGCCAGAACTTCCGACAATCCTTGCGCAGTACAAGCAGAATCTGCTTCACGCGTTCCTCTGTGTGAATATGAGGGAATTGTAGCGTGATTGCAATCACGGGACGCGAGTGACGGAGGGAACCTTTCGTAACCTTAGGAGTCGAAACGAAATTCGTGAGTTTGATACAAAGAGAACCGCCCCACTAACAAGCTGGGGCGGCTTCGGTTTTGCTATAGAACTAAAGGGCGGCAGCACCAGCCTCCGCCACGGCCTGATCCTGCGCACCCAGGCCGCCGGAGACTCCGATCGCACCGATGACTTTGCCCTCGCGCAGCAGCGGGACGCCGCCGGCGAAGATCATCACCTTACCGTCGTTGGAGACGTTGATGCCGAAGAACTGGTCGCCCGACTGCGAGAGCGTTCCGAGGGTGCCGGTTTCGATGTCGAAGGCGCGGCTGGTCCAGGCCTTCTTCTGGGCAATGTCAACTGATCCGAGCCAGGCTTTCTCCATGCGCTCGAAGGCAAGCAGGTAGCCGCCCGCGCAGACGACGGCAATGTTCATGGGCTGGCCGATTTCTTCTGCCTTGGCGGTGGCTGCGGCGATGATCTTGCGGGCTTCGGGGAGGGTTACGGTGTGTGACATAGGGGGATTCTCCGTTGAGATTGCTTGTATGGATGGACAACGATGATCTTAGATTCCGGCAAGGATCGCCGCGACCGAGACCTGCTTGTGTTGGGCGATATAGGTAATAATCCCCTTCAGTGTTCCCAGTTTAATCGGCTTGTGTGACGGGACGGAGACAGTGTGCGGCACCGACCCAAGGCTCCGAAGGATGATATGGCTACCAGTCTGCCTCTCCCCGGAATTCCCAACGTCGGATGAGATGACTTGCGAGGTCGCGCCCGTCAAGGTTCCTGGGAAGCTTCATGCCACTTTCAGAGTCTGCTCGCGAACGGGGAGACGCACCGTTGCGGGAGCTTGCGAGTCGAAGTAGTAGGCTTTCGTTGCGTCAAGGACCATCGCGCAAAGTTCTTCCCATGTGTCGCCTTGCGTGAAGATCCCTGCACCCACGGCCGAAGCGCAGAATCCCCCATCTTCTTCATCGGGCGTGACTACGAAAACCAGTTCGTCCATAGATGTGAGACTACGCCGGGGGTCCGGATAGTGCAATCATCGTTACATGGCGAACAAGTCTTTCACCTGTTGGATGACCACATCGCGGCTGACGTCGGAGATGGCTTCGATCAGCGGTAGCTGCTTCGGGCAGGCGGCTACGCAGTTCTGGGCCATCCCGCACTCCTGAACGCCACCGTCGCCGGCCAGTGCGCGGAGACGTTCTTCCTTGAGGACCGAACCTGCGGGGTCCATGTTGAACAGCTTGGTCTGCGCGATGGTGGCTGCGCCGACGAAGTTGGTGGAGTCATTGAACTGCGGGCAGACCTCCATGCAGATGGTGCAGGAGATGCAGTTCGAAAGCGGGTAGCGCTGTTCCTGGATCTGCGGGAACTGGCGCGGGCCGGGCCCGAGGTCGTAGGAGCCGTCGATCGGCACCCAGGCCTTGACGGCCTTCAGGTTCTGGAAGAGGACCGAGCGGTCGACGGAGAGATCGCGCACGATGGGGAACTTTGAGAGTGGGGCGAGGGTGATCGGCTGCTCCAGCTTGTCGACCAGGGCGGAGCAGGCCATGCGGGCCTTCCCATTGATCAGCATCGCGCAGGAGCCGCAGATCTCCTCCAGGCAGTTGGAGTCGTAGGCGATGGCGGTGGTGGTGTCGCCAGTGTTGGTGACAGGGTTCGCCGCGATCTCGCCGAGCAGCGAGGTGACGTTCATGTTCGGGCGATAGGGAATCTCGAAGGTTTCAGTGCGCGCCGGGGTCTGCGGGTTGGGCTGGCGCTTGATCGAGACTTTGATGGTTTTCTGCGTGGTGGCCATTGAAGATTCCCTCAGGGGCTAAAGCCCCATTTCTAGCCTGATTCTGTTGTCCGGGCTGAAGCCCGGACCTACCTCAGATGCAAGTGCGAAAAGCAGGTCCTCCGCTGGGCGAAGGATGACAAAAGGTGCCCTTAGGTGCTCGTATAGACGCGCGGACGCGGCTTGATCCAGCTGATGTCGACGTCCTCGAAGGTGATGCTTGGCGCGCCATTTACAAACGCGGCCTTGGTGGTCTTGAGGAACTTCTCATCGTTGCGATCCGGAAACTCCGGCTTGTAATGTGCGCCACGCGATTCGTCGCGGACGCGGGCGCCTTGGACGATGACGCGGGCGAGTTCCAGCATGTTACTAAGCTG
>JANXWZ010000209.1 GCA_025350865.1 Rhodanobacteraceae bacterium
GGATGTACATGGGGTAGTCGCCCTCGGCAAAATGGCAAAACCTAACGCAAAGGGCGCGAAGAATTGCGGAAAGATACGCGACGGGATCCGTGGCGAAACTTGGCGCATTTCTTTCCGCTCTTTGCGTTGCGTTTTTGGGAATCAACACGTCACTAGGTTTACTACTAAGGTAATATCGTGATTGGTTCACCCGGCTGACCGTGCTCAAGTGCTGGTTGAAGGTTTGAGGCGCGGGAACCAGTATCGACACAGGAATCTCGAAGGGTACGGGAATCCTTTGGAATGTGAAGATTGCGCTTGCCTGTGGCGTACAGGCAGCTTACCGTACCGCTAATGGCTGATATGCAAACATTCCTTCCTGCGCAGGCGAGTCCCCCAGTGAAGTCCATCTCGAACAACATCGGCGGCACGATACGCGACTTTCGCCTGCAAAAGGGAATGTCCCAGGGCGACATTGAGAAGCGTACCGGGCTCTTGCGGTGCTATCTTTCGCGGGTTGAAAACGGGCACACGGTGCCGTCTCTCGAAACGCTCCAGAAGATTGCAGGCGCCTTGGACCTGCAGCTGGCACAGTTTTTTGCGGACGATAGCGTGGGCAAAGACGTGTCCACCCTTCACCTGAGCGAAGAGGAGATCAAGTTCCTGACGCAGGTCCAGCGGTACTCGGCCAATTTGTCGGACAGCGATCGTAGGCTGCTGCTGGCTATGGTACGGAAGTTTGCTTCAAGCGCGCTGACCTAACGACAACTGCAAGTACGAACGGGGATAAAACGGAAAAGACGGATAGATGCGGTTAGAATCTGCTGGGACAGGATGCTGAAGTTCCCATGGTTCTATCGTTCTTATCCTTTTTTTCCGTCTTACCCCCGTTCGTACTTTGTCCTATTTGAAGTTGGCGATCCAGTAGCCGAAGAGCGACAGGGCAAAGGCGGCACCGAGGAAGACCAGTTTCTGGCGGCCGAGGTAGCGAGCTCGGCCAAGGGTCATGCAGGGGACGAGGCCGGGGCCGAGGGCCAGTCCGCACAGGAAGCCGCCGATATGGGCGGAGTTGTCGATCCGGATCGGCGTGTTGAATGCGATGGTCGACGCTCCGATGAGGAGGTTGATCCCCGCAAAACGCACAACTGAGGTGCGGAGGCGCTGGAGTTCGCCCCAGGGTATGGGCAGGCGGCGGTTCGAGAGCAGGATGATGAGAATTCCTGCGATACCGAAGACGGCCCCGGAGGCGCCGGCTCCGACCCCAAACTGCAGCTGGTTCTGGGTGGCAAAGATGAGATCCCAGGCGATCGACAGAAGATTGCCCGCGACGCCGGTCAGAATATAGACGGCGATCAGGCCGAACGGGCCGAGTAGAGGCTCGCCCAGCAGGCCGAGGTTCCACAGGCACCACATATTGGTGGCAATGTGCAACATGCCGATGTGGACGAAGATGGCGGTAATCAGTCGATACCACTGGCCGTTCAGGACGGCGATGGCGTTATTGGCACCGAAGTGGAGAAGCTGACCCGAAGTGGGATAGCTGGGCGAAACACCGTGGAGGATCATCCACAGAAACACGCCGATGTTGACGGCCAAGAGGAAATACGTACCGGGAGCGGACCGTGGGTCCCACTCGCTGTAGCTACGGCGACTTGGGGGCTCGGCGGGTGTGAGTGTAGGCTCTTCTGCAATTGGCGGCGAGTTGGGCGCAGCCGGTTGGGTGAAGGAGGACACAATATCGCTTTGGGAGGGCTCTGACATGGGTGGAGGCGGGCCGGTTCAGGCGTGGCGGCGGGCTAGTCTCTGGCGGATGTCGGAGGGGATGCTCTTGACCAGGCTCGGCAGGGGCGTAGCGATGGCAACCAGGACCCAGAGGACCATCGAGATGACGAGGCCGGCGATAGCGACTGCCTGAAGCGAGATGACGATCGGGGTATCATGCAGATGCAAAAGGTGGTTGCCGGCGATGTGGCCAAGGAACTCGACGCGGCGCATGACGACCGCCATTAACAGGAACGCCCCAATAGATAAAGAGCTGATGCAGATGAGAAGGACGTCGATAATGCGGGCCAGATGCTGGCGGCGACGGCAGTTGGGGCAATCTGCGAGGTGGTTTTCGTAGTCTGTGCGCATCTCGGGGGAGATGCTGGAGATGTCATACCGCCACCCGGATAGGATGGCTCCCACGATGGGGTCCGTACAGGACCTAGCTTCGAGCGTGCTCGAGTTGGATGTGTGGGCTCGATTGGGCATAGGAACTACTTGATTCTACCCCCGTTTGATGAAGTTGAAACAAGGAAAGGTGCAAAAGGCGGAAGCGGAGGCTAAACACCGATTTGCACCGACCTGATAGATAAGACGCCGATTATTCATGACGGGAGCACACGGACGAGGGCGACCACGGATTACACGGAGAAACACGGATTTTGTCCGTGGCGATCCGTGTTTCTCCGTGGTCAGTCTTGTGTTTATTTTGTCAGAGGTTGATTGAGTCCAGTGGGGTTGACTGATGGGCGAGCAGCAGGCGGTTGCCAAGGAGGGTCCCGTGGTTGATCAGGGCGCGTTCCGCAGCGAGGCGGGCCAACTCCGGGATGTTATTGGACTCGGAGATGTGGCCGAGAATGATCGAGGTGCAGTGGCCGTCGTATTCCTGCTCCAGGAACTGGGCGGTGGTTTCGTTGGAGAGATGACCTACCCGGGATAAGACGCGTTGCTTGACCGACCAGGGGTAGGGACCGTCGCGGAGCATCTCCAGGTCGTGGTTGGATTCGAGCAGCATGACGTCAACCCGCTTAAGGGCGGCTTTGACGTTGGGCGGGATGTAGCCGAGGTCGGTGGCGACGGCCATGCGGATGCCTTCCGACTCGAAGACGAAGCCGCAGGGGTCGGCGGCGTCGTGGGGGGTGGTGAAGGGGCAGATTTCGATGTCGCCGATGGTGAAGCTGGTGCCGGGCTTGAAAAATTGCAGGGACGGTAGATACGCGGGGTCTCTCTGGGCCTTTTCGGCGATCTCAGGGGCACATTCCTCGGGTTCGGGCTCGGGGGGGAGGCGGTGGGAGTGGGGCGGCTTGGTGGCGAGTTCGGCGTCAATAACGGCCTGGATCGGGGGCGGTTCGATGGCGGGCTCGGGAACTTCGGGGTCGAGAGCATTGGCTGCGGCTGCGGCTGCGGCAGACGTTTCGGCGCGAGCAATCTTTAGGGCCTGCATGTGGTCGAGCCACTGGCCGTAGGACATGGTCGTACGTGGCGTCACCATGCGGACCCAGGCGCGGTGCGTGCCTTCGGTGAAGTAGACCGGAATGCCGAGCTTGCGGGCCAGCACGGGGAGACCGCCGACGTGGTCGATGTGCTCGTGGGTGATGACGATGGCGTCGAGCTTGGAGGGGTCTTCGCCGGTGAGGGCCATGCGGCGGTGGAGTTCGCGGCAGGAGAGGCCGGCGTCGACGAGGATGCGGGTGCGGGCAGAGGAGATAACGGTGGAGTTGCCCTTGGAACCCGAGGCCAGGACGGTCATGCGCATGGGTTAAGTTTACGCGGTTTCTCGGAGGAAGAGATCCTACAAAGGGGGTGCAGGCGGGTACTCCACGCCGGGGATCGGGGCGACACGAGCGATGTCGGCGAGCAGGATGGATTCGCCGGTGGTGCTGGTCGCGACGAAGGCTCCGTCAGGCTCGCGGAGGACGCGGAGGAGGAAGACGTCGGGGGTGGGGGGCTGATCGACCACCATGACGATTTCGGCGAAGAACTGCTCGCCGCTGGTGAGTTCGACGGCGAGGATCATGTCCTGGGCGCGGTGAAGGAGGGCGAGGTCTTCGGGGGTCATCCGGCGGATTTGAGCGGCGCGAGGAAGTTGACGGTGGAGCGGAGGACGACCACGTCTTTCTGGTTGTAGGCGAGGGTTCGGGTGCGGACGATGCCGAAGTCGGGGCGGCTGGTGGAGTGGCGCACGCCGACGACCTCGATTTCGGTACGGATGGTGTCGCCGGGGCGGACGGGTTCGGTCCAGCGCATCTCTTCAACGCCCGCACCGATCATGCCGCCGAAGACCTTGATGGATTCCACGCGGAGCCGCATCACAATGGCGGCGGTGAGCCAGCCGGAGGCGGCGAGCCCCTTGAAGAACGAGCCCTCGCCGGCGGCTTCGTCGAGGTGGAACGGTTGGGGATCGTACTTCTGGCCGAATTCCTTAATCTCCTCGGCGGTGACGCGGGCTGAGCCGGTGGAGTAGAACTTCTGGCCTACGTAAAAATCTTCGAAATACAGCTCTTGCGGCATGAGAATTCCTTTGGACTTGCTCGGACTTAGAGCATATCGCAGAAAGAGACAGGTGACGGCGCGATGGGGCGGTATTAGAACGGGATGACGTGGAGGCCGGGGATCATGCGGAAGTGGCGGAGGTTGTGGGTGAGGATGGAGAAGCCAAAAGAAAGCGCGGTCGTGCCAATCATGAGATCGACGGGTGGAATCATGTGGCCTAGCGCTGCTTGTTCAGCTCCGAGTCGGGCGGCCAAGGCAGAAATGTTCTCGGTGTAGGGAATGACCGGTACGTAGCTAAAAAGATATGCAAAGAAAGACTCGCGACGGGCGAAGCGGGAGGGATCAGTTTCGCGGTAGAGACCGTGGAGCATCTCGGTCATCGCGATAGCGGAGATCGCGATTTCTTGTTCCCCACATCTATCGCGTATCTGCTCAATGAACTGAATCGCAGTAAGTTTCTGCCTATCGGCTTGAATGACTGTGCTTGAATCTAGGAACGATCCCAATCCGCCCACCGTTCGTTTTGCCCGACTTCAATGACTTCTTCGAGATGCTTGCCATAGCCAGCATCGAGTGTAGTGCTCGAGGGATTAGACCTCATGTCGGCGAGGATCTCGGAGATTAGCCGGGGTTCAGCGTAATTGACACGAATCGATTCGCGGGAATTTCGCGACGGTCTGGAGAGTTCAATGACGTCTTCGGATGTATTGATGCGAACGTGGTTGCCAGCACGAACTTTGGCCAGAACGGCGTGTAGATCACGGGTTGCTTCGGCTTCCGAGATGTGGATGACGGCCATGACGAGATCATACTCCGGCGGGGACGGGTTGCAACCAGCTTTGCCAGGCTTCGAGGGCGCGTTCGCATTGGATTCTGTGGCGTTCTTTCTTGTCGCGGATGCGCTTGCGAAGCTCTTCTTCGAGCGGCGGCAGAAGATCGAATGTGATGTTGGCAGGCTGGAAGCTTTTGGCTTCGGAATGCGTGATGTAGTACAGCAGCGATCCGTGGGCGGAGGCGCGAGGGCAAGACGTGGGCGTGCGGCCTTCCAGCAACGCGGAGGCGAAGATGCCGGCAAGCATCCCGCCCGCAATGGACTCCGTGTAGCCCTCCACGCCGGAGAGCTGGCCGGCGATCAGGATGTCGGGGCGGGCTTTGAGTTGGAGGGTTTCGGTGAGGAGAGAGGGAGCGTGGATGTAGGTGTTGCGGTGGATCTGGCCGTAGCGCAGGAAGGTCGCGTGTTCCAGGCCGGGGATCATGCGCAGGATGCGGGCCTGCTCGCCGAACTTGAGGTGGTTCTGGAAGCCGACGAGATTGTAGGAGTCAGCGCGTAGGTTCTCGCAGCGCAACTGCACTGCGGCGTAGGGCCAGCGGCCTGTCTTCGGATTTGTGAGGCCAGCGGGCTTCATGGGGCCGAAGCGGAGCGTGTCGCGGCCACGGCGGGCTGTCTCCTCGATCGGCAGGCAGCCTTCGAAGTACTGCAGTTTCTCCCACTCCTTCGATTCGGCCTGCTCAGCGTTAGCGAGGGCATCGATGAAGGCGTCGTACTCCTCCTTGGTGAAGGGACAGTTGATGTAGTCGGCGGTGCCTTTGTCCCAGCGCGCGGCGAAGTAGACCTTGTCCATGTCGATGGTGGTGGCGTCGACGATGGGTGAAATGGAGTCGTAGAAGGCCAGCTGGTCGGAGCCGGTGATCTGCTGGAGCGCATCGGTCAGCGGCTTCGAGGTAAGTGGGCCGGAGGCGAGGATCGTCAGGTCGGCGTTTTCCGGCGAGAGGTCGAGGACCTCTTCCCGGTGGACCGTGATGTTGGGGTTCTCGGCGATCCGCTCGGCGACGCGGGCGGAGAAGGCTACACGGTCGACGGCGAGGGCGTGTCCGGCGGGGACGGCGGAGGCGTCGGCGTCCTGCAGCAGGAAGGAGCCGGCGCTGCGCATCTCCTGCTTGAGCAGCCACGGGGCCGAGTTTTGGCTTTCGGACTTAAGCGAGTTGGAGCAAACGAGTTCGGCGAAGTCGCTGGTCTGGTGGGCTTCGGTGGAGCGCGTGGGGCGCATCTCGTAGAGGTGGACCTTGTGGCCTCGGGAGGCGGCCTGTAGAGCGGCTTCGGGGCCGGCTAGACCGCCACCGATGACGCGTATCGTCTTCATGGGTTCAAGGATAAATGCAACGGCAAGTGCGTCCTAACGCCGGACCGGCGGTGCTTCGCACGGTGCTGGACGCTACGCGTGTTTTGCCAGGGCTTGGAGGGCTTCGTCGGCGACTCGCATGATGCGCCAGTCGGTTTGCATTTTTGCGCCCTGGGAATGGTAGAAGTCGATGGCCGGTTGGTTCCAGTCGAGGACGTCCCACTCCAAGCGCGGGCAGCCCTCGTCGATGGCGATCCTGGCAACGTGTTTGAGGAGGGCTTTACCGATTCCCTGCTTTTGGAAAGCGGGCGTGACGTAGAGGTCTTCCAGGCGGATGCCGTGGTGTGCGCGCCAGGTGCTGTAGCTGGTGAAGAAGAGCGCGAAGCCAGCGGGGGCACCACCACTTTCGGCTATGACGCAGCGGAAGTAGGGGGTGGGGCAGAAGCCGTCGCGCAGCAGGTCAGCTTCGGTGGCGAGGACGGCGTCGGGTTCCCGCTCGTAGAGAGCTAGCTCGCGGATGAACGCGAGGATCTGGGGGACGTCGGCAGGGGCGGCTGGGCGGATCGTGAGGGGCATGGATTATTTTTTGGGAGCCGGCTCTTCGGAATGGGCGGCAAGGTACTTGTCGAGGGACAGAGTGAAGGCGAAGAGTTCCAGCTTGGCACCCTTGTCGTCGGTGGTGCGGATCATCTTGACGTAGACTTCGGCGTGTTTCATCACCGGGTCGTCGATGCCGCGGACGTCGTAAAAGACGTACCCGGCGCGTGTGCTGTGCGGCGGAACCGTGGTGCTGGCGAAGCCGAAGTCGGTGCCGTCATTGATGATCTTCTGGTCGACGGGCTGGTGGTGGATCGTGATGGGGATGATGGGGAGCTTGGTTCCGGCGGCGTCCTTGCCCTTGAAGAGGCGGCGATTTAGGTCGTCGTCGCTGGCTGCGGCCTGCTTGGAGCCATCGGACGGAAAGAATTGAATACGCACCTCGTCGAGTTCGAGCGGCTGGTCGCGGTCATTGGTGATGATGACTCGGACGGGCAGGAAGCCGTGCGAGGAGTAGGGCAGGCGGAAGAACTTACAGTCTTCCTCGCGCTCGCATGGGTCGGCGGCGACGGTGACTTTTTCCTGCGGGTGCGGATCGTTGACGGGGTATTCCACGGCGGGTTTGACGGGAGGCGCGGGGCGCGGCTTGTCGGATGCGAGGGCCGCGATCGGGAGTACGAGCAGGATGACTGCGAGTTTGGTCAGCGGCGACATGGCTCTGTTGATTATCATCGGGGTTGATCCGAAGGTACAGCATTAGGACGAGCGAGCGAGGCGGCGGGAAGCGATGTTCATAGTTTTGTATAGCTTGCTGCTCGCGCTGGCCTTGGTAGTGAGTACGCCGTGGTGGTTATGGCGGATGGCGACGAGCGGACGGTATCGCGAGGGGCTGGGGGAGCGGCTGGGATCTGTGCCTGCGGCTTTACGGGCGGCCGTCGCGGGGAAGAAAGTGGTTTGGGTACATGCGGTCAGCGTGGGCGAGGTGCTGGCGGCGGAGCGACTGATCGCGGAACTGAAGCAGGCGTTGGGGGACGGCTGGGTAGTGGCGGTCTCGACGACAACGGCTACAGGACAGAAGATCGCGCGGGAGCGGTTGGCGGATTCGCCCGTGTTTTTCTATCCTCTGGACTTTGCGTTTGCGGTGCGGGCGTGGCTGAGGGTGTTGAAGCCGTCGCTATTTGTGCTGGTGGAGAGTGAATTTTGGCCTCGAATGCTCGTGGAGTGCGAGCGGGCTGGGACGCCGGTAACGGTGGTGAATGCGCGGGTGTCAGACCGGAGCTTTCCGAGGTATATGCGGTTGCGGCGGCTATGGAAACCGCTCATGGGCAAGGTGAGTTTGTTTCTGGCGCAGGGGGAGGAGAGTGCGGAGCGGCTGAGGGCGATTGGGGCTCCGGTGGAGCGGACTATGGTGGGTGGGAATTTGAAGTATGACTTGTCCCCTGTTGCTGTCAACGCGATGGCGCGTACGATCAACGAACAACGAGGCGCATGTCGCGTGATCGTCGCAGGCAGCACGCACGAGGGAGAGGAAGCAATGCTGCTAGCAGCTTGGCCGCAGATACAACGAGGGGGGCCGGACTTCGTCATGGTCATCGCGCCGAGGCATCCACACCGTTTCGAGAAAGTCTGGGAAGAGATTCAGAAGGCCGGTTTCAAGTCAGGACGTTGTAGTGGTCTGATAGCAAGGGATTTCGAGTTGTCTGGAGGCATGATTCTTTTGCTGGATACAATCGGCGATCTTGCGGCTGTCTATTCGACCGCGACCGTCGCCTTCATCGGGGGAAGCCTCGTGGCCAAGGGAGGACAGAATCCGTTGGAGGCTGCGAGGTTCGGTAAGCCGATTGTGATGGGCCAATCTTACGAGAATTTCCGCGAAATCGTGCAAGGCATGGGAGTCATCAGGATTATCGAGCAGAAGCATCTTGGTGAGGCGCTGATCTCAAGCTCTCGGCATGGCCAACGCTCCGGGCGGCGTGGACGTGAGTTTTTCGAAGCCCAGGCCGGAGCGACGATGCGGACTGTGGAGGCTTTGGTCGGACTGGTCAGGAGTGGAAGTTGAGCAGAGTGCCCGGGGCTAAAGCCCCTTTCCGTCGGTGGGATTTTGTCGTGGGGCTGAAGCCCCACGCTAATCCTGTAGGGCGAGGACTTGTGACGGCTGGAGGTAAGGGTTGAGGCGACCGATGCTGCTCCCGCTGGTGCCCCCATATTGGTTGGGCCTGCGGGTGAAGAATGCGCTCTACGATCTCGGCCTGCGGCGGGTGCGGCGGCTGGGGTGGCCGGTAGTGTCCGTCGGGAGTTTATCGGCGGGGGGCGCGGGGAAGACTCCGGTGGTGTTGATGCTGGCGGAACTGCTGGCGCGGCAAGGGGTTGCGGTGGATGTGCTGTCGCGGGGGTACGGGCGCGGGTCGGGGGTTGTCGAAGAGGTTGATGCGGCTGGGGATGCGGGGCGATTTGGGGATGAGCCCTTGGAGATGGCTCGGCGGGGAGTGCGGATTTTTGTGGGGGCAGAGCGGTTTGAAGCCGGGAGAGTAGCGGAGGGGAAGGTAAAAGCAGGTCCTCCGCCTGCGGCGAAGGATGACAAGCAAAGGGCGGTTCATCTGCTGGACGATGGGTTTCAGCATCGGCGGCTGGGGCGGGATCTGGATGTCGTGCTGCTGACATTGGAGGATCGGCGCGATTTCCTGGTGCCGGGGGGAAATCTGCGGGAGCCGCTGGCCTCTTTGCGGCGGGCGGACGTGGTCTTAGTACGGGAGGATGAAGCGGCGGAGTTGGTGGGGGCGATTCCGGTGGGCGTGGCGACGTGGGTGATTCGCCGGGAGTTAGCGCTGCCCGTCGAGACCCCCGGGAAGCTCCTTGCGTTTTGCGGAATCGCGCGTCCCGAGGGGTTTTTCGCGATGCTGCCGGAGCTGGCCGGGACCAGGTTCTTTCCGGATCACCATGCCTATTCGGCGGAGGATTTCGCACTGCTGGTTTCGGCAGCACGGCATGTTGGGGCGGATGGGTTCGTGACTACGGCCAAAGATGCGGTGAAGATTTCTGCGGCGGCCCGGGCGGTGCTGGAGGAGGTTGGCCCGCTGGTGGTGGCGGAATTACGGGTTTCTTTCGTGGATGAAGGTGTCGCCTGGAAGACCCTCGCAGCGGTCTGCGTGAGAAAATGAAGGCTTGGGATTTTCTTCATCAAATCGTTCGCAGGCACGACAGCTACGGGTTCTGATCGTGCGCGTTGGGGCGATGGGGGATGTGTTGCATGGACTGCCGGCAGCGGCGGCTCTGCGGGAGCGGCTGCCGGAGTGTGTGATTGGATGGGCGGTTGAGCCACGCTGGAAGGCGCTGCTGGAAAGTTCGCATCCCCACCTCAATCACGGTGAGGCTGGGATTGAGATGAAGCACCCGCGGATTGTGGACCGGGTGCATGACGTACCTACACGGGCCTGGGCGAAACGGCCATTTTCGGTGCACACCGCACGGGAGATTCTGGCGTTGCGGCGGGAGTTGCAGGCGGAGAAATATGACGTTTGCGTCGACCTGCAGGGGTCGATTCGCTCGGCGATGATTGGGCGGATGGCGCAGGCGAAGCACTTTGTGGGAGCGAAGGAGCCTCGCGAAAAACAGGCCAGGTGGCTGTATGGTACGCAGGTCGATGTGCGGTCCAGGCATGTGATCGAGCAGGCTTGCGAGCTGGTGAAGTGGGGTATGGCGACGCTGGTGGAGGATTGGCAGCCGATCGAGGGGATGGCTCCGGCGAGAGTTTCGATTCCGATTGACGCGGAGGCCGAGCGCTGGTGCGACGAGGTTCTGGCGCGGTTGGAGACTGGGCCGCAGGGGTTTGTTCTACTGGCGCCTACGGCGGGTTGGGGTGCGAAGCAGTGGCCGACGGAACGGTATGCGGAGCTGGCTCGAAGGCTGGCCGCGGCGGGTTCTAGGGTTTTGATCAACGGTGGAAGCGGGGCGGATCGCGTGATGTTGGCGCAGCTGGCCGAGAGCTGTAGCGCGACGGTGGTGGAAAGTGACATTCCCCGGTTGGTTGCCCTGACGCGTCGGGCCCGGCTGACAGTGGGTGGCGATTCCGGGCCGATCCACCTGGCGGCGGCGTTGGGAGGCAGCGTCCTGGCGTTATTTGGGCCGACCGATCCGGCACGCAATGGGCCATATTTTGTGGGGGCGAAGGTGCGGGTGCTGCGCCATTCGACCAGCCGGCTGGACCGTGCGCGGCATGCCAATACGGAGGCCGGGCTGGCGAAGATTACAGAAGACGAAGTGGTTGCAGCGGCGTTTGAATTGCTGCGCGAGGGGAAAGATCGAACCGAAGGGAACGAGAATGGCTGAAAGAACGGTGTGGCAACAATTGATGAAGCGGATTCGGGTTCCGATGGGATTTGCGGTCGCCGCCGTCTACTTGTGGCGGGCAAAGCCCACAGCAACTACATTGGCAGTAAGTCTGCTGTTGGTCCTGCCGGGGCTTTGGCTGCGCGGGTATGCGGCTGGCTATGTCCGCAAGAATGCGGAACTTACGACAACGGGACCATATGCGTATACGCGCAATCCGCTCTACCTTGGGTCGATGTCGATTACGCTGGGGTTCGCGGCCGCTGCGGGCAGTTGGTGGTTGATTGGAATGGTGACAACCCTGTTCATCTCGATTTACATTCCCACGATCCTCGGCGAAGAGGGCTATCTGCGGGCGAATTTTGCAGGTTTCGATGCTTATGCAGCGCGGGTTCCGAGACTTCTGCCAAGGCTTACGGCGGCGAAGAGCGATCAGGGTGCGGGAGAGTTCTCGCGGAAGCTCTACCTGCATCATCGGGAATACAATGCTTTAATGGGTGCTGGCGCGATTTATTTGGCGCTGGGCTTGAGGCTGGTTTGGCAACACCTCCATGGATGACGCTTTTGCGGAGACGGGCAACGCGATTGCGGGTTCAGGAACGAACTCATCAGAATCTGGCCTCGCCAGAATGACAAACCTTCAACCTTCAGGTGATTGCCTTTGCCGAAATTTCGTTTTTTTTGCCTCTTCCCTGCCCTGATCGTTGCGGCTTTTAGTTCCGTGCCCTTGGCGCATGGCCAGATTCTCGGGCTCGGCAAGCCCGCGACACCCGTAGTTATTCCGACCTTGCTTCCTCCCGAGCCGGCGTTCTCCTTTCCAGCCCGCGAAACACTGACGTTTTCGGTGGACTGGCGCGTCTTTACGGCGGGCACCGCGGTCTTTCACCTGGAGCAGGACGGGACCACGCAGAAAGTTTCCGCGACGGCCGACACGATCGGGAACGTGAATATGATCTTCCCTGTGGTGGACAAGTTTTCGGCCGGCTTCGATACGAAGACGGGCTGCTCGACTGGCTTCAGCAAGAATATGTCGGAGGGCAGGCGTAAGGTTTCGAGCGATCTGACCTTCGACTACAAGAACGGGAAGCAGAATGAGTACAGCAAGAATCTGGTGAAGGGTACGGCGAAGGAGCAATCGGCTGCCGTGCCGGCCTGCGTGGCGGATTCACTTTCAGCGATCTTTTATGTTGCGTCACGTCCCCTGATCGTCGGGCAAACGGTCAAGTTTCCGCTGGCGGATTCCATGCGGACAGTCACCGTGACCATGAAGGTCGAGGCCAAGGAAGAGATCAAGACCCCGGCTGGGACGTTCCAGACGGTTCGCGTGCAACCCACGGCTGACGAGGGCATCGTAAAGAACCGGGGCAACATCTGGATCTGGTACACGGACGATGTGCGGCACATGCCAGTTCAGATTCGGGCGCGGCTTTTCTGGGGAACGATTACGTTCCATCTGCAGTCGGTTGAGGCGAAGTAGACGATGCAAGGTTCGCAGCGGAAAGCGGTGTTGTGTTTGTCGGGTGGGATGGACTCGTGCGTCTGCGCGGCGATCGCAGCGCGCGACTTCGACGAGGTCTACGCGCTGCACTTCAGCTATGGCCAGCGCACGGAGGCGCGGGAGTTGGAAGCGGCTCGCGAGGTGGCGCGTCTAACCGGTGTGGCGGAGTTGATGGCGCTGAAGGTGGACATCTTCCGGCGGATCGGCGGGTCGGCTCTGACCGATGCTTCGATTGCGGTCCCGAATGCTGTGCACGGTGAGATTGGCGCGGAGATTCCAGTGACGTATGTGCCGTTCCGCAATGCTCATTTTCTGTCTGCGGCGGTGAGTTGGGCAGAGGTGGTCGGGGCGAAGACGATCCTGATCGGGGCTGTGGAGCAGGATAGTTCGGGGTATCCGGACTGCCGGCCGGCATACTATGACGCATTCAACGAATTAGTCCGTTTGGGAACCAAAGATGGCGATATTCGAGTGGAGACGCCGCTGATTCGATTGAAGAAGAGCGAGATCGTACAACTGGGAGTTGAACTCGGCGCGCCGTTGCATGTAAGTTGGTCATGCTATTCGGGCGAGCGGGAGGCCTGCGGCGTCTGCGATAGTTGTGTGCTTCGTCTAAAGGCATTTCATGAAGCGGGAACCACCGATCCGATCCCTTATGCGGCTGGAACTATTCGCGATTAGCGGTGTTCACAGATAAGATAGATTGGTGGCGGAATTGGCCGAACAAAGTTTTGGATTGGGCACGGTAGCGGATTCGCTGCAATCAAAGTGCCGGGGAGAGACGACGTGAAGAAGTTACTTGGATCCATGACATTAGTGGCGGCAATGGTTGCCACCACATCGGCGGCAATGGGGCAGTCGGCAGCGACCGGAGCCAAGCTGCATGGGCATATTACCAATCCGGCTGGCGCCACCATCAAGGGCGGCGACGTTCGGCTGACGACGGACAAGTACGCCACCAGCGCGAAAGATCGCGTGTACAAATACTCTTTGCCGATCGATGCGAATGGCGATTACAAGGGTGCGGATATTTTGCCAGGCGACTATCTGGCTGTCGTCGAAGTGGACAAGAAGGTCATCGACTTCCAGAACGTAACGCTGAAGGTCAGCGACGACAAGACAATCGACTTCGACATGACACGCGCCGAATATCTCAAGGCCATGACTCCGGAAGAGCGCGCCGCGCTTGAGGAGTACAAGAAAAAGAATGCTGCCGTGTCGGCGGACAACGCGAAGATTGCCAACATCAACAAGACCCTGCTGCAGGCGCGCGAAGACGAGAAGAACGGCAAGGCCGACGAAGCGGTCAAGGCTTTACAGAACCTGGTGACGGTGAAGGCTGACGAGGCTGTTCTGTGGGCGAGCCTCGGCGAGGCGCAGCTGGCTTCCGGCGACGCAGCGGTGAAGGCGGCGCGTGCGGCCAAGACTTCAACGACCGACCCGGCGATCCTCCAGACTTACTCGGATGCTGCCACCTCATACCAGAAGGCGATCGACTTGAACGCCGCTTCCAAGAAGCCAAGCCCGGAGAATCTCTCGGCATATTACTTGAATCTTGGTCAGTCGTTTGCCAAGGGCGGCAAGTTGCCGGAGGCTGGTGCAGCCTATGAGAAAGCAGCTTCCACCTCGCCGACCATGGCAGGCAGCGCCTACTACAACGAAGCGGTGGTCTTCTACCAGGCAAGCAAGTTGCCGGAAGCGCAGGCTGCGGCAGAGAAGGCGATCGAGGCAGATCCCAAGCGGGCCGATGCCTATTACATTAAGGGACAGGCGCTGATTCCGGGCGCGACGGCCGATGCAAAGACCGGCAAGTTCGTCCTGCCGGCAGGCTGTCTGGAGGCTTACCAGGAGTACCTGGCGCTCGCTCCTGAGGGGCCGCATGCTGGAGAAGTGAAGGAGTTGCTGAATGGCCTTGGCCAGCCTGTTGTGAACTCGTTCAAGGCCGCTCCGTCCAAGAAGAAGTAACTGCGGTTAGATTGATGCGAGGCCCTGAGCGACACCGCTCAGGGCTTTGCTATTTGCGGAGGACTTGCGTGGTCGTTGATTTTGAAGAAGCGTTGGAAATTGTCCGAACCGTGGCGAGCAAGTTCAAGTCGCCGCCGATGGAGGACTGCGCACTGCTGGATTGCGCTGGACGGGTTCTAGCCGTCGGGGTCAATGCGGATCGCGATCAGCCGCCGTTTGACCGCTCGACGCGTGACGGATTTGCGGTACGGGCGGACGCGGCGGGGGCTTCGCTAAAGATAATTGGACAGGTCCGGGCCGGTGAGGTGTGGGCTGGGGCAGATGTGGATGGACTTTCTGCCATTGAGATCATGACCGGTGCGCCGATTCCGGCGGGTGCGGATGCGGTCGCAATGGTGGAGCATGTGGACCGCGCGGATGGCGCAATCCGACTGGCGGCCGGACGGGGCCTGGTGCCGGGAGAGAATGTTGTGCCCCGAGCCGCGGAGGCACGGGCTGGCGCGGAGGTTCTGGCGGCGGGTACACGGATTGGCGCGGCGGAGATTGCTTTAGCGGCGGCCTGTGGATGCTGCACTCTGCAGGTATTCGCGAAACCCAGCGTGGGAATTGTTTCGACCGGCGATGAGTTGGTTGAGGTTGCGGAAACACCGGGAGCGCAGCAGATTCGGAACTCGAACAGCTATGCGATTGCCGCGCTGGTTGCCTCGTCAGGAGGTTCGCCGGAGCGGCTGGAGATTGCGCCCGATACGCTCGCGGCAATTCGCGACCGCGTGGAGCGTGGGAGGCAAGCTGATCTGCTGGTGTTTTCGGGCGGAGTCTCGATGGGCCAGTATGACCTGGTGGAAGAAGTACTAGCCGAGTTTGGTGCGGAGTTCCTGTTTACCGGCGTGAACATGCAGCCGGGGAAACCAGTCGTCTTTGGGCGGCTCCCAGCACGAGGAGAGATGCCCGAGCGGTACTTCTTTGGGCTTCCGGGGAATCCCATTTCAGTGCAGGTGACCTTTCATAGTTTTGTCGATTCCCTGCTGCGAGCACTTGGTGGCGAAACTGCTGCGACGCCAAAGTGGGCGCAGGCAACGCTGCTGGAGGGTGAAGCCGCGAAGGCAGGCGTTACGCGGCTGCTCCCGGCCCGGATGGACGGGATCGGAGTACGGGTCGTCGGTTGGCAGGGGTCCGGCGATCTGGCGGCCAATGCGCGGGCGAACTGCTATGCGAAGTTCCTGCGGGGGCGGGAGTATCGCAAGGGAGAAGTGATCCGGGTGCTCCTTCGGTAGGATGTTGCTATGGATAAGCTGTCGCACTACGACGAGGCAGGGCAGGCGCACATGGTGGATGTGAGCGCGAAGGCGGAGACGCGGCGTGAGGCGGTAGCTGCGGCGTTCGTTGAGTTGTCGGACGCAGTGCTGGCAGCGCTTCCTTCCAACCCCAAGGGAAATCCGTTGGAGGTGGCGCGGTTCGCTGGAATTCAAGCGGCTAAGCAGACGTCGAGCCTGATCCCGATGTGTCATCCGCTTGCGCTGAGTTTTGTGGATGTTTCTGCGACGGTCGTGGCGGGTGGCGTCGCCATTGAAGCTACAGCGGCGACCGTAGCTGGGACCGGCGTCGAGATGGAAGCGATGGTTGCGGCCAGCGTGGCGGCTCTAACGGTGTACGACATGACCAAGGCTCTGGACAAAAGTATCCGGATTCGCCAGGTTGTCCTGCTGCGCAAGAGCGGCGGCAAAAGTGGGGATTATGTTCGCGGAGAGACGATCTAGTTCGCGGTGATGCGAGCCGAGATGGCGTCATACTCGCCGGGTGTCAGGATGCGCTTTTTGCGCAGGTCGCTCGTGTCGCCGTAGGGACGGTGAGCGACGATTCTGGCCGAGAGAGCCGGGGTGATTCCGGGTAGAGTTTCGAGCGTCGAACGCGACGCTGTATTGATGTCCACGGTCTCCGTGCGATGAATCTCCTTATGCAGGCCATCGCGGATGCCCTCGGCGGCGGCTTTGGTATCGGAGACGATTGTGGAGGTAGCGGCGGCGGTCTCGCGGCGGACCTGTTCCTGACTTTTCGGGCTGTCGTTGCAGCCGAGGGTGGCGGCTAGAGCGAGGACGGTAAGGAGGGCTGGCGATCTCATAGGGAGTGAGATGCTAATTCGGGGTGGGAAGTGAGTATCCCGTCAGCTCGCTTCGGCGATCGTGACGGCGAAGAGGTGTTTGGAGTCAGTGTAGGTACGGGCGGGGATGAAGCCGGAATCGGCTAGCAGTGAAGCCAGGGTCTCTGCGGTGAATTTGTAGCTGTTTTCCGTGTGGATGGTCTCGCCGGGGGCAAAGTCGAGCGTGACTGCGGGGCCGGCGGAGTTGGCAGGGAGATGAACCTGCTGGGACTCTGTGCTGGCGAGGTGCATCTCGATGCGGGATTCGGCGGGGTTCCAGCGTGCCTCATGGCGGAAGCCGTCGAGGTTGAAGTTGCTCCCAAGGTCGCGGTTCAGGCGATCCAGAATGTTGAGGTTGAAGGCGGCTGTGACTCCGGCGGCGTCGTCGTAGGCGGCGAGCAGGGCGGTCACAGTTTTGCAGGGGCTGGGCGCGAGATCGGTGCCCAGCAGGAGAGCGTCGCCGGGGCGGAGTTGCGAGCGGAGGTTCCGCAACACAGCGCGCGCGTCCGCAGGCGAGAAATTGCCGATGCTGGATCCGATGTAGAGGGCTAGAACTTTTGCACCAGCCTCGCGGTGGATACGGATGGGATCAGTCACATAATTGGCGACCTGCGGGCGCACGACCACCTGCGGAAGATGCCGCTCCAGCGACTCGCGGGCTTCGGCCAGCGCAGTTGGGCTGACGTCAATTGGCTGGTACAGAACGCCGGGCTGAAATTGCGTGGCTGCCTTCAGCAGGATGCCTGTCTTGGCGGCGGTTCCGGCACCAAGTTCGACGATGGTGACCGGGCACTCAAGCGAGAGCAGGATATCGTCGGCATGCCGCTCAAAGAGGTCACGCTCGGTGCGGGTGAGGTAGTATTCGGGGAGCGCCGTGATCTGTTCGAAGAGCTGGGAGCCGGCTTCGTCGTAGAAGAGCCAGGGCGGCAGACATTTCTGAGTGGAGCTAAGGCCGAGGCGAGCGGTGGCGGCGATTGGGTCGACTGCTTCGGCGAGTTGGGGCACAGGAGCTCCGAAATGTTGGGGTGATGAGCGTTACCGATTCTATGACGCAGAATCGGGGTGCGTGGATGGAAAAAGATTTCTGGGACAGCGTGAAGAGGGCAAATCTTAACGCAAAGGGCGTGACGGTTCGCGACGGCTACCTAGCCAGGCGGAGGCCGCAGAAGTGCCAGCGTGTCGCCGGACCGAAGAAATTGCGGTAGGTGGGCCGGATGTGAGTCGCGGGTGTGACGCACGAGCCTCCGCGAAGGATAATCTGCGAGGACATGAACTTGCCGTTGTACTCGCCGAGCGCGCCGGGAAGCGGTTTGTAGCCGGGATAGCCGGTGTAGGGCGAGGCCGTCCACTGCCAGACATCACCGTACATCTGCTCAAGGGTGGAGGTAGGCTTGGCGGGGGCGGGGTGGAGATGACCCGATTCGAGGAAGTTGGCGGTGGTGGCTGATGCGGTCGAGGCGGCGTGCTCCCATTCAAATTCCGTGGGTAGACGACAACCAGACCAGCGGGCGAATGCGTCGGCCTCGAAAAAGCTGAGATGGCAGACCGGGCTGTCGACGAGTTCATCCACCGAACGGAAGCCGGAAAGTGTGAAGATCTTCCAGCCGGAGTGCCCTCTTGTCCAGTACAGAGGAGCTTGCCAGGCTTCTGCGCGGTTGACGGTCCAGCCCTCCGAGAGCCAGAGCTCGGGGCGGCTGTAGCCGTTGTCGTCGACAAAGGCGAGGTATTCGCGGACGGTGACGAGACGATTGGCCAGCTCGAAGGGCTGGAGGAAGACCTTGTGCTGCGGGGTTTCGTTGTCGAAGGCAAAGGCGAGGGGGTCCGTCGGGTCGGGGTTCACCCCGATATCGACGAGGCCGCCATCGAAGGCGGTGAAAGTTGGTAGTTGATAGTTGGTAGTTGGTAGGGGGAAAGCTGGTTGATACGCAGGGTGAAGGGGGTTCGTAAACAGTGCGTGCTTGATGTCGTAGGCGGCAAGCTCGAGGTGCTGCTGCTCGTGTTCGAGGCCGAGCGTGATGCGCGTGAGGATGTCGAATTCGTTCGAGCCGAGATCGTCGTCGAGGAGTTGCGCGACCGCTTGGTCGACGTGGGCGCGATAGGCGAGGATGTCGGCTAGCGGGGGGCGGGAGAAGCTGGAACGCAGGTTTTTGGCCGGCATCTCGCCGAGGGCGTTGTAGTAGGAGTTGAACAGCCAGTGGAAGTCGGGGTGGAAAGATTTGTACGCCGTTGCGTGGGGGGTAAGGACGAAAGTCTCGAAGAACCAGCTCGTGTGCGCCAAGTGCCATTTGATGGGTGAGGCGTCCGCGCAAGACTGGACCATCATGTCTTCCGGCGAGAGCGGGGCGGTGAACGCGAGTGTGGCCCTGCGGACAGTGCGGTAGTGGGCTAGAAGCGCGGTACTGGCGGCGGTGGTAGTTTGCGTGGCCATCGGAGGGGTTCTCGAATCACTGATCAATTTGACAGTTGGATGCGGGCCGAGGCGATTCGGTTACTGAAGCTTGATTCAGGCGGCGTTGAGCAGATGCGCAAGTCCGTACGCGGCAGCCGCTGCGGCACCGCCGATAAGCGTGGTTTGAACGGCGCTGCGCAAAGCTCCAGTACCGACGAGGCGGCCTTTGATGGCTCCAAAGAGAGCCAGCGCAAGCAGCGTAATCCCGACGGAAAGCTTGAGCGCGGCAGCGTTGGTGGACAGGATCATATATGGGAAGAGTGGGACAAAGCCTCCGGCAATGTAGCTGGCGGCGATGGTCATTGCCGAGACGTGGGCGCGGTTGGCGGCAGGTTCCTCGAGGCCGAGTTCGAAGCGCATCATAAAATCCACGTAAGCTTCAGGGTTGGCTTGCAGGGCGTGGAGGACGGGGGTCGCGGCCTCGCGGGAGACCTGATACTTTTCAAAGATTTCGTAGATCTCGGCCGCTTCGTCTTCGGGTCGCGTCACGATTTCGCTTTGCTCGCGTTTGAGTTCCGAGGCGTAGTGTTCTACGTCGCCACGGGCAGCAAGGTATCCGCCAAGTCCCATGGCGATCGATCCTGCGGCAATCTCGGCCAACCCCGCGACAACGACGAGATGGGCGCTCGCGACGGCACCAAGTCCTGCAGCAAGGGCAAACGGGACGGTGAGCCCGTCGGACAGCCCGATGACGATGTCGCGCACGGTTTCGGTAGATTCAAAGTGGTGCTCGTGGTGCGGGTTTGAGGCGACTTGGTGCATGGACGAAGTTTACCTCATTGCGATTTCAGGGATGAAATGATGTCGAGGACCGAGTCTTTCGCTTCGGGATGCCGTCTGTAAAGGTATCAAGCGAGGTCGCATCGTCATGAACGTCAGAACGATTTCCAGAGTGCTGGCACCGGCTTTTTGCATTGCCGCAGCGCTTTCGATTGCAGTCCCAGCTACAGCCCAGATGGGTGATGGAAACCAGGCGATGGCGATGGGCGGGGGGCGCATGGTTCGCGGAACCGTCACCGCAGCGGCGGCTGATCATCTGTCAGTGAAGACTGAGACCGGCGAAGTGTACGAGGTTCTGATCACGCCAAATACCCAGGTTCGGAAGGGCCGCGACCTGATGAAGGTGGCAGACATCCACGCGGGTGATGGCATCGGCGCGATGGGCGAGATGGACGCGCCGAAGAAGACGGTCCATGCGCTGATGGTGATGGTGGTGGATGCGGAGCAGATCAAGAAGGCCCGCGAGGCCATGGGCAAGACGGTCATCTCCGGCACGGTAACGGCGATCGACGAGCTGAAAATTACGGTGAAGCGGACGGACGACGTGATCCAGACGATCCAGGTGGACGAGGATACTTCGTTCCGCAGGGGTGGTCGTGGGATGGGCGTGGCGTTTGCCGCCGATGGAATGGGCGGTGGCGGCGGGTTTGGTGGGGGACGTGGACAGCGCCCGGGCGGCGCTGGCGCGGCGGCTCCTCCTCAGGCAAACGCGGGTGAGAGCCTGACCTTGGCGGATGTGAAGGTCGGCAGCGTGATCGCCGGACAGGGCGCGCTGAAGAATGGCGTGTTTGTGCCGACACAGCTTGCGATCAGCGATCCCGCAGCGGCGGGAGCGCAGCAACGGCGTCGCCGGCCGGATGGCGTAGCGCCAGGAACACCGGGGCCCACAACAACTGTTCCACCAACGACGGGGCCGGAGCGGAAATAGTGACTAAGACAATTGGGTGGGTTCGAGTTGCAACAGCGGGAACAGCGCTGCTGCTGGGGATCGGTGTATCAATCGCGCAAACGCCGGATGCGGCGGTGCCTCAGGTTCCTGCGGCATCTGCCCCGACGGCAACCACGGGCGGCGGGACGATTCATGGCACAGTCAAGGCCGGCGCGGTGCCGCTGCCGGGCGTGGCGATTACCGCGACCAATACCCTGACCGGAAAGAAGTACGCCACCACGACGGACGTCGATGGTAACTATGCCATGACGATCCCCAGGACGGGACGCTACGTGGTCCGGGCGGAACTCGCGGCCTTTGCTTCCATGACGCATGAGGTGCGAATTACAGCCGAAGCCACGGAACAGAATGCGGAGTTTGCCATGGAACTGGCGTCGCGGGTTGAGGCGCAGGCAGCGGCAGCGGGACAGCAGACCGCGAGTGCAGCCGCGACAACGCGTGGCGTGGGAACGCAGGCCTTGGGCGTGCTGGGTGGCGAACCGGGACTTGAAGACGCGACTGCCGGTGCGGCGAACAGCGGTGTGTCGTTGCCATCGCTTTCGGGGGTTGGAGATGCCGGTGCGGCGGGCGGCGATGCGAGCGACTCGGTCGCAGTGAGCGGACAGCAGGGTACGACGAATCCGCTGGCGAATATGAGCGAGGACCAGCTGCGGGACCGCGTGAATAATGTGCTCGACCAGGTGCGGGCCCAGGGCGGGTTGACGGCGGATCAGCAGACGGCGGTGGTCGGCATGCTGGGCGGCATACTTGGCGGCGGCGGATTTGGCGGGCCGGGTGGTGGCGGACCGGGTGGTGGTCGTGGAGGCGGCGGTGGTGCATTCCGGAACTTCAACCCGGCTCAGCCGCATGGAGCCCTCTTTTACCAGGGTGGCAACACTGCGCTGAACTCTGCACCGTGGTCGCCGACATTGAAGCCGTTGACCAATCCGGCAGGTTACTCGAACCGTTTTGGCGTCAGCATTGCAGGCTCGCCATACATCCCTGGGCTGACGAAGCCCGATACGCGGCAATTTGTGTTTATCAACCTGACGGGCCAGAAAAATCTGAACGCGTTTCTGCCTAACCCGGTGCGGGTTCCGACCCTGCTGGAGCGCGCGGGTAACTTCTCGCAGTCGTTCCAGGAGGCGAACGGCGTAGCAGTGCCGATCACGCTGATCGATCCAAAGACCGGCTTGCCGATCAGCGGCAATAACCTTGCGAATGCCACGATTCCAATCTCCCTACAGGCGCTGGCGCTGCTGAACTATTACCCCGCCTGCAACATCAACTGCGCGTCGACCGATCCGACGGTGTACAACTTCCAGACGATTTCGAATGCAGGGGCCAATAACGTGGCCATCAACGCACGGTATCAGCGCCAGTTGGGCAAAGCTACGGGCGGACCGTTTGGCGGACGGGGCGGTGGTGGGGGCGGTCAACGCGGACAGCGGCAGGCGGCGAATCAAAAGCCGACGCTGCGCCAGAGCATCAATGCGGCTTACAACTTCGCGCACTCGGCGAATGACAATCGAAACATCTTTCTGCCGCTGGGCGGAACCACATTCAGCGATGGATACAGCTTGAATCTGGGTTACTCGGTGAGCTATGGGCGGCTCTCGAATAACGCCTCGGTGAACTGGAATCGCAGCCACGGGGAGACGCGTAATTACTTTACCGATACGGCGAACAATCCCACCGCCGCCGCCGGGATCACGGTTCCGAATCAGGCTTCAAGCTTTGCCGATCCCAGGTTCTACAACGGCCTGCCGTCGATCGGAATCACCAACTTCGCGGGCCTCACCAACCAGACGCCGAGCAATACGATCAACCAGACGATCAGCTTTTCAGATGTTGTCTCGTGGCGGTACAAGGCGCATAACTATCGCTTCGGCGTGGACCTTCGGCGGGTCCACGCGGACTCCATCGGCGGGCAGAATCCGCTGGGGCGGCTGACGTTTACTGGTTTCGAGACAAGCTCAGCGTTTGCGGACTTCCTGCTGGGTCTGCCGCAGACCACCAGCATCCAAGCCGGCAAAAACAAGATTTATCTGCGCGAGAATGTCTTCGACCTGTACGCCAATGACGACTTCCGCGTGATGCGCAATGTGACTCTGAACTACGGTTTGCGGTATGAGTATTTCGCACCCTATACCGAGAAGAATAATCACCTCGTAAACCTTGCGCCGAACGCCAACTTCACGCAAGTGGAGCGAGTGTTGCCCGGCGCGACAAGCCAATATAACGGGACGTATCCGCCGAGCCTGGTGAATCCGGATCGCACCATGTTCGCGCCGCGATTCGGCGTCGCCTACTCGCCGAAGTTCAAGTGGACCAAGAACATGGTGATCCGCGGCGGATACGGGATCAACTACAACACCGGCCAGTTTGGGAACTTTGCCAAATCTCTCTCGTTTCAGGCGCCGTTTGCGGAGACGCAGACAAACGTGGCTCCGACAGCAACCACGGCGGGAACATCGGGCTGCACAGCGACCACCAAAACCACGGCGGCCAACATCACGCTGGCGAGCGGATTTGGATGCTCAACCGGCAATGCGATCCAGAACAACTATGCAGTCGACAAGAATTACCGGCTGGGTATGGTGCAGGTCTACAACCTGAATATCCAGAAGACGCTTGGCCCTCTGTTCGTTGTGAACCTTGGCTACAACGGATCAAAGGGCAGCAATTTGGATATCGAAGGCTCGCCCAACAGCACCCCGGCGGGCACGACGATTCCGGGTGTAAGCGCGTTCAACTACGAGACGTCGGTCGCGGGATCGCACTCGAACCAGTTAGTAGTGAGCGTGCAGCAGCGGCAGAAGAAAGGCATTGCGCTGGGGGCCACCTATACCTACTCGCATGCGATCGACAACGCGTCTTCGATCGGAGGGGGCGGCGGGTCGACGGTGCAGAACTTCTACCGGCTCGATCTCGAAGAGTCGAACTCGAACTTCGACCAGAGGCACCTGCTGAGCGGGACATGGCTGCTGGAACTGCCGTTCGGGCCAAACCGCGAGTATTTGAATAAGGGCGGCTTCTGGGCGAAGGCGCTGGACGGCTTTTCGCTGAGCGGCGCATTCACCTTCGGCACCGGCAACTACTTTACGCCACAGTACACCGGCACGATCGCCCAGGCAGCAGGCGGCGGGAACTACACCCAGCGGCCGAACCGCGACTTTACGCAGTCGACGACGGGCTCCGGCAAGCTGAAGAGCTACTTCAACACTGCGGCATTTACGGCTCCCACGGTAATCGGGGGTGTAACCCAGTATGGCACCGCGTCGCGGAACTCGATTGAAGGGCCGGGGACCGTCTCGACCAACGCCACGCTTGCGAAGACGGTGCCCATGTCGGGCACGATGAACTTCGAGGCTCGCGTAACCGCCACGAACGTCTTCAATACGGTGCAGTACAGCGGCATCAACACCACGCTGAACTCGCAGACGTACGGGCAGGTGACCAGCGCGGCCGGCATGCGGGCGCTGCAGATGCAGGCTCGGTTCAGGTTCTAACGGCAGGGTGTAGGGGATAGGGTGTAGGGAGTAGAAGACATGGCGATGAGAGTTCGGGGATTGGTGGCGGCGGCGGTGCTGGGTGCGATGGTTCAGGCACAGACGTGCGCGTTGGCACAGCAGGCGGATGGCTCGCAGCAGCCGGGGCAGACCTACACCTTCAAAGCAACGACAAATATCGTGTTGACTAACGTAGTAGTCCGCGACAAAAAGACAGGCGCGGTCGTGAAGGATTTGAAGGCGAGTGACTTCACGATTATCGAAGACAAGACGGCGCAGAAGGTGTCGAGCTTCGACTACCAGAATGTGGATCAGGCTGCCGTTTTGGCGGAGAAGTCGACCGTGGTGGGCAAGGCTACGATCGCCGAGCTGCTGGAGCGCAATCTGGCGGCAAGTCCGCAGCAGTTGCGCGATCACCGGTTGATTGTCGTGTTCTTCGATCTCAGCTCCATGCAGGATGAAGACATTGATCGTGCAGTGAACGCCGCCAAGGATTATGTGAACAAGCAGATGGCTCCGGCGGACCTTGTCGCTCTTGTGAGCATGTCGACCGGGCTGACCATGGACCAGGACTTTACCTCGGACAAAGCTGCGCTGATCAAGGGCCTATCGAAGTACAACGGGACCGACTCGAGTGGGTTTACAGCGGGTGGAACCGGCTCAACCGACGGCACGAGCGATGACGCGGGGACATTCTCCGCCGACGACAGCGAGTACAACAGCCTGAACACGGATCGCGAGTTGCTGGCCATCCGCGCCATCGCCAAGAGCCTGGAGCGCGTGGACCAGAAGAAGTCGATGCTGTATTTTTCGGGCGGAATGACGCGCAACGGCATTGAGAACCAGGCGAGCCTGCGGGCTGCTACCAACGAAGCGGCGAAGGCCAACATGGCGATCTACAGCGTGGATACGCGCGGGTTGCAGGCGATGCCGCCGGTGGGCGACGCCAGCAAAGGCAGCCTGCGCGGGAACGTAGCGTACAGCGGCAAGGCGGTGACGGCGCAGTTCAACGCCAACTTCGCCTCGCAGGAGACGCTAGGCACGTTGAGCGCCGATACCGGCGGCAAGGCATTCTTCGATTCGAACGACTTTGCTCCGGTCTTCCAACAAGTTCAGCACGATACCGAGGCCTACTACATCATTGGCTTCAAATCGACGAACCAGGCGCAGGACGGCAGCTACCGGCACCTCTCGGTGAAGGTGAACCGGCCGGATGTGAACGTGACTTATCGTCCCGGCTACTACGCTCCCGCCGACTTCAAGCACGCCAAGACCGAGGACCGGGAACTTGCGCTGACCGAGCAGATTCGCAGCGATCTTCCGACGACGGATGTGGCGCTCTACCTGCAGGCGCTTTACTTCCGGGTGAACGATAACTCATTTTATGTACCGATCAGCCTGGTAGTTCCGGGGTCGCAGATTCACTTTATCCAGGGTAAGGAAGACAAGGCGAACATCGACGTGATTGGGCAGGTGAAGAACGCGCAGGGCATCCCAGTCGGCAATGCTCGCGACACGATTAAGCTGTCGCTGGACCAGGCCGTCAATGCCAAGCAGAAGAACATCCAGTACAGCACCGGATTTACGCTGGCACCGGGCAAGTACCATCTGAAGTTCGTGGTGCGCGAAAACCAGACAGGCAACATGGGCAGCTTCGAAACGGACCTGAACGTTCCGGATATGAAGAAGACGCCGCTGAAGCTGAGCTCGATCGTAATGGCGAGCCAACGCGTAGCAAACGCCGCTAAGCCGGTTCGCGGCACTACCGTGAGTCCGCTGGTTCGCGACGGTCAGGAGTGGATTCCAAACATTCCTCACGTCTTCCGCACGGACCAGCACCTTTATTTTCTCTACGAGGTTTACGATCCGGCGCACCAGAAGGGCGAAACTGCATTGCCCACGACCGGGCCGGGATTGGAGCGGCGGCCCGCCGTTGGCGGCGTTCACCTGCTGACGAGCATCCAGTTCATGCTGAACGGCACGAAAGTCTACGAGACGCCGCTGGTGGAGGCGACATCGATCAACAGCCCGGATCGCGGCGCGGTGGCGTTTCAGTTTGATGTCCCGCTGACGCCGCTGAAGCCCGGAACCTACGTGTGCCAGGTAAACGTGATCGATGACGCCGGAGGCAGCTTCAGCTTTCCCCGCCTAGCCCTGCGGATCATCGGTCCCGCGGCTCCAGCCGAGCCGCCTGTCCGTGCGCCAATCCCCGTCGCTCCTACGCTTTAAGAGATTCATTGACAGTGGGTTACAGGGAGAGGAACATGTAAACGAGCTTTCTCCGGAGCCACCATGCGCGGTGGAAGCCGGGAGGTGTTCGATGATTGCCAAACGCTTTTTGACTCCCCTGTTATCGATTGCCCTGATGACCTTGCCAGTGATTCCGACCGGGGCGAGGGCACAGGACTTTTCCAAGGATGAATCCGTAAACCGCGCATTGCGGCACGCGACCCCGGAGTGGGCCAACATGGCTCCACACATGCCGGACCCCGCTACGGCGGCACCCGAGCTGCTTGCACAGGCGGCGGATGTTTTGCGCGCCCGGCGCATGCAGGACGATGCCCTGGACTTCTACCGCTACGCGTTGAAGCGGGGCGGCGATGAGGTCAAGCTGCAAAATGACATCGGCGTAACGCTGCTGGAATTGAATCGCGCCGTCGAGGCCCGCGTAGCTTTCAAACGGGCGGTCCAGCTGAAGCCGAAATACGCGCAGGGCTGGAACAATCTGGGCGCCGCTGAGTACATCCTTGGGAATCCCAAAGGTGCTTTGTCGAACTATCTGCGAGCCGTAAAGCTGGATAAGAAATCCGCAGTCTTTCGGGCGAATCTGGGGACAGCCTACTTTGAGGTCAAGGACTACGAGAGCGGTCGAGCTGAGTTCGAAAAGGCTTTGAAGCTGGACCGTAACGTATTCCAGAGCGGCGGCTGGGCTGGTGTCGATGCGCATGTGTTGTCCACGAGCGATCGCGGACGGTACTGCTTCGAGATGGCGAAGATGTCTGCCAAGCAGCATGACGACGACAATGTGCTTCGTTGGATTGCGCGGGCCAGCGAGGCCGGCTACGACGTCAAGTCACAGATGAGCCTTGACAAGGATCTCTACCCATACCTGAAGGACCGGCGAATCCTGATTGCGATGCAGAATGCCAAAGCAATTCGCACCGGCCAGGTGCCCGACTCAGGACTAGCAGGACCGGACCCGGAACACCCCTAAGCCTGCAACCTAGCGGTAGGGGCAATTGCGACAGTCTGAGTTGCAGCAGAAGCCGCGCTTGCGATGGTACACAGCGGTGAAGACCATGTACGGGCCTTCCCAATAGAAATCCTCGGGTTCGAGATCTTCGGGCTTCGGTGTGGGCTGCGGCTCGGGGCTCATGGCTAGAACAATCGTAACCCGGCTCCGATTGGAGTGGGTTCGGGAATGGGGTCGGTGGGAACCCATATCTTAGAAGCGAGACATGGGGCACCCGCACCCGGTTCGTCGGGGATGAGAACGCCGTTGCGGAAGCGGATTTGGCGGCCTGGCACTGCGGGCGTTCGGGGGCCGGGAATGACGATTCCGGCCAGGTTCAGCGGGTCTGCTGCGGCTACTGCGATCTCGTGCGTGGATTCGACGCGGCGCGAGAGGCGGAGCGACTCCACGGCCTGCGGCAGGGCGAACTGCTCGCCACTGAAGCCGGTGACGAAGCGGCCGCCACGGATTTCGCCGCGTGCTTCCAGGCGGCGCAGAATGTTGAGGAGATCGCGCCACTTGGGGGCGTTGGACTCGCGCTCCAGAAGATCGCGGAAGAGGATGCCGTAGCGGGCGAGCAGCATGCGCGCGGCGGATTCGTGCGCGGCGTCTGCCTGGCGGGCTTTAGCGATGGCAACGGACTGGCGTTCCGCGGGTGTAGGTCGACTGAGCGGGGAAAGTTCGGATCTTTCGCAGAGCAGCGACCAGCGGCCGGCGGTGGTGCGGGCGGGACGTTTGGCTTCCGAGGAGGCGGCTGATTTACGGCGAGGGTCCATCATGCCGCGCAGTTGATCGAAGCCGTCCGCCGAGGCGAGGCCGGCGGTGGCGAGTTCCCACAGCGCATGCTGGGTCTGCTGACGGGTGAGCGAGAGAATGCGCTGGAGGTCGTTCGAGAAACATGCCCCGCGCTGGCCAAGGATGGCACGAACGGCGATGGCGTCGGCGCTGAGGGCGAGGGCGAGCGTGGCCTCGTCTACCGAGTGGGCTGCGAGCGCGTGGGGGAGCCAGTCCGCCGACTCGCGGATGTAAAAGGTGATGGGGGCGGCGTTGGTGGGGATGACGCGCCGGGGAGCGGTTCCCTCCCCCACCGACCAGGCGGGGTGCGGCGAGACGCGGCCCCAGCCGACGGCGCCGGAAAGGCAAAGCGCATCGAGCCACCGAGGGTCGTAGTTGGCCACGCGGGCGGGAAGGAGGGTGCGCTCCCACTCGACGGCCGGGGCTTCGAAGCCTTCGAGTTGAGAGAGAGCCTGCAACAGCCCTTCCTCTCCCGCCAGTTGAGATTGCGGGGCGAGGTGCTGCCACGACAGAAGCCAGCGCATGTAGACCGCAGGAGGGACGGCCTCAATCTGCTTCCGCAACGTACCGAGCGTGAGACGATGGATGCGCTGCAGGATGCGACGCTCACACCATTCGATGTCGTGCTCGACGTCGGTGGCGGGGTGCTCGAAGGCCCCGCGCAGGAAGAGGCCTTGCATCTCCATTGAGAGGAAAGCCTTGAAGAGGTCGGCGGCAGCGATGCCAGTGCAGACCGAAAGCGTCGCGGCAGAGACTGGACCGAGGATTTGTAACCATCCCTGCACACATTTCAGGATTGTTTCCGGGTTTGTAACCGTCTCTGTTTCCTTGAAGAGAGACTGAGCCGATTCAAGGCGTTCGGCGGCGACCCAGCAGGGGGTTCCGTTCAGATCGACCGTATGGACGCGACTATTCCGAGTGAGGCGCTCGTAGAAGATCGGCCAGTTGGCGGCCTTTTCGGTGTCGATGAACTTGAGGGGCAGGAAGCCGACAGATAGCAGGAGGTCGTGGAGCTCGTGCTCGTCGCGGATGTCGGGCCACAGCTCGGCGCGGACGGTGTCAATTGCCGCCTGGTCCAGATGTCGCGCTTCCCCGGGGTCTGCGGAAGGAAGCCCACGGCGAAGGGTTGTGGCGCGGGCGCGTCGCTCTTCCGTGCCGGCCTCATCGAGGTAGGCGTAGGGCATCGCGTTGATAAGCTCGTGCGCGAATTGCGATGGTGTCGTCGTGTCGACCGCAAGGCAACGGATGGTTCCGTTGTCAATGCCGCGCAGGATTTCAATCAGTCCATCGAGGTCCATGGCTTCGCCGAGCACGTCCTTCATCACCTCGCGTACGAGAGGATGGTCGGGGATCTGGATGTCGCCGACGATGGTCTCGAAGCAGGCTGCGGCCTGGGGGAAGACGTTGGCCATCAGGTCGTCGGAGCGGGTGCGCTGGATCTGCGGGGCGATGCGTTTGCCTTTCGACATACGGAGCAGTTGCAGCGAACGACCGGCGGCCCAGCGCCAGCGGTTTTTGAAGATTGGCGAAGCGATGGAGGCTTGTTCGAGAAGCTCCTTCGCGGTGTGCTCGGTGAGGAAGCGGAAGACGTCGGCGAGCGGGAAGCTGTGCTGCTCGGCGAGCGAGATGTTGATTCCGTTGTCGGTGGCGGCGGCTTGTAACTCGAAGTTGAAGCCGCGACAGAAGCGCTTGCGCAGGGCGAGGCCCCAGGCCTTGTTGACGCGGCCTCCGAACGGCGCGTGGAGGATAAGCTGCATGCCGCCGCCGTCGTCAAAGAAGCGCTCGGCGATGATGGTGGTTTTGGATGGGACGGCACCAAGAACCGCTCGTCCGGAGACAATGTAGGCGATGAGTTGCGCGGCCCCGGAGCGGCATACGCCGCAGTCCTCAACGAGCCAGGTGAGGGTGTCGGAAATTTGGGCTTCGGGAGAGTCGTTCGACCCCACCTCAATCGATGAGGCCGATTGAGACGCGGCACCCGGACGTTTGAGGAGGTCCTGAGGGGAGACGTTTCGGGTTCGGGCACTGATCTCTTCGCGGAGGTCGCCTACGCCGTCGGAGAGGACGGCGGTGCGTTGCGGTGCTTCGCCCTCCCAGAAGGGAATGGTCGGCGGTGCGCCGTGAGCGTCTTCGACGAGAACACGGCCAACGGATTCGACCTTCTGGATGCGCCAGCTGGAGTTGCCGAGCAGGACCACATCGCCGGGGGAGGAGTCGACGGCGAAGTGCTCGTCGAGCGTCGCAATTTGTACCCCTTCCGGTTGCAATATGACGCTGAAGATGCTGGTGTCGGGGATAGCTCCGCCGTTCGAGATGGCGATCATGCGAGCGCCGCGACGCGGATGCAGGACATTCTGGACGCCGTCGCGGAGGAGGTATGCGCCGTAACGACCGCGGCTGGACTCAATGCCTTCATGCAGCAGGACCAGTAGTTCGTCGAAGTGTTCCCGGGTGAGGTTGCGGTAAGGATAGGCGCGGCGAAGGACGCTGTAGAGAGCTTCTTCGTGCCACGGCTCCGCTCCGCAGCAGGCGACGATCTGCTGCATCAGAACGTCGATGGGAGAGTCGGGAATTTGTAACTGATCCAGTTCACCGGCGCGCATCTTGCGAATCAGCGCGGCTTGCTCCATCAGATCGTCGCGTGTGGTGGCGAAGAAGCGGCCCTTGGGGATGGCACCGCGCCAGTGACCCGCGCGACCCACGCGCTGCATGGCGACCGCGACGGCGCGGGTTGTGTTGATCTGGCAGACCAAGTCGATGTCGCCGATGTCGATGCCGAGTTCCAGTGAGGCGGTAGCGATCAGTATCTTGATATCGCCATTTTTGAGGCGTTGCTCCGCATCGAGACGGAGCGCTCTCGACAGCGACCCGTGGTGTGCGGCGACGTGCTCGATGCCGAGCCGATTGGAGAGTTCGAAGGCGATCTTCTCGACGAGGCGACGCGTGTTGACGAAGACCAGCGTACTCCGGTGGTGGTCGGTGATGGCGGCAAGCTTGTCGAAGATCTCCGTCCACATGGCGGTGGTGGCCACCGAGCCGAGTTCGTCGGACGGGACCTCGATGGCGAGATCGAGATGACGGCGCTGGCCGACCTGCACGATCTTCGCAGGGACGCGCGATGTATGCGAGCCAGTGAGAAAGTCGGCGACCAGTTCGATGGGATTTTGCGTGGCCGAGAGACCGATGCGCTGCGGCGCTGTTGCCAGGCCGAGCAGCATACCGGCGGGGGTGAGGTGGTTTTCACCGCAGACCAGGGCTTCCAGACGTTCAAGCGTCAGGGCGAGATGCGCACCGCGCTTGTCATCCGCTACGGCGTGGATTTCGTCCACGATGACGGTGCGGACGCGGCGGAGATTCTCGCGCGATTTGCCTGCGGTGAGCAGGATGTAGAGCGACTCGGGCGTCGTAACAAGGATGTGAGGCGGGTGCCGGAGCATCTGCGCGCGATCCTTGGTAAGTGTGTCGCCGGTCCGGACGCCGGTGCGAATCTCTGTGCTGAGGTAGCCACGTTCGAGCGCGAGTTGCTGGATCTCGCGAAGGGGCTGATCGAGATTCTTCTGGACGTCATTCGAAAGAGCCTTCAGCGGCGAGATGTAGACGACTTCTGTGCACGGCCCGAGAGTTCCGGCGATGGCTTTGCGGAGGAGTTGATCGATGCAGACCAGGAATGCTGCCAAAGTCTTGCCCGATCCGGTGGGTGCGGAGATAAGCGTCGCAGCGCCGGCGAGGATGTGGGGCCAGCCTGCCTCCTGCGGTTCGGTGGCCGTGCCGAATTTAGTGACGAACCACTCCTGCACGATGGGGTGGGCCCATGCGAGGGACGGTGGCGCGGCAATCGCTTCGGCGAGCATGGGGTGATTCTAGCGCGTTCGCCTGTTATTCGCTTGCGCGAAAGATTCTTCGTTCCACAAACCAGAGAATTGCAAGCGCGACGAAGGCAAGCAATGTGACATATCGGCCGATCGTAACGTCCGGCGTGGTGCTCCAGTCGGCGGTGATGATGGCGAGGCCAGGGGCGACAGGGATAGCGACGAGGCCGTCCTCACGTGTCTGCAGAGTGGCGACCGGTTTGCCGTTTAAGCTGATCTTCCAGGCGGGGAAAGTACGGAGCCGGAGCACGGCGAACCCTGCCTGCGCGGCAGTCATGCTGACGCGCAGATGTTCGGGGGTCCGCAGCGTTGCGGCGGCGGTTGCGATACAGCTTCCCTGCTCCTGCCGCCAAATCGGATCGGCATTTGGGTTCGGCGCAATGCCGAGGTCGACGTCGGATTTCGCAGTCAGGCAAAGATCGGGCAGCCCGGTTGGTACGAGCGAGTTATCGGTACCGGGCGGGGCGTACTCATACGCTCCCCAGAAGCCTTTGCCGGAGCTGTGCCGGGCGAGCAGGGTTGGCAGGTCAGCACCAGAGGCACACGGGCGGAAGAAGGTTCTCGTGGCGTAGAACATCGACGTCACGAGGACGGCTACAGCGACCACGCAGAACTTCCATCGTTGACTGACACTGCGCGGCCACAGCGCGGCAGCGAGCATGATTGCCATGGGGGCTTCGAGAACCACAAGCCAGCGCCACGGGAATTGCAGAAAACGGAGTTTGGGGAGGTGATTCCAGAGTGGCAGCGACGGCGGAAGTTGCAGGATCAGGATGACGACGGGAATGCAGGCGAAGATAAGCCAGATCCGCCTGCTGGCCACGTCCATGGTCGCGCGTCTCCGCCAAAATACCACCGCGCCGAAGAGGCCCATCACCAGCATGGAAAGGACGACGATGGAGACGAAGGGGTGGTCGTCGTTGTTGTAGTTGAGGCCGAAGTGCGGCTTGAGGACGAAGAGCCAGTGGTTCTCGATCAGGAAGCCGGGTTCGTTGGTGACGCCGGTGGCTTCAAGGATGTCGACCCAGCGCTGCTCATAGGCGGCGGGCAGCAGGTAAGCAGCGGTTAGCGCAAGGCCAAGCGTGAGGGCCACGGCCGCTCGAATGACGGGGAACCAGCTTCGCGCCAGGATCGCGAAACCAAGGGCGACGCAGGCCAGCAGGTAGCTTGCCATCACGCCCACAGGCGCGTTCGAGAGCCACGCACCGGCCAGTACCAGCGCAAGTTGAAGGGTCGATCCATCCAGAGCACGGCGCCAAACGGTGGCAGACGGGGATCGATCTCGCAAGACGAAGAGCAGGAGCAACGGCATCCAGAATCCACCCGCCAGTTCAGCGAACGCGGCACGTCCGTAAGAGGTGAACAGCGCGTAGGGGCAGAAGATCGCGGCGATCGCGGCGGCGGTCGCGGGACCTGTACTCAGCAGCCGGCGGCCGAGAGCGCGCGTTGCAAATCCTGTCGCTGAGAGCAGGATAAAGATGAGCGTGACCGGAACCCATGCCCAGGGCAGCACCAAACCGAGCGCGGCTCCAAGCATCCACGTCAGCGGGGGGTAGAACATGAAGCGCGGCTCGCCGGCACCGAAGTTGGGACTTGGTGTCCAGTGCGGATAGGAGATGCCGGCGCGCCAGTTTTGCTGGGCATCAAGCCAGGAGATGAGATGGAACTGGAAGTCGTCGCCGCAGAACGGGCCGTGGAGCAGGACGGAGCTGGCTGCAATGGCGGCGGCAATCAGGATGATGGCCGGGCTGAAGAATCGCTTTGCGGCTGCCACCAGAGGTCCTCGTTGTGCCATCCAACCTGTCGAATTGTATCGCGCAGCTTGTATCGAGCAGAAAGATGGGCGGCTCAATTTCGAGCCGTCCATGGTTATTCCTGCGAAGGCTTACATCTTGCAGAAGGCAATCTGGTCGGGCGGAACGCTCGGAACGGAATCGCCGGTTGTGAGTAGAACGTCTACACCGAGGGTGACGATGTAGGCGCACGGTGCGAGCGAGGCAAGGGTCCAGCCGCTGGGAACGGCCGTCCCGAATCGCTCGCCCGGCACTGCGGGGGGCAGGGTGAAGACGAATGGTCCTCCGGGTCCCGTCATCGAAACGCTGACAGCGCCCAGATTCGGGTGACCGGCAGTGAACTGGACCGTCAGGCTGGTGGTGATTTCGCTGCATGGCGCGGCTCTCAGTTCAGCGATATCGAGCAGACGAACACAGAGTTCGCCGTTGATAACGCCTCCGCCCCAGTAGGGGTGATGGTTTTCGTTGTCGTACAGCGTATTGTCGACGGCCGCCCGCGCACACTCGCCTGCGATGATCGCGGAGCCGGGATTTCCGTGCTCGCGAACCTGCATGCGGATGCCGTAGATGCGGTCGTTGGCTTGCTGCGCGGGAGAGAGACCCGTTCCGCCCGTAAGCCCGGTCAGGTTGATCGTCGGCCACGCGTTCAGGCTGGTGGTGATAAGCCCGATCATGTTGCCGTTGGCGACGAAGTTTCCTTGAGGGCTGAAGACGTTGTTCTGCTGCGGGACCTGAATCCAGCCGTCGCCTGTGACGGTTGGAACGACGTCACCCGGATTCAAAGGTCCGTTGACGACGACGGGCCTTGTCTTTACCGGGTTCGGGTCGCCCGGGAATGCCGGAGCGTAGTTCTCTATCTTGCCGATTTCAAGGGGCGAGATGTGCGACATCGGAACCTGCGTGTAGGCTCCTCCGGCGGTCACGTCTTTCACCTCGAACATGTACTCCAGCGGGTGACCGTTGAGCAGTTGCGCAAGGATACCGTTGAGCCGAACATTGCTGAAGAACGCCCGGTTGTCGCTGGTATGGCCGCTGGTTGTGGTGTTCACGAACCCGTTGGTGAAGTCGTATACCCCCAGGTTGGTAAACGCGCTCAGCACCGTTGGATTTGTCGATGGGCCTTCAGGAACGCAGAGATCGACGCAGAAGCAGGGGCCGCGATTGTTGCGGTCGCTGGCTCTGGCGCGATCCGGCGGTTCGGCTAACAATACGGTTCCCCCCAGCGTCTCGACACGGAAGTAGATGTCGGGGCCGCCGAAAAGTTCGACGTTCAGCCAGTTGAAGATGGTCTTCTTGAAGTCGGCCGCCGCGTAGTCGATTCGGAAGTGCCCGGTACCATCGGTGACCGCGCTGCCCAGCGGGTCGTCCTGGAGCCAGTCGCGATCGAAAGCGAAGACGCGGACGCCGCCAAGGGAAGCTTCCGTGTCACAGATGGTGACATGTCCGCAGATGGTCCACGCGCCAAAGCGGCCACGGATGTGGCACCAGTAGCGAGCGGGGATGCAGTACTCCCAGGCGGCCACGAATCCCTTTTCGGATTGACGCCACTGGGGCTGGATCGTGGTGATTGAAAATTGGATAGGATCTGGGGGAGTGGGTGTCGGCTTGCGGTGCGGGATGGTTCCGCAGTAGACATCAATTTCAAACGCTTCACCTGAGTACTTTTGATCTGCTCCCAGGTTGAACGCGAACTTACCGTCTTCATCGGTAGCGGTTTCGGCGATCAAATCGCCTTTTCGGGTTGCTGCCCCTTCGTCGCTGATGAGTTCGAAGGTGTCTTTCGGGTCAGCGCTTGCACGCTGTGTGATGTCCCGGGAAGCTCGGTACAACCGAACTTTAACTCCCGAAAGTGACTCGCGGCATTCCTCACAAATGTAGCCGCACAATGTGCCTACGAAGCGATATTCCGCCATAGCATCCTTCTTTCTGCCAACTCACACTGTCAGGGCCCAAATTTCCTTTCGATCAAGATGAATTGACACCGGAACTGTAGGCGCATTGGAAACAGGGTGTCAATGCAAATCCCCAATAAATTCCAGCTTATTTCGATGTTTTGATCGTCCGGCGCATGGGGTACACATTCCCCCTTTTGCCAATGTGTACAGGATGTGAAATCCGGCCTCGATGGGGGGTTCTCGCAGGTGCCGTCGATTGTCCCGCAGCCCACATAACAAGGCGCGAATTCGGCTCATCCTCGACGTGCTGCCAATTTGATCGCGAAGAAGGTACACTGGCCAGCGACAGCAACTATCTCTTCCACCGTGCGCTAAAACCGAGGGCAATACGATGACGATATCTCGACGTGATTTTGCAAAATTGAGTGCGCTTGGACTTGCGGCACATTGGACTCCACAGGTATCGGCGCTGGGGCAAGAGCGAAAGATCGGCTATTGCGTGATTGGGTTGGGTCGCATCGCGTCGCATTTTCTAAATGGCGCGAAGAACTCCGAACACTCGCAGGTGACAGCGTTGGTAAGCGGACATCGCGATAAGGCGGAGAAGATTGCTGCCCAGTATGGCGTTCCCAAAGAGAACATTTACAGCTATGAGGAGTTTGACAAGATAGCCGCCAACAAGGCCATTGACGCGGTGTATGTCGCGCTGCCGAACAGCATGCACGCCGAGTACACCATCCGCGCCGCGAAGGCCGGTAAGCATGTGCTGTGTGAGAAACCAATGGCAATCAGCGTTACCGAATGCCAGCAGATGATCGCCGCCTGCAACCAGGCCAAGGTAAAGCTGATGATTGCCTACCGCCTCCACTTCGAACCCACCACCCTCAAGGCTCTGGAGATTGTGCGCAGCGGCAAGCTGGGGACGCTGCAGACCGTGCAGGGCGCAAACGGATTCAACATCGCGCCGGGAGAGTGGCGTTACACGAAGAAGCTTGCCGGCGGCGGCGCAATCTTCGATGTGGGCGTCTACTGCATCAACGCGCACCGCATGTTTACCGGAGAAGAGCCGGTGAACGTGAAGGCGGATTTCACCACGCGCGACAAAGACGATGTGCGATTCAAAGAGGTGGAGCAGAACGCTTCGTGGATGATGCAATTCCCTTCCGGAATCATCGCTACAGCCTCGACGACCTACGGCTCGCAGATGCCGGGCTACTACAAGCTGTTCGGCACCAAGGGCTGGCTGCAAATGGAAAACTACAACTACGACAACCAACATCTCACGGCGCGCTATGCGGGCGAAGAGAAGGGGGCACCCGGAGTTTCAGTCGACATCCTGAGTACGGAAAAAGATCCAATGCAGTTTGTTCGCGAAGCAGATCACTTTTCGGAGTGCATCCTGCAGAACAAGACCCCACAGGCGCCCGGCGAGGAAGGTCTGGCGGACATGCGGGTGATCGAGTCAATTTATAAGGCGGCTGGAGTAAAGCTCTAGCTACTGGGTACCATTGCCGATGTCGCTGGCCAGGACTGCCGGGTCGTCGGCGTCCAGATATTGCTCGATCACGCGGTCCAGCGAGCCTTGTGCCGCCAGGACGAACTCAATGGCGTCGCGGCCGGCGCCATGACCGCCCCGGTTGGGCGTGGTCCAGTGAGCCATAGCGAGCATTTGTGGGCGCGCGTTCGCGGTGGCGATGGCCAGGCCGCAGATGCGCATTACCGGCAGATCGACGATATCGTCGCCGACGTAACAGAGTTGCTCCATAGTGATTCCGGCCTCGGCACAGATGGCCTTGGCCGCAGCCAGTTTGTGATGCTGCCCCTGGTAGACGAACTCCAGTTTGAGGTCGCGCGCCCGGATTGCCACGGTTTGCGACTCGCGCTTGGTAATGATGCCGACGCGGAGGCCGCCAAGCCGGGCAAGCGTAATCCCAAGGCCGTCATGAGCGCTGAAGCCCTTCGTCTCGGCTGCCGTTCCGTCGAGCTTGGGGATGAAGGTGAGTTGGCCGTCGGTCAGGACGCCGTCGACGTCGAAGATGATGACTTTGATCTGGCGGGCGCGCGCTTCCGCGTCTTCAAGAGAGAACATGAGGCCATAATACAGTGCGTGAATTGCGATCAGGATGAACCCCCGGGTATACCACCCATTAGTCTCGCCCTACAACGAAGGTGTAACATCGGGTCGTTTAGCAGCTAGATTCGCCCGCTGAGGTGGCCTATGTCCGGAACCATGATCGTGTTCGCATTTCTCCTGATCGTCTTCGCGCCGTGCCTGCTGGCGTTCGATGCCTGGAAGCAAGGCGAACGCGATTGGGGCATTCCGAATCCGTGGCTCAGGCTGCGTCCGATGGGGCGGCAGGCGATCCCGCTTCAGGCGAGCGAACCCGAGCGGCCAATTGGAACAGACTTTGAAATTCGGCGGTTCGCCAAAGGCTTATCGGAGCGTCGGCTACTGATTCAGGACACAGAAGACGGTCCGAAGGTAAAGATTGCGCAGCTTCGCGAGGCTGCGGTTGAGCTGGCAAAACTCGGCGGCATCGTAGTCGCACACAAGCTGGCGATGGCCGCAGCCTTGATCGCAGCAGCAGGAAAGTCCGTTACCGACGCGGCGCGCGGGGCCTACGCCTGGATGGCGTGGCACGCGACGTCCGAGCTGCCAGCAGAAGCGTGGGACCAGGGTCCGCCTGTGGTGGGCCTGATCGACCTGGTGCTTCCGGAGCAACTCGCCTCTCGGGCTGCTTAGTAGCTGTCCGTTACTTCAACCTGTTGACTCCTTGGTTGCGGGTGCTGAAGCAGTCCGGAAAACGCCATCTCGACGTAGTATCATCATGGGGCCGGTACCGAGAGGTTTAGCGGTCCGTGGTCGAGGTAACTCATGGCTGCTGTGGCGATCGTGCTTCTGTTTATGTTAATGGTTGCTGCACCCTGCCTGGTGGCGATGCGAAATTCACGACATATCGACGACATTGAAGAGTTCGACGAAGAAGAGATCGCCGTTGCGGTCCCGGTGGCAGTGCTGGAAGCGGAAGATCGCGCTATCTCCGACTCGCTCCAGACCAGGGCAGTAGAGGCCGAGATTGAGGCTGTGATGGCCGAGGATCGAGCCCATCGCGCCCACTGGGAGGCTTTGACTGTAGCAGCCCGAGCAGCCGGTTTGCGTGCCGATGCAGCCGCAGAAGCGGCACGGGCAGCCAGCCGGGCAGCGGATCGTGCAGTCATGGCCGCAGAGGTCGACTTTGAAGGACATTTCCTGCCCCAGAATCATCCATCGCTGGACTTCCCCCGCGCTCCCGCCACGCGGCGCAGGGCGGCCTGAATGACGCCAACATCGATACGGCGCGCAATCTTCGCAGTCACAGTCCTCATGGGTACGTCAGCGGCAGCAAATGCCCAGGCGCTGCCGGCCTGGGCCTACCCGGTTGCTGCTCCTGCCCCTGCCAGAACCGCTGCCCCAGCAGCGCCGTCTTCGGCACCGCGTCAGGCCGCCGGAAGCAGCCAGAGTTACACCTCGACGCAGATCAAAGACCTCTTCAACGTTCCGGATTGGTTCCCGGAGGACCACCCAAAGATGGCTGACCCTGTCGGCCATGGCAGGCCACCGGCGGTCTATGCCTGTGGCTATTGCCATCTGCCGAATGGACTAGGCAGGCCGGAGAACCAGAGCATCGCGGGACTCCCCAAGGAATACATTCTGCAGCAGGTGAAGGACTTCGCCTCCGGAGCACGGCATAGCGCGGAGCCGAAAATGCCTTCCTGCGCGAACATGATTCTGATCTCCAAGGCCGTAACGCCGGAGGAGATGGCTGTCTCCGCCGACTACTTCTCCAAGCTCAAACTGACCAAGTGGATTCGCGTCGTAGAAACAGATACCGTGCCGAAGACGCACATCACGGGTGGGATGCTGGTGACCGAAGAGAGCGGGACAGAGCCGATCGGCTCGCGTGTGGTTGAGGTATCGGAAAATCTTGAACAGACTGAGCTTAGAAATTCGCATTCTGGATTTATCGCGTACGCTCCGACGGGAAGCCTGAAAGCCGGTGAGGCTTTGGTTAAAACCGGTGGGGACGGCAAGACGATGGCTTGCGGGATGTGTCATGGGCAGGATCTAAAGGGGATGGGCAATATCCCGGGAATTGCGGGCCGCTCGCCGAGCCAGATGGCGCGGGCGCTGATCGACTTCAGAACCGGCGCGCGGAATGGAAGCCAGGGCATGATGATGAAGATGCCGGTCGCCAAGCTGACGGATGATGACGTGGTCGCGATCACGGCTTATCTGGGGTCGCTTGAGCCATAACCCTACCCACCTCGGCAAAGAGGCGTAGAGTTCCGAAAGCGATCAATAACACCAGTCTCCAGCACGGCGATCGACCAATCGCTGACACTGCCCCGGGTTCTCATTACCTCGTGTTCAAGATTTCCGACGCGAGCGGTGCGAGCTACAGTGCGCGGAAGACTGTGACGGTGCCGTAAGGAGTCGTTTGGTTTGGCTTGTTGGGGAAGGCGCGGTCAGCCGACTGCGATTCCTCTATGCCCAATCGTGCGTACGATCCGGGTTCCAAAAGGGATAGTCCCATCACGAGCGGGGTTTGCGTCAGAGCGAGGGCGCAACGCGTGGCAGAGGGTCAACGCATTGTCTGCGGAAGGCCAGTGTATATTTCACCCACGCGCGTTATGTTGCCCCGTGACTCGCTCAATCTGGATCAATTCAGGGATCATTCTTCATGAGATATGGATACGCGTCTGGCGTCGTCGCAGTTGCTTCGCTAAGTTTCGTGCTGGTGGGATGCACTGGAATTCCAACCGGGTCCGGCCGGACTGTGGCGGCAGCGACCGCGCTTAGCGGCTCCGTACATGGTGGTCAGCCTCCAGTAAGCGGTTCGACAGTGCAGTTTTATGCGGTGGGGGCGACGGGCAACGGCAGCGCACCGACGGCTCTGCTGACACCTGCGCTTGTGACCGACGCCGGGGGAGGCTTCACGCTGCCGGCGCCAATCTCCTGCCCGAGCAGCAGCGCACTGGCGTATGCCACGGCGACTGGCGGCAATCCCGGACTAGCCCCGGGAACCAACAACGCCGCTTTTACCATGATGTCGGCCCTGGGCAGTTGCGGATTGCTCGGGCCTTCGACCTTCATCCAGATCAACGAGGTGACGACGGTAGCGGCGGCAGTCGGATTGGCACCGTTCATTTCGCCGCCGTTCAATATCGGTTCGGCGTCGGATTCGGCGAGCCTCGCGGCCCTGTCAGCAGGGTTTGCGACAGCGGCAGCGTATGCCGATTACAGGACCGGGACTTCGCCGGGTGCGGGCCAGTCGGCCACGGCCACGACCTTCACCGCAGGCATCCCAGTCAGCGATATCAACACACTGGCGAACATTTTGTCGAGCTGCATCAACTCCCCCGGCGGCACGGCAAGCGACACAAGCACCGCATGCGGCATGCTGTTTTCGCTGACCGGCGGCGCGACAGACACGGCGACGGCGATCGAGTTGCTGGAGAAAGCTCCGGCGGCGTATGACGCGACGGCACTGTTCGAGCTGGCGTCGCCCAATGCGCCGTTCCAGCCGCAACTGAGTGCGGCACCAGCCAACTTTGGCGCGGCGATCATCTATCCCACGGGCGGCAATCCTTCGGTGCGGCCGATTCCGGGCACGATCTACCCCGGCGGAACGCTGTGGGCTGCGTCGACGACCTCGAGCTGCCTGCAGGGCAGCCAGAATTTTCTGACGGTCGCGGGGCAGTTCACGACCAACGGGACCGCCGGGTGTGGACGCGTCAACGGCGTGCTGCCGGCGACGGTCCCGTATGGACTGCAACTCGGCCAGTTCATCACAAGTACGACGAGCTACTCGTTCTACGTCAATGTAGTCCCGGAGCCAGAGCTTGGCGACGCTGCCGACGACGCTTTATTGGATCGGAACGGCCGGGTCTCCGGACTACTCGCTGGATACGATGGTGACAAACAACTCGGGTGCGCCGCTGACGCTTGACCCGCCATCGTTCCCTTCCGCAGGCGGGAGTCTGTCGCCATGGAGCGTGTCGCAGAACCAGTGTCCGGCCACCCTTCCAACAGGCTACGTTTGCACCATCTCGGTCGCGTTTACGCCGACAATCCAGAACTTTGTAAGCGGTGCCATAGTGCTGATGAGCCACGACAAGAAATACACCTCCGTGGTGCAGCTGGGCGGAACGGGGTACAACTAGGGCGGCGCCGGGGACGTGGCCTCCCGCCCCCCTAGATTCGCGTAAAGTCCAGAGAGCATTGGACTTAGATAGAGCCGAAGTCCGTCAAGTCCAGTGTTTGCTTGTAAAGTCCGAATTCTAAAGGGGTAGTCCCATCACGGCCCGGGGTCGGATCAGGGGAGCGGCTTCATCCAGATGTTGCGATGGGAGATTTTGACGTCGCCCGTTCCTTCGAGTTCAAAGGCGATCAGGCCCTTGGCAGCGAACCAGGTTGAGTCGGTGTCGATCACCACGGTGACTACATGCCCATTCAGGATGTGGGTCAGGACGTTGCCGTCCGCGACGACCTCCATCTGATTCCACTCGCCCAGTGGCTTGATCCAGGACTTCGTCTCCTCTTCGGTGCCGAGGCTGGCAAGCTTCAAGACCTTGCCGGGGCCCGCTTCGACAACGTCGCCACGCCACGCGACGATGCCCCGCGTACTGCCGGCGTCGTAGAGCTGACCGGTATAGCGATTGGCGGCGTCGAAGTCTGCCTGGTAGCCCCACATGTCCCACTTGGCGTATTTCTTGCGAAGCTCCGCTGTGGCCTCCATGCGCGCCTTCATCTCGGGCGTCATGGCAGCGAGTCGGGCGGGGTCCATGGGACGCTGGATGAGTGGCTGATTCTTGCCCCGATACTGAAAGCCGCCATTGGCGGCTGCGCCTTCCATCTTAAACTCGAATCGGATGCGGAAGTTGGCGGGTTCGCCGCCGCGCCAGATGATGTTCGTCGTGCCGACGGGGTTGGCATTGGAGGTCCTGCCGACGATGTTGCCGTCTTCAACGGACCAGTAGTTCGCGCTGTAGTCCCAGTCTTTGAGCGATTTGCCGTCGAAGAGCTGGGTCCAGCCGGTGTGATCGGACCAGTCGGCCATGGCCGGGTGGGTGAAACCTCCACCGCCGCCGGGACGAGGGGCGTTGGGGGCTGGAGCGCCCTGCGCGAGGGCTATCGTGGCGGTGCTGAGAGCGACCAGCATGGCCGCGGCTGGTAGTGCAAGACGGTATCGTGCCACGTGGGGACTCTCCTGTGAGACAACGGAGTATACCGCTCGGGGATGATGGGCGGATCAGAGCAAGGCGGTTCGCGTTGCGAATGCCACTCATCGCGGGAAGCAAAGGCGCGATGGATGGGGCACCCGGCCCCAATTCGTTCTTAAGCCCGCTTGGCCGCCATTCTGGTTTCACGCAGCTCAATTCCCTCCTCGGGCACGTCTGGGGCGTTGACGAGGTAGTGCATGAGGCCCTTGCCTTTGGCCTTGGCGGCGCGCTTTGCGAAGAACTCGGCTGCGGTTTCAACCGACCCGACCTTCTGAGCGACGGCGGATGATATCCACTGATTCAGAGAAACACCGTCTTCCTTGGCGAGGTGCTGAGCAGCTTGCTTGATCGAGTTGGGCAGCTTGAGGGGATATGCCGCTTTGTTCAGTTGCGCACCTTCTTGAGCATCTGGACAGGTCATTTTGGATTTCGGCGCTACATAGGGCGGGAGCGCGGGATGCGTTTCACGTCTCGTGATCCGTGCAGGACGGCATAGATGGTGAGGGGATCGCTCCATCGGTCGAAGATAACCATATATGGTTCAACCAAGAAAAAGACGACAGCGCGGTGTGTCAGGTCTGGACGCTTGTGACCCAGGCCGGGAACGTCACTCAGCTTGGCGAATGCCTGGAACAGCTCGGAGCGCAGGTCGTAAGCGGCTTCTTCGCGCCCTTCGTCCACCATGCGAGCCAGAATTTCGTCCAGATCGCGATACGCCGCCTCGGTGAGTTGGAACGCACTCATCAGGCTCTCTTCAAGATTCTTTCGGCGATGTTTGCGTCGAGGCGGCGAGCGGCCTCGACGGCGGTGTAGACTTCGCCGCGCTCGGCCTGAGCTGCACTTTGTTCGATGCGCTCGCCAATCGCTTCATTGTTGCGCAGGAGCCATTCCTCCTGGGCGTCGAGGAGATTGAGAGCGTGGTCGATGACCTCGGAGGGATCGTGGAAGTGGCCACGGTCGATGTGGCGCTGAATTCGCTGTTCGGTTTGCGGATCGAGGGCGAGGCTCATGGGGGAGGTATACCGCGCGGGGATGGCAGTGGGAGATGGGTGTGGGGTGACCGCTCGGGCTAATGGCCGGATGAGAGGAAGGCGGTTCGCGTTGCGAATCCCCACTCATCGCGTGAGATAAAAGCGCGATGAATGGGGCACCCGGCGGTATGGATAGGGAAAGATGTGTGGGCCATCCGCCTCTTTTCGTTTACGGCGATGGTGGGTGGGCAGAAGAGTAAGGGTAGAGTTCCGCAGTCTCGGACAGATGAGCGGCGACAGGGTTTTGGTGGATGTATGTGCGGCGGGTCTTAAAGTCTTCTGCGTCGCCGACGAGGTGGTCGGCGAAGCCCCGTTGCCAGACCGGACCTTTGAAGTTGAGCCGATGGGAGAAACCGCCCTTGATCAGGTTCATGACTGCGGAGATTGTCTTGTCATTCGGCGTTAGGAGCAGGTGTACGTGGTCAGGCATCACGACGAACGCGTGGAGTTTGTAGTGACCTTCGGAACGGTAATGCTGGAGGGTTTCAAGCAGAAGTTCAGCATTACGGGTGACTTGGAAGAGGCGTCGCCGATTGGCGGTGATGGTCGTGACGAAGAACGTGCCGGTCGTGGCGGTTCTTTGTGGGATGGCCATTGTGGGATTGTAATGCGGAAGGGCACGCGTTTACGCATGCCGAAACGGGAATCAATTGAGGGCGCGTTTACGCGTGATTTAGGGTTTGTTCCGAGTCAAATCTTCAACCCCATCGCACGACCGGAAGGGCATGCGTTCACGCATGCCGATAACGAGTCTCAACACAAGGACGCGTTTACGCGTGATGTAGGGTTTGATTTGTGGTGCTGCGGGGGAGAGCGAAATACGGAAAGACGAGCCTTCGGCAGAGCGGAAGCGCCTTCAGCGCGGCTGGTTTGTGGCACGCTTGAACGCGTGCCCTTCCGGTTTGAGACAGATCTCGCATTTCGCTCATGTCTCCATCTACCAAGGCAAATTATTTCTTCTGCGAGGCTTCCGGCTTCAGCGTATTCCCGATGGGGATAGCCCTCATTACGGTGGAACCATTGGCTTCCGTGACTAATTCAAAGCTAATTCGGGTATTTCCGGCAAGGCCAGCCCAAGTAGTCTTTCCCTCCAAGAACTCCGTCGTGTATTGATGGAGTCCCGAGCCATCTTCGTCAACAAATAACGTCCAAACAATGACTTCATCCTTGCCCATGCGCGGTAAGCGAGGAGCCGCTAGAACGATATCAGTGTGCAGGACGACCCGTTGGGTTAGACCGTGCGAAAGATCAGGTGTCGCTCGACCGTCGACTACTGGAATCGCATAAATTGGTGCTGCTGCTAATGCGAGTTTTGAATTCGCTTCGCTTCCTGCTGGATTTATGTCGTTCAGTTCCTGGAGGATTTTGTCCAGCTTCTTGATCATTTCACTGCTATCTTGTGACCTGCCTCTGAGCGTTGAGAGTAGCTGAGAGACTTGCTTCGCCTGTTTCAAAGCTTCGGCGCGGGTGAGCGTGCTATCACGACAAATGATCTGAAAACCGCTTTTCGGCTGAATTACAACTGGGCTGCATTGCCCTGTTGTTTTAATGTCGCCGGCAGAGGTTTGCCCCTTCAAACCCGAAATCCCTGCGCTGACCGCAAATGCAATCAATAGGAGTGGTTTATTTTTTCGGTTGATCATTCTTCAGTGCTCCATTGTCCCGAGGTTCCGCCCCGACTGTTACCGGACTATTATCTCCGTGCGTGATGATGTCTCCTGTCTTGATAGATGGAGATTGCTGTTGCACTTGTGAGTCGTGCCGTCGGCTTATGAAGGGATATCCAATGAAGTGAACCAGCAAGAAAAACATAACTGTCAGCCCGAATTCAAGTAGGTATCTATGCCCCCATGAGTAGATAAGTTTGAAGAAATCATCCAGCATAAATATCATCCTCAAGTTCTTGCTAAACAAGCCCCGACTTGCGTCGGGGCTTGGGGGATTTTGGTTTGACAGTGGTGGCA